>NZ_ALCA01000106.1 GCF_000278725.1 Actinomyces sp. ICM47 | reverse complement strand
TCCCGCGCCGAGCCAGCCGCCCGCTCCCGCCCCGAGCCAGCCGCCCGCTCCCGCGCCGAGCCAGGCACCGGGTCCCGCGCCGATCCAGACGTCGATACCCCAACAGCAGACAGGGGAGTGGGTCTGGGGTGCTCGTGGCTGGTGGTATCGCTACGCCGACGGCTCCTATCCGGTCGGTACAGCTGTGACTATCGGTGGTTGGGTTTACCGCTTCGATGCGGCCGGCTATATGCGCGTCGGCTGGGTTCGTGACAATGGTGTCTGGTACTACCACCTGCGTTCGGGCGTGCAGGCCAGTGGGTGGGTCGTCGATGGTGGCTCGTGGTACTACCTGACGCCCGGCAGTGGAGCGATGTCCACCGGGTGGGTGAGCGACGGATGGGCCTGGTATCGGTTTGCCGACTCAGGTCAGTGGGTCGAGTAGTCGAGTGACCTAGCGCGAGGGCGTGGTCGACCGAGTGGTTGGCTGCGCCCTCGCGTTACTTTCATCCCATGTTCTTCAGTGTGTCACGTGTATCGAGCGGTGTTTTCTCGTGGGCTTAGTTGTGCGTATGTGCATTCTGAACAGTTGGGCGAAAAAGCCTATAACCTAACGTGTCACATGTTTGACATATGCTGAGAAAATATGGCAAAACGAGCATCTGTCAAGGGGGCAACATACTAGGCTTGAGCATGGATTACGCCACATAGCAGTGGGCGTTCCCCTCCACTAGTTCTCAACCAAGCGAGGTGTACATGTCCCATCGAACATTTTCAGCGGTCGCGCTGGCAACGACCGGCGTCCTGGCCCTGACCGCGCTGAGCGTGCCTGCGGCCACCGCCGCGGGCACCGGTGTGACCGGAGCTCTCCAGCCCGCAACAGTTGAAGCACCCAGTATCGGTGTGCCGACGACGAGGCTGGACGTGTGGCCGACTGCTACCGACCTGGCACTGGGCCAGAACGTCATCTTCGACGCCTCTTACGATTCAGGAAACTTCGACCCCGGCATCATCGTCTGGAAGTCTTCGGATGAGTCGGTTCTTACCGTCGACCAGGAAGGACACGTCAGCGCGGTCGGTGTCGGTGAGGCGACGATCACCGTGACCGACAAGGATGATTCGAGCCTGACCTCCACGTCCACGGTTCAGGTCCGTGAGATCCCCGAGGACGTGGGCATGGAGCTGTCCGTCCCCGAGGTGTCGGCCATCTTCAACCGGCAGGTCTACCTGCACGCGCTCCTCGCCCCCTCCCTCCAAGGAAGCGCAGTCACCTGGAGCATGGACCCCACCACTCTTGGGGCGTTCTATAGCCGCGACGATGCATCGTCGATCGACTTTCAGGGCGCTGAGCAGGCGGGAACCGGCACGCTAACCGCGACCGTCACGAGCGAGGCAGGGGTGACTAAGACGGTGACTGTGCCCGTGACGGTCCAGCCCGATCCTCGCGGCGACTTCATCACGGACGATGACGGCGTCCTCGTCCAGTACCAGGGAAAGAGTCAGGACGTTGAAATCCCCGAGGGTGTCACGGGCATCTCTTCCGGTGCTTTCCCGTCCCAGCTGACCAAGGTGTGGGTGCCCGCCAGTGTGCGCACCATCGACTACGAAGCCTTCAAAGGCACCAACCTGCAGGAAATTACCTTCCAGGATGACTCGGCCCACCCCTCCCAGCTCACAGCGATCTACGACGAAGCGTTCTCCAACACCCCTATCGAGACGCTGACGTTGCCTCGCTCTGTGCAGACGGTCGTCGGTGCCTTCGAGGGTATGGCGGGCCTGAAGACGCTCCACCTGGGACCCAATATCGGCCCGGGTCTCCTAGTTGGGGACTTCCAGTACACGCCGAGTCTGACGACCATCGACGTGGATCCGGACAACGCGAACTACACCAGTGACGAGGGCGTTTTGTACACGAAGGACCACTCGAGCCTCATCGCGTACCCGACGGCCAAAAACCCTGGAGGGAGCTACGCCGTCCTCGAGGGGACGACCACCATCGAACAATCCGCTTTCGAGAACGCACAGGTTGCTACCGTGACGATGCCTTCTACGTTGCGGACGATCGGCTCGCAGGCATTTACGCATTCACACCTGACCTCGCTGACATTGCCCGACGGCTTCGAGAGTGCGGGGTATTGGGCATTCGCGTACGCGGAGAAGCTGACGAGCGTCGATATTGGAGGTGCCACGTCTCTGCCCGACGGTGCCTTCATATACGCTCGCAGCCTGGCCAGTGTGAACCTGCGTCCGGACCTCGGCAGGCTCACGATGCTCGACGGGAGTGCCCTGATGGGGACCGCCCTGACCTCTCTGACCCTGCCCGATAGTGTCACGTCCATCGGGCAGTGGTCTCTTGCGAGCAACACCTCTCTCACGCAGCTGCACCTGGGAGCGGGCCTGTCATCCATTGGCTCCGGTGCTCTCAGCGGCGACACCGCCTTGGCAACCGTGACCGTGAACCCAGCTAATGCCTCGTTCTCTGAGGTAGATGGCGTCCTCTACACCAAGGACGGGGCCAGCCTGATCCTTTACCCGGCGTCCCGAGCTGGCAACGAGTACGAGGTGCCCGCCGGGACCACTGCGATTGGGTACCAAGCGTTCGACAGGGCCAGATCGCTTACCCGGGTCATCCTGCCCGAGGGGCTGACGACCATCGACTACTCGGCCTTCGAGGGGTGCACCAACCTGGTAGACATGACCTTCCCCGAGTCGCTCGAAGTCGTTCGCGGCATCCAGAACACCGGCCTAGACACCGTCATCCTCGGATCGAAGGTGCGTGAACTCTTCATGCCCACGCGCGAGAACCTGGCACCTCGCCACCTCATCGTGCGCGGCGGCGTGAATGGCAAATACTACACCGACGGAGAACCCTCCAACGGCCGCATCGAGAGCGCTTTCTTCGGCGAAGGTATGACGAAGGTGGACGTGCGCAGCAAGGGTCCCAAGGTCATCGTCCTGCCCTCGACCATCACCTCCTTCCAACTCGACCCCTTCTCCTCGCCTGGCTACAAGACCGACGCGCAGGTCTACGTGGCAGCAGCCGAAGGATCGCCCGCCTGGGAGGTCGCAAAGGCCGAACTCGTCAAGGAAGGCATCGACCTGTCCCACCTGCACGTCTACACTCCCGCCCAGCTCACGCTGAAGGGCCTCGACGCTACCAATGACGAGGCCGGGGGCGCGCTCGCATGGAAGGACGCGTCGGTGAGTGTCACCGCCACCGTGAACGGTGGCGTGCCCGAGGGCCGCGAGCTGCGCGTCACCCAGGTCGGCGCGGACGGGACTGAGACCCTCGTCCAGGATTGGACGGCAATGAACGCGGGTGACGGGGACGCCTCGACCCTGGCATTCTCGTGGACGCCCACCGAGGGCGCGCCGTCCTTGCGCGTTCAGACGCGCGACATCACGCACGTGAGCGCCGAGCAGACGACGGAAGCTCAACTCTCGCCCGCGCGCGTGACGGGAGAATGGAGCCGCACGCTCTTCGGCTGGCGCTACGTCTATCCGAACGGCACGTATGTCAAGAGCCAAACCATCATGATCGACGGCAAGATCTACCGATTCGGCTCGGATGGCTTCATGCGCACGGGGTGGATCTACGACGAGGGCGCATGGCGCTACCACGACTCCTCCGGTGCCATGCAGACCGGCTGGGTGAATGTCGAGGGCGGTTGGTACTACCTGACGCCGGGAAGCGGCGCGATGGCCAAGGGCTGGCTCAAGGACGGTGGAACCTGGTACCACCTGAGCGTCAACACCGGACGCATGACCACAGGCTGGCTGCGCGGTGACGACGGGTGGTACTACCTGCGCCCCAGCGGTGCGATGGCCACCGGCTGGATCCAGATCGGGTGGACCTGGTACCAGTTCTCCGACAGTGGCAAGTGGATTCACTAGGATCCGGCGCATAATCCCAGCGTTTTCACAGGACGCTCCGGCTGTCTCCACAGACTCGGCACCTACAGTAGGTGTCATCGCATGGGAATACGGCACGGACCACACGGGTCCGGGATATGCCGACGAGCTACGTTTGAGGAGTCATCTGGGAGAACTCGCACTGTGTTGATGGGATACGCCGAGGGGTCGACCGAAAGGTCGGCCCCTCGGCGTATCTGCGCGCGCTCGAGAGGCGCTTGGTGTGGGAGGACGACAGGATCGTGACAAGCCGCGTCTCGGTTGCCGACAACGCATACTGCGCACGTGGAAAAGCTCCCCATAATTGTGGAGGCGCTCTTAGTGCCAAGCTTGTCAAACACAGTCGTTAATGAAGTGAGACTCAGATGACCCACCGCAGAACGTCGGCACTCGCCCTGGTGGTCGCCGGCGCCCTTGGCGTGACAACACTCGCCGTTCCGGCTGCGTTCGCAGCTGACGGGGGAGCGCATCCCCGCTCCGGCCCCACCCCTCCCAGCTCGGGGCAGCCCGCGAACCCCGCCCCAGCCTCGTCGAGTGACGAGCCAACCACGATCATCATCCAGCTCGAGGCCGGGGCTGAACGCGCGCAGACCCGGGAGCGGATCGCCGCCTCCGTCGCCGAAGCTGTCCCCTCCGCGAGCGTCACGACGTTGCGTGAGTACACCCACGCGCTCCAGGGCTTCGCGATCAAGGCACCCGCGGCCGCGCTCGCCGCTATCCAACGCACGGAGGGCGTCAAGACCGCCGCCGTTGCGCGCAGCGTCACGCCCATGGCCGAGAACGATGCTGCCCCCGCAGGTGCGCCCGTCCTGAAGAACGCGTCCGCGCTCGAAATGACCCGCGCCAACCAGGCCGCCCAAAAAGGCGACCACCAGGTCATCGAAGTCATCGACTCCGGCCTCGACACGAGCCACCCCGCCTTCTCCGGTGCCCTCGATGCCGCCTCCCTGCGCATGACGCGGGCGGACGTCGCCGCACTCGCGCCGAGCCTGCCCCACGCCACAGGGGGCACGTGGGTCAGCGACAAAATCCCCTTCGCCTACGACTACGCCGACAACGATGCCGACGTCGTCCCCGCTTCCGAAAAAGACCTGAACCACGGCACGCACGTCACCGCCATCGCAGCCGCTAACGGCGGCGAGGTACGCGGCAGCGCCCCGAACGCGCAGATCATTGTCGCCAAGGTCATCCAGGATGCCGACGGCGTCATGTCCGATGCCGCCATGCTCGCCGCCCTCGACGATGCCCTGGTCATCAAGCCCGACGTCATCAACATCTCGCTGGGCGACGACTCCGGCATGAGCAGCGAGGCCGGGACCATCTTCGCCGACGTCTATAAGGCGCTCGTGGACGCGGGCATCACCGTCAACGCCGCGTCCGGCAACGCCTTCTCCACCGCGTACGGCAACAACTCCGGGCAGAACAAGCCCTTTGCCTCCGACCCCGACACGGGCACTCTTGGCGAGCCGGCCTCCTATCGATCCACCCTGGCGGTCGCCTCGGTCGACGCGCAGGACACCTCGCCCTACGTCCTGCTCGGCGACCGTAAGATCCCCTACGGGATCGCCATCGACGGCAAGGGCGACCCGGTGCCCAGCCTGCGCGACATCCCCGAAAAGACCTACCGGATCGTGTATGAGCACTCCGGAGGCAGTGATGAGGTGCAACGCTACTGGAGCACAAACCGCTACGACCTGTCGGACGCCATCGTCCTCGAGGACAAGGGTGGCATGGATACCCGTCTCGACATCCCGATGACCGACGACCTCAAGGCCAGCTACCTGACGCAGGCCACTCCGCCGCCCGCCGCCCTCATCATCGCCGACACCGATGACGCGGGCGCGCCGTACCAGGCCATTCTGGAGTCCACCCGCGAGATGCCGACGGTGACCATCACGAAGAAGGACAGCGACGCGATCCATGACTCGATACGCGACGCCGGGGGAGAAGACGTCTACCTGACTGTCACCCACTCCGGCATCGTCCTGTCCTCGAGCAACCCGACCGCCTCCGAATTCTCCGCGTGGGGCGTCACCCCCGACCTGCGCCTCAAGCCCGAGGTCGCGGCCCCCGGCGGCAACATCACCTCGGCGATCTTGAACGGCGAGTACGCGAGTTTGTCGGGCACCTCCATGGCCTCCCCGCACGTCGCGGGCATCAGCGCCCTCGTGCGCGAGCGCATCGCCTCCGACCCGCTCTTGAGCGGCATGGACGCTGCGCAGAAGAATGCGGTCGTCACGAACTTCCTCATGGGGACCGCCCACCCGCTCATCGACGTTGAGCTGGGTGACGGCACCTTCTACTCCCCGCGCAAGGTCGGCGCAGGACAGGTTGACGCGGTCGCCGCCACGACCTCGTCCGTGTACCCGACCGTGATCGGGGCCTCCGACCCCTCGCGACCCAAGGCCGACCTGGGCGACGGCACGAAGGGCTGGACCTTCCAGGTGCAGCTGACGAACCTCGCGCCCGAGGCGCGCACCTACACACTCGGTGGGCAGGCCTTGTCCGAGGTCATCGAAGAAGGCGTGTTCCTGGAACACTCGCAGAACTGGGCGGGGCAGGGTATTTCCCTGACCTTCTCCTCCGACTCCGTGACCGTTCCCGCGTCCTCCAGCGCCACCGTCACCGTCACCGTGACCCCCGAAGCCGAGTTCGCCTCGTACGCCGCCGAAAAAGCCCCCAAGGGGACCTTCATCGACGGCGCTGTCACCTTCACGAGCACCGACGGGGCACCCGACCTGACCGTTCCCTACGTAGGCTTCTACGGCGCGTGGGGCGCGCCCGCGATCTTTGACGAGAAGTGGTCCGACGAGGACACACATCCCGCGCACGTCTACCGCTCCGCGCTGATGGACACCGAGACCGAAATCCCGCTGGGTGGCCTGAACCCGCTGGCCGATAAGCAGGACTACAATGCGGTCGTCACGGTCGATCCGACCCGGCTCATCGCCTCGCGGTCGCAGGCCCCCGGAGCCCCCAACACCATCGCCCCACGCACGGGCATGCTGCGCGCCGTCCCACAGATGAACGCCACCTACACGAACGAGGCCGGGGACACCGTCCGCTCGTACACGCTGAGCCGGGTGCGCAAGTCCCTCTACGACCTGGAAACCGGGTACACGAAGCCGGGCGAGTTCACCGGCGACGATCCCATCTTCGACGGGCTGGACGAGGCCGGGAAGGAACTGCCGGACGGACGCTACAGGCTAACCCTCGAGGCAGCCACGGATGGACCTTCGTCCACCACTCAGCAGATGAGCTACGACTTCACCCTCGACACCCGAGCGCCCGTCATCTCTTCTGCGGCGGTCGCGGGCGAGGGCGAGGCACGCGCACTCTCCTTCGACGTTGCCGACTCCTCGCCGCTGGCCGGCGTCGAGCTGCGTGCCGATGCGGAGGGCACCTGGTACTACCGCCAGCTCCTCGAAGGCGACGGTGAGGTTCAGGCCGACGGAACGCACCGCTACCACGTCGAGGTTCCGGTCACGGACCTGAATCGCGCGTGGGCCGAGAAAGGTAACGAAGCCGAGGCCCCCGTGTCCTCATACCTGGTCGCGTGGGACTGGGGACTGAACCCGGCCCAGCAGGCCGTGCACCTGGATGGCTCGGCGGCACCGGATCCTGCTCCGAATCCGGACCCGGCACCCAACCCGGACCCTGCTCCGAATCCGGATCCGGCTCCCGCGGAGGGCGAGTGGATGAGTGACGCGCGTGGTTGGTGGTATCGCCAGGCCGATGGGTCCTTTCCGAAGGACTCCACGCTTGTGATTGGCGGATCCGTCTATCGCTTCGACGAGTTCGGTTACATGCGCACCGGTTGGGTCAAGGATCAGGGATCGTGGTTCTATCACCAGGCATCGGGCGCCCAGGCTGTGGGCTGGGTGAAGCAAGGTATGTCGTGGTTCTACCTCGATGAGACCACCGGAGCAATGGCCACCGGCTGGCTGCACCTCGGCTCATCGTGGTTCTACATGAGCCCCGAAGGTGTCATGACAACCGGTTGGGTCAAGGATGGCTCGTCGTGGTTTTTCTTGGATCCGGGTAGTGGTGCGATGGCCACGGGTTGGATGATGATCCGCGGCACCTGGTACTACCTGAACCCGGCCGATGGTGCGATGGTCACCGGCTGGCTGCAGATCGGCGACTCCTGGTACTACCTGCAGCCTTCGGGCGCGATGGCTACCGGCTGGGTCTGGATCGGATGGAAGTGGTACTTCTTCTCTGATTTGGGCCAGTGGAGCTGATCTGAGTGATTGATGCGGGCGTGAGCGCCCGAGTGTGCGCCCCTGGGACACCACCCGGGGGCGCACACCTGTCTGCAGCTGCAGTGCTGGTCACCATTATCGGCGTGGATAAAAGTTTGTCAGTTTATTACAGTGCGTCTCCACGTCCCCCATATAGCCTTGTAAAATGCTGGGGTGTCAGGTGCTGTTGAACAATTAAAGGCTGTCGGTATGTGCTGTTATATCAGCTAAAAAAGTGGTGACCTCCTGTTGGAAGGATTGTCTGTCAAACATTATCAATTATCGACTAAGCTCCATCGGTTTATGATTGACAGGTGAGGGAAGCAGCGACGCGACCCTCACCTCCACCCCTTTTGTCGACCAAGTGAGCCACAGATGTCCCGACGAAAAGTCACGGCACTGGCGCTGATAGCGGCAGGTGCCCTCGTTTTTACCCCGGTCACAATCCCATCGACACGCGCGGCTGCCGTCACCGACGACGCCCAGCCGCGCACCCTCGCTGCTCAGCGCGACGACGCGCAGTCCGGCGGCGACGCACAGCCGCGCATCCCACAGGACCCTGCCACGGCCTCGGACGTTGATGGGCATGCCAGCGACGACACGCCGACCACGATCATCGTCCAACTTGAGGAAGGAGACGTCGGAATCCCCTGGGATAAGCGCGTCTTTGGGCTGAGCACGGATACCAAACACGCAGAGATGAAAGCCCGCATCAAGTCAGAGGTTGATCGGGTCGCGCCCGGCTCGGTCGTCACCGTCCTGCGCGAATACAGCCACGCGCTCGACGGCTTCGCGCTCGAAGCCCCGGCCTCCTCCCTGGAGGCCATTCGTGCCACCGAAGGCGTTAAGGCAGCATTCGTCGAGCAAACCTACGATCCTACGACGATCAGTGAGGATGCAGACGACGCCGTCCTCACCGCCATTGACCCCAACGTGCTCAATTCCTCCACGCTCGAGATGATTCGCGCCAACCAGACCAGCCTGAAGGGCGACCGCCAGGTTATCGAAATCATCGACACAGGACTGGTGATAGGGCATGCCGCCTTTGCCGGCTCCATGGACGGAGTTGACGTGCGCATGAGTCAAGCGGACGTCGAGGCCTTGACCAGTAAACTCCCGCACGGGAAAGGGGGACGTTACGTGAGCAAAAAGATCCCCTTTGTCTACGATTACGCCGACGAGGATGACAATCCGAATCCCGGATATATCTTCAACAGCCTGCACGGGACGCACGTCGCCGGTATCGCCGCCGCCAACGCGCCCGAGCTGCGGGGCGTTGCGCCGAACGCTCAGATCATCGCTGCAAAAGTGGCCGGAGATGGGAGCGGTATTCAGGACAGGGCAGTGCTGGATGCGCTCGATGACGCCCTCATCCTCAAACCGGACATCATCAACCTGTCTCTTGTGCGAGGCGGTGGCATGAGCAGCGAGGCCGGCAGCGTCTACGATGGTGTGCTCAAAGCCCTGACAGATGAAGGTATCACCGTCAACGTGTGCGCGGGGAATGAGGGGTCTGCCGCGTACGGAACCCTCAATGGCAGCGCTGCACCCTACGCGACCGAACCGGATACTTCCACGGTGACCGAGCCGGGTTCCTTCAAACCGTCGTTGACCGTCGCCTCGGTCGATAACGTGTTGGCCCTGCCCTATCTGACGTACGAGGGCCAGCGGATCTTCTACCGCGCCGCCGTTGATTGGGATGATCAGGCGAAGGCTGACCTGCGTGCCATCCCAGAGGGAACCTACCGCGTCATTGACGCCGGCGCGGGTGATGCAAGCACGCTCGAGCGACTCGTCGCCGACAACCAGGGCGATCTCTCCGATGTCATTCTCCTGGAAAACGGCGGCGGGAACGGGGAATACAACAACGGGATCAGTGCCTGGCGGCAAGTGAGTACGGCTGAGTCCCTGTCAGCGCGCCCAGCAGCGCTCATGCTCGGAGACCCCGATCAGGG
Source organism: Actinomyces sp. ICM47 (assembly GCF_000278725.1). Lineage (GTDB taxonomy): Bacteria > Actinomycetota > Actinomycetes > Actinomycetales > Actinomycetaceae > Pauljensenia. Next base: position 24,077 of record NZ_ALCA01000106.1, on the reverse strand, counting down.
TGTGGTTCCCTACGCGGCAATAATCGACGAGCACGCAACGTTGCCGACCGTCACCATCACGAACAAAGACCACGACACCCTCGCCGAGGCGCTACGATCCTCTGCCTCCGGGAGCGTGACGATCACCCTCACGTATTCCGACCAGGTTCCCGTGACCGATATGCCGATGGTCTATCCCACTTCCTCCTGGGGCGTGTCACCCGACATCACACTCAAGCCCGAGATCACCGCACCCGGCGGCAATGTCGTCTCCGCTGGATATCTTGACCAGTACGTGCGAATGACCGGCACCTCGCAGGCAAGCCCGCACGTCGCCGGCGTGGCCGCCCTCGTGCGTGAGCGCATCGCAAGCGATCCGTTGTTCGCGCGCATGAGCCACGCGGATAAGGACGCTGTCGTTGCGAATATCCTGATGGGCACCGCTCATCCGCTCCAAGACGTTGAGCAACGCAACGGAACCTATTACTCGCCGCGTAGAGTCGGTGCCGGCCTCGTCGACGCGGTCGCGGCAACCACCACGGCCGTCTACCCGACCGTGGAAGGAGCGTCCGACCCATCTCGCCCGAAGGCAGACCTCGGAGATGGAACGCAGGGCTGGAGCTTCACGGTGAGGCTGACCAACCTGTCCGGCGACGATCACACCTACACGCTCGGAGGCCAAGCTCTCTCCGAGATCACCGAAAACGGGTACTTCACCCAGCACTCCAAGAACTGGGCGAATCAGGGTATCTCCCTGATCTTCTCGGCGAACGCGTTGCGCGTGCCCGCCAGATCGCGCGCCTCCGTGACCGTCACGGTGACCCCTCAGGCTGAGTTTGCCTCGTACGCCGCCGCGAACGCGCCTAAGGGAACCTTTATTGACGGCGCCGTCACCTTCGCGAGCACCGACGGGGCACCCGACCTGACGGTTCCCTACATGGGGTTCTACGGCTCCTGGGGAGACCCCAGCGTCTTCGACGCGCAGGGAAGCGACTTCCACGCCGACCGGTCTTCCCTGATCAACCTTGCGACGCGCGCTCCGCTCGATGAGCCGCGCGTGGGACTCGATGGTGCCCGCTACGTCGTTTCGCGCTCGCCCCTGCCCGAAGCGCCAACGTCGATTGCACCTCGTACTGTCCTGCTGCGCAACGTACCGGTGGTGACCTACACCTACAAGAACGAGGCCGGTACAGTTGTGCGCTCGTACACGCGCCACCGCGCACGAAAGTACCCCTTCGACGGGAAGACGCAAGTTCCTGACACCGTCGACGCCCAGGCTGACACTGCCGAAACCCCTCACACGGACGCGGCCGTCTTTGACGGATTCGACGCGTCGGGTACAGAGCTGCCCGACGGACCTTACACCCTCACGATTGAAGCAGCATCGGACGGCCCGTCTTCGACCACGCACCAGCAAAGCTACGAGCTGATGCTGGACACCCAAGCTCCCGTCGTGACCACGCTCGACGTCAGGGATGACGCAGGGGAACGCACACTGGTCATCGACATCACTGACTCGTCGCCGCTGGCCGGGTACGGGTTCTCTGCGATAACCGAGAACGAACCCGCCTACTCGGTGACGGAAGGCTTGACGGACGCACATCAGGACGACGGCACATACACGAGCCACTACGAGATCGCGTGGAAGGACCTGCCCGAGTCCCTGACGGCGGCCAACCCGGCCGCCCTGACCCTGTACGCCTGGGACGCGGGCAAGAATCGGACGACGGCACACGTGAACCTGGCGGGGATCCCGATGACCGCGCTGTCCCTGACCCCGCAGTCCTCCTCGCTTATCGTCGGGCAGACGACGACCCTGCGCGCGGACTACGAACCCGCCAACGCGACCGTCACCGGCCTCGTGTGGTCCTCCTCGAACGAGGCCGTGGCGACCGTTGACGATCAAGGACACGTGCGGGCGGTGGGAACCGGAAGCGCGACGATCACCGCAGCCGACACGACGCAATCGAGCGTGTCCGCGAGCGCGCAGGTCAGCGTCCGCGCGGTCTCATCATGGACGGGTATCGAGCTGTCGACTTCCTCGCTTACTCTCCAGGCGGGGCAAGCGGCGACAGTTGAGGCGTTCCTTGCATCAACCTTCAAGGGGCGCACGGTGACGTGGAAGCTGGTGCCTGCCTCTCTTGGAACGGTCACGCCCAGCCGTGACACGCTGTCGGCGACGGTGACGGCGTCGAGCACGGAAGGAAGCGGTACGTTGCGTGCGACGGTGAGAAATCGGTATGGGCGAGCGAGAAGCGTGTCCATACCGGTCACGATCGAAGGCGAAGCATCCAGGGACTTCGTGATCGATGCGTCGGGTGTCTTGACCAGCTACGAGGGGTCCTCGCCCGACGTGACGATTCCGGATACGGTCACGGTGATCGCACCCTCCGCTTTTGATAAGGCGCGTCGGGTGATTCGCAGCGTTCGTATTCCCGCGAGCGTCCGAGAGATTCAAGCAGACGCGTTTGCGTCGACCGCTTTGACCTCGGTGACATTCGACGACACGCGAGACTATCCTTCGCAGCTGACAACGGTGGGGGAGAGGGCGTTCGCGTCGACTGCCCTGACGTCGATTGTCCTGCCTGGTGCGGTGACGACCATCGGTGCCCGCGCATTTGACGGTGCCATGTCGTTGACGGAACTGGAAATTCCCGACTCCGTGCAATACTCGGGCGGACTGGCGAATACGGGACTCGAGACGGTCGAGTTTGGAACGCAGATCAGGAAGATCTCGTCGAGGGGTACAAGCCTCACGGCTCCCCAGCACCTCATCGTGCGAGGTGGGGTCCAGGGCGTCGTGGATTACGAAGAGAGCGCCTCGGATACGTCTCTGATGAGTACATTCTTCGGCGAAGGGATAACGGACATCACCCTCTCGGGGAGCTTCCCGAGAGTCCTCGTCCTGCCGTCCACAACCACACAATTCGCCCTGTACTCCTACCTGCTTGGGGGAAGACCCGACGACATCGACGTGTATGTCGCCGACGCGCAGGGATCGCCCGCATGGGCCACGGCTGAGAACACGCTGCGGCAAGCACGCCTCGATACCGCGCGCATCCATCGGTACACCCCCGCAACTGTGACCGTGTCCGGCGTGGGAATCACCGAGGCCGATGACGGGTACGAGCTGTCGGCATCCGTCGGTACCCCGACCCAGATCACCGCCTCCGTGACCGGTGGTGTTCCGGGCGGATACCAGATGCGAGCCACGCAGGTCAGCGCGGATGGAACCGAAACACCCGTGCTCGACTGGGCGGACATGACGGCCAACGCCGACTCTGCCTCTGCGCTTCTGTCGTGGAACCCGTCAAGCAGCGATACGACGCTGCGCATCGAGGTGCGCGACGCCACGCATCTGCGTCACCCGGTGACGGTGGCGCTCGCGGGCAGCCCTCAGCCGGATCCGACCCCGCAGGTGGGATCGTGGTCGCACAACGGGAGCTGTTGGAGCTACCGATACGCGGATGGCACTGTTGAACGCAGTTCGACGCTCACCATCGACGCGCAGGTATACCGATTCGACGCGAATGGGTGTGCGAAGACCGGGTGGGTGCTCGACGGGGACTCGTGGTACTACCACTCCTCGACGGGTGCTCAGCAGAGCGGATGGCTGACGCTGGGCACGGATACGTACTATCTAGATCCCACAACCGGTGCGATGGCCACCGGCTGGATCACAGACGGAGGTGCCTGGTACTACCTGCAACCCGGCACCGGAGCTATGGCGACGGGATGGGTACGCATCGGGTGGAAGTGGTACCACTTCTCCGACACGGGCCAGCTCCTGTAGCGTCCCTGCCATGGTGCCAAGGCTCGCGCCCCGCTCGCGCCCCGAACACCGCGTCGGGACGCGAGCGCATAAAGTCCCAGGCTTTTCCCAGGTTGCCTGTGGGGTCCCACAAGGTTGGCTCCATACAGTAGGCGTCATCGCATGGGAATACGGCGCGGGCCACACGGGTCCGAATAATGCCGACGAGCTACGTTTGAGGAGTCATCTGGGAGAACTCGCACTGTGTTGATGGGATACGCCGAGGGGCCGACCGAAAGGTCGGCCCCTCGGCATATCTGCGCGCGCTCGATGAGCGAGTAATCAGGGTGAGGATTATAGGTCGCTGCGTGCACTAGTCGGAGGCGGGGACGTCTTTTGCGCACGTAAACCCGCTCATCGGAGCGTCGGCGGGGCTGCCCACGTGCGGAGCAGCGGGTTCACGTGTGGGATAGAGGGTTTGCATGCGGATGCGCCCTGAAGCGTTCCGCGACACGTCGTTTTTCACCACGCTTCGTGCGTGAGCCGAAGGTTAACCGACGTTTCCTCGTGGAGCGTGGGGACGGGAACCACCGGTCCCTGCTTACCAAGTGGAAAAGCGATAGACTTTCGCGGCATCACGAACTCAATCAAGGAGAAACCTCATGAAGCGCCGTCTCGTCGCCGCCGGCCTCGTCCTTCTGTTCCCGCTCGGCATGGCTGCCTGCGGATCCCAGTCCAAGGCCGATGCCTGCAAAGAAATCAACAACGCCCGCGATAACGCCCTGGAACAGGTGGACGCGCTGTCCGCGTTCTCTGGTTCCGAGGACTTCAAGAACAAACTGGATGTGTTCCTCGCCATCCACAAGGAAGCTGCCAAGAAGGTCACCAACGATGACGTGAAGGCTGCGTACGCGGACGTCATCACCGACATGGACAAGCTCGCTGACGCCATGAACAACGGTGCCGACTTCTACGAATCCAACGAGGTCCTAGACCTCACCACAGAACTCTCGGCGCACGGCGAGAAGCTCAACGAGCTGTGCGGCTTCTCGTGGGATCGGTGACGCATCGCTGACAATCCGAGCGCATGCGGGAGGGGCGGCCAACCCGGTCGCCCCTCCCGCATAGTCAGGAGCAACAAGCGCCACCCGGGATGTTATGCGTAGTGGCTGTTGGGACACTCGGGCAGCACAAGGCCGGGGCGCGCCGGGACTCTACGAAAAAGCCCAACGCGCCCCGGCCTCGTCACTGACAGGGCGAACGACTCTAGAGGCGCTCAACCCCCGCGTCCCACGCGGCGCGCATGGGGTTCGCGTCGGCGACCAGCTGATCGAAGCGCAGGTCGGCGATATCGATGACCTCGCCGAGGGCGAAACGAGCCTCGCGGGCCGGGGAATGCTCGACGCGGCGCCAACCGGATTCCAGCAGGTGCTTGCGGTCCACCACGTTATCCACGCAGATCACCAGCGGACGGCCAAACTTCTCGCGGTACGCGCTGGCCAGGGCGCGCAGCTCCTCAGCCTCCTTGTCCGTCAGATCACCGACGGACAGGTTCGCCGTATCGGCCAGGGACTGCTCGTCACCCTGGCCATCGAGGACCAGCGACACGATATCCGAGTACGACGCAATGAGTTCTTCGGCCTCCTGCTGCGTTGCCGCCAGCACGGCGTTCTCGAAGGAGGAACGCAGCTCGGACACAGAGGCGAAGGGGCGGGACTCCCAGGCGCGCTCGACCGGCCACGTGTGAGCGGAGAACATCGAGGAGAAGGTCGCGACGAATTGGTCGCGATCCATCGCGTTGACGTCGTCCAGGTTGATCTTCTTGCCGTCCACCACGGCCACGTCCGGCGAAGCCTGGCGTCCGATGTGGAAGAACAGGATGTTCAGGATGATGGCCGTCAGCGAGCCGATGGTCACGCCGGAGCCGAAGATGATCTGCAGCCAGGAGGGCATGGCCGTGAGGATGTCCTCTTTCCTGAAGGTGACGAGGAGGGCCAGGCCGATCGACGTGGAGACGATGACGGCGTTGCGGTTGTCGCGCAGATCGACTTTCGCCAGGGTCTGGATGCCGACGACGGCGACGTTGGCGAACATCGCCAGGGAGGCGCCGCCGATGACGGGGGAGGGGATGGCCGCGACGATGGCCGCCGCCTTGGGCAGCAGGCCCAGGATGATCATGAAGACACCCGCCGTGGTGACGACCCAGCGGGAGCTCACACGGGTGAGGCGCACCAGGCCGACGTTCTGCGCAAAGCAGGTGTAGGGGAAGGAGTTGAGGACGCCGCCCAGCAGGGTGGACAGGCCGTCGGCGCGCAGGGCGTTGGCGATGTCACGTGGGGCGATACGCTTGCCCACGACCTCGCCGGTCGCGAACACGTCACCCGTGGTCTCCACGGCGGTCACGGCCATGACGATGATCATCGCGATGATGGCAGTCACAGAGAACTGGGGGAGCCCGAAGAAGAAGGGGCGGGTGACGGCCACCCAGCTGGCGTTTCCGACGCCTGCGAAATTGGTCTTGCCCATCGCGAAGGCAACACCCGTCATAATGACGAGGCCGAGGAGGACTGAGAGCGTTCCCATGAAGCCCTTGAAGAGGCGCTGGATGAGGACGATGATGACGATGGTGCCGATGGCGTAGGCGAGCGATTCGAAGGTGAGCGCCGCCTTCGTGTCCGCCGGTGCATCGTCAGTCCACCTCAAAATGTCGTCGGCAGAGACGGAAAGCAGGGTCGTGCCCATGACCGTCAGGAGCGTGCCCGTGACGACCGGCGGGAAGAAACGCAGGAGCTTGGCGAAGAAGGGGGCGGCCAGGAAGACGATGAGGCCGACGGCGATGATGGAGCCGTACATGGTGGCCAGGCCGGTCTTCGGGTCGGCGCCGGGTGGCGTGGCCGCCGCGCCGATCGCGATGAGGGGGGAGACGGCGGTGAAGGTGACGCCCTGGATGAGGGGGAGCTTCACGCCGACGAAGCGGCCGATGCCGACCGACTGGATGATGGTGGCGATGCCGCAGGTGAGCAGGTCTGCGTTGATGAGGTGAATGAGAGTTTCATCGTCGAGCCCGAGCTGTTTGACAATGAAGAACGGGACGACCACGGCACCCGCGTAGAACGCGAGGACATGCTGAATACCCAGAATGGTGAGTTTTCCAAAGGGAGGAACTTGATCGACGGGGTGGGGAGCGGACGAGGGGCGTGATGCCATCTGTGTCTCCTGGACCTTTATCCAAGTGGTGTTAGGGACGCCTCTATTCTCTGTGATCAGTATGAACGTTTGACGATTTATTTAAAAAGTGTGGCGTGTAATATGCCGTTTGTGCGTTTCGTTGAGGATGTGAACAAAGCAGGACGCATACGGGAGGGGACCGGTATGTCGCGCAACGGTCGTCCTCCGTCGATGGCGGACGTAGCTCAATTGGTCGGTGTCTCGCATCAGACAGTGTCTCGCGTTGTGAACGGTAAGGGGCGCGTGTCGCCGCGGACGCGCGAACGCGTGCAGGCCGCGATTGCGCAGCTGGGATACCGTCCAAACTCCGTGGCCTGAACCCTGGTGACCGCCCGCTCAGGCATTATCGGTGTCGTGACCACGACCTCGGCTCATGTTGGCCCCTCCTCGATGCTGATTGCCCTGGAGATTACCGCACGCGAGGCCGGGACTGACGACGGTTCACCAGGATTTCGCTGATTGTGGGCGCTGCGCGATGGAGGCTGTTAGCCAGGCGCTAGAGGGAAGCTCGGTCGATACCTACGTGCGTCCCACCCGCCTCGTTGTGCGTGGTTCGACGGGGCCGTGCGCCCGTTCAGGAGCCTTTTCTTCTGCGTGCGTGCCTTGTGTGCGTGGAGATATGAACGCTCACTCAACGGATGTTTGTCGGCGCTCAGGCAGGAGCGTGAATGGCCGCAGCCCCGAGATGCGGGGGTGCAGATGACGGCTGTGTGGTCGTCAACGAGGCGCGTGTGGTTCGCTTTGACGACAACGTGCGTCATGATGCCGTCGCGGAGGGAGACAAGATTGAATCGGAGTGTCACTTCGGTGTTTGAGTCAACACGTGGCTAGCTCGGACTTCGGTATTGAGGATGACTGGAAGACTGCGGTCCTGATGAGCTCTGCATCGTCGCCACGTCTGACACGATGGCTTCCGCTTTGTCGAAGGAATGTCACATTTTGTCACGGCAGGAATGTACGGCGATAAATTCATGCGTTTCCCAGCGTTTCTTTTATGTATATGGCAGTTCTTGAGAATGTGAACGTTAACAATTGTTATTGGACTGTTATCGATTGGGCATGGTGTAGGTGACATTCCTCTCATATCGTAAAGCCGTCAGACCGCACGACGGATGTGTGGAGACGTGATGCCCATCGACAGCGATGTCGAGGCAATAAACAGGAGATATTCCATGAAGACACGTGGTTTCTTTGGAAAGATAGCAACGGTCGCAGCCACTTGTGCGGCCGGTGCCCTTGCACTGAGCGGATGCGCGGGAGGCGGTGCCGGTGGTGCCACCGGTTCCGATAGTGGTGCGGCCTCGAACGGCGGCACAGTCAAGGTTGGTGTCGCTATGCCGACCCAGACCTCCGAGCGCTGGATCGCCGACGGCAACGCCGTGAAGTCGGGCCTCGAAGCGGCCGGATACGAGGTCGACCTCCAGTTCGCAAACGATGACATTCCCACCCAGACCCAGCAGATCGACCAGATGATCACCAATGGGGCCACCATGCTGGTCATCGCCGCCATCGACGGCACGGCCCTCTCGAGCCAGCTCGACACCGCCGGGGCAAAGAACATCCCGGTCATCGCTTACGACCGCCTCATTCGTGATAATGAAAACGTTGACTTCTACGTCTCCTTCGACAACTTCAAGGTCGGTGTCGCTCAGGGCAACGCGCTGCTGTACGGCCTGGGGCTGACCGACAAGGACGGCAAAAAGCTCGATAGCGCCCCCAAGGGTCCGCTCAACATTGAACTCTTCGCCGGTTCGCCCGACGACAACAACGCCAAGTTCTTCTTCGATGGTGCGATGAGCGTTCTCAGGCCCTTCCTTGACGACGGCACTCTCGTCGTGAAGTCCGGACAGACCAGCTTCGACCAGGTCGCCATCCTGCGCTGGCAGCAGGAAGTCGCCCAGAAGCGCATGGAGGACCTGCTGACCTCGACCTACGGTGGCGGCTCTGAACCCCTCGCCGGCGTCCTCTCGCCTTTCGATGGCATCTCCCGGGGCATCATCACAGCCCTCCAGGGTGCTGGCTACGGCCCTACCATCAAGGACGGCCTGCCCGCTGTGACCGGCCAGGACGCCGAAATCGCCTCCGCCAAGATGATCAACGACGGCATCCAGCAATCCACCATCTTCAAGGACACCCGCACCCTGGCCGCCCAGTCCGTGACGGTCATCAAGGCGATGGCTGAGGGCAGCGAACCCGAGGCCAATGACACGACCACCTATAACAACGGCGTGAAGGTCGTGCCCTCCTACCTGCTCGAGGTCGAAACCATCTACACCGACAACCTCAAGGAAAAGCTCATCGACTCCGGTTACTACACCCAAGCCGACGTTGATGCGGGCGTCGTGAAGAAGTAAACGACGACGGGGTGCGGGGCATCGGCTCCGCACCCCACCCCTTCCGATTCGAGGAATGCAAACATGACGCAGAACATTTTGGAAATGCGCGACATCGACAAGGGCTTCAATGGTGTGCCCGTCCTCAAGCATGTCAACCTTGATGTCCGCTCCGGCGAAGTCCACGCCCTGTGCGGTGAAAACGGTGCCGGCAAGTCCACCCTCATGAAGGTTCTCTCCGGCGTCTACCCACATGGGCAGTACGACGGTGCCATCATCTTCGATGGCAAGGAAGTCCAATTCCGTTCCATCAAGGACTCCGAGGCCCTCGGTATTGGCATCATCCACCAGGAGCTGGCCCTCGTTCCCTACCTGTCGATCGCAGAAAACATCTTCCTGGGTGCAGATAAGCCCCGCAAGCTCGGCTTGATCGACTGGCACGAGGTCAATCACCGCGCCGAAAAGGTCCTGGAAAAGGTCGGCCTGAAGGAAAACGTAACAACCCAGGTTGGCACGCTCGGCGTGGGCAAACAGCAGCTCATCGAGATCGGTAAGGCGCTGTCCAAGGACGTGCGTCTGCTCATCCTCGACGAGCCCACCGCCGCCCTCAACGACAATGACTCGGCCCAGCTCCTCGACCTTGTGCGCAGCCTGCGCGATCAGGGCGTCTCCATCGTCATCATCTCCCACAAGCTTGGAGAGATCGCCGAGATCGCCGACCGTACGACGATCCTGCGCGACGGCCAGTCGATCGAGACGATCGACATGAAGGACCCCGCTTCCACGCAGGGCAAGATCATTTCGCTCATGGTGGGCCGTGACCTCACTCAGCGCTACCCCGAGCGCAACGTGGAGATCGGCGAGGAGGTTTTCCGTGTGGAAGACTGGACCGTTTACCACCCGACTCAGGCGGGGCGTGTCGTGATCTCAGGGGCCTCCTTCAATGTGCGTCATGGCGAGGTCGTCGGTATCGCTGGTCTCATGGGTGCCGGACGCACCGAACTGGCGATGAGCATTTTTGGTCGCTCTTTCGGCACGTGCATCTCGGGCAAGCTCTTCAAGGATGGCAAAGAAATCACGATCAAGAACGTCTCGGACGCAATCAAGAACGGCATCGCCTACGCGACCGAGGATCGCAAGCAGTACGGTCTCAACCTCATCGACGACATTCGACACAACGTGGCCACCGCTGGCCTGTTCAAGCTCTCGCGCCGAGGCCTCGTCGATGGACACAAGGAGCTGGCGGTCGCCGCCCAATACAAGGAGCGAATGAATATCCGCTCTCACTCCGTCCTCCAAAAGGCCGGATCCCTCTCGGGCGGCAACCAGCAAAAGGTTGTTTTGTCGAAGTGGCTCTACACGGACGCGGACGTTCTCATCCTCGACGAACCCACGCGCGGTATCGATGTCGGCGCGAAGTTCGAGATCTACACCCTCATCAACAAGATGGTCGAAGAAGGCAAAGCCGTCATCGTCATCTCCTCCGAACTCGAGGAAATCCTCGGCGTCTCGGACCGCATCTACACCCTGGCGTACGGTCACATCACCGGCGAGGTCAAGGCCGACGACGCCACACAGGAAAACCTCATGGAACTCATGACTATCGAACCCGCAAGGGAGGAGCAGAAATGACCGCCGAAATCAGCCTGGTTGACACGCTGAAGGCCAACCTGCGTCAGGGCGGCATCTTCATTGCGTTCGTCGCCATTGTCGCCCTGTTCTGGGCGTTCAACCCCGACACCTTCCTCTCGTCGGGCAACCTGACGAACATCGTCTTGCAGTACTCCTACATCCTGATCCTCGCGATCGGCATGCTCTTCGTCATCGTCCTGGCTCAGATCGACCTCTCCGTCGGCTCGGTCGTGGCCGTGACGGGTGCACTCAGCGGTGCTCTCGTCATCAGGCACGGCTACCCCTGGTGGGTTGGCGTAATCGCCGCCCTCGTCATGGGTATCTTGATCGGAGCTTTCCAGGGCTTCTGGGTCGCCTACGTGGGTATCCCTGGCTTCATCGTCACGCTGGCCGGCATGCTCCTCTTTCGCGGCCTGACCTACCAGATTCTCGACAATGTCTCGCTCTCTCCCTTCCCCAAGGGCTACTACAACATCGCCAATGGCTTCCTCAATGGCCTTCTGGGCGGTAACGGCTTCGACGTCTTCACCCTGGTGATCTTCGGCATCGGCGTGGCTGGCTTCGCCTACCAGCAGCTGCGCACCCGCCGCGCACGTATCTCCTACAATCAGGCCGTCGAAGCCATGTGGCTCTTCATCGCGAAGATCGTTGTCATCGGCATCGTCGTCATGTGGTTCGCCTACAAGCTCTCCATCGAGCGCGGCCTGCCCATCGTTCTGATTCTCCTGGCAATCCTCGTGCTCGTCTTCGGGACCATCGCCTCCTCGACGATGTTCGGCCGCGATGTGTACGCGATCGGCGGCAATAAGTCCGCGGCGGCTCTGTCGGGCATCAATGTCAAGAAGGTCACCTTCTGGTGCTACGTCAACATGGGCTTCCTCGCGGGCGTTGCTGGCGTCGTCTACTCGGCCCGTATGAACGGCGCGCAGCCCTCGGCCGGCAACATGTTCGAGCTCGACGCGATTGCCGCGTGCTTCATTGGCGGGGCGTCGACGACCGGTGGTATTGGACGTCTCTCGGGTGCCCTCATCGGCGGCCTCATCATGGCCGTCATGTCCAATGGTATGCAGCTCATGGGTGCCTCTACCTCCACCCAACAGATCGTCAAGGGAGCAGTCCTGCTCCTGGCGGTTGCGTTCGACGTGTGGAACAAGCAGCGCGCCTCCGCGTGAGGGTGCGGACGCGAGTCATCAGGGTGGGGAGTGGCCGACAGGCTGCTCCCCACCCTTGCTGATTGAGGTGCTCCTGCGCGCGTGCCGCCTCACGGGTCCATCTGGGTGCGTGTGCCGTGCGTGTTTGTCACGTGCACCGTCTAGATTGTTTCGTCATTCAATAGGACTCCTGTCCTTACCGAAAAATGCGCCGGTGATAGCGCGTTTGGAGGCGGGTGAGCGCTGAACGGCTGAGAAGTTTGTGTGATGTGCAATACAGAAATGTACATTTCTGGGCTGAAATGCGGGCAATTTTCGTGAAATCCGCGAAATATGGCCCTAAACTCGGCGAAATCGTCGGAGATTTCGTACTGTGTCATTCGTGGCCACGACAGTGGTAACCAAAGAACGAACAGGAATGAGGTTTCTCAATGTCCGTGAACCGTACCGAGCTTGTCGCTCAGATTGCCGAACGCGCCGACCTGACCAAGGCGAAGGCCGACGAGGCCCTGGCCGCGTTCCAGGCTGTCCTCGTTGAGTCCCTGGCTAAGGGCGAGGCCGTCAAGGTCACCGGCCTCCTCTCCGTCGAGCGCGTCGAGCGCGCCGCTCGCACGGGCCGTAACCCCCGCACCGGTGAAGAGATCAAGATCCCCGCTGGCTACGGCGTCAAGCTCTCCGCTGGCTCCACGCTGAAGAAGGCCGTCTCCAAGTGACGCGCTAACCCAACGCATTACCTGTGGGGCACGACCACTCGGTCGTGCCCCACAGGTATACGCGCCCGCCTTGCAGCAGGGGAGGCATACGATTGCCCCCGGCCCGAGCGAATCGGGCCGGGGGCGTCCCCTGGAGTAGATCAGACGACTATGTGCTTACGCGCCCACCTCTTCCCTCTTGCGAATCTGAAGGAGCGGATGGTGGCACGCCACGCGGTGACGCTCATCCGTGAGAGCGGGCTGGATCTTGCACTCCTCGCCAGCGAAGGGACAGCGCGGGCGGAAACGGCAACCCTCGGGCGGGTTGACGGCGCTCGGAGGCTCGCCGGTCAGCTTGATGGCCCGGTCGTCGTGGGAGAATTCGGGGTCGGGGACGGGGATCGAGTCGATCAGCGCCTTCGTGTAGGGATGCTTCGGATTCTCGACCACCTCCTTCGCCGGTCCCTCCTCGACGATGCGGCCCAGATACATGACGCCGATGCGGTCCGCCATGTACTGCACGACCGCTAGGTCGTGGCTGATGAACAGGTAGGACAGGCCCAGCTCAGCCTGCAGATCCTTCATGAGGTTAAGAACCTGCGCCTGGACGGACACGTCCAAAGCGGAGACCGGCTCGTCGGCGACGATCAAGTCGGGTGCTAGGGTCAGCGAGCGGGCAAAACCGATGCGCTGGAGCTGTCCACCCGAGAACTCGTGGGGGTAGCGGTCCAGGATTTCTTCGGTCAGGCCGACCTGCTCGATGATCTCCATGATGCGCTCGGCGATCTGGCGAGCGTTCCCAGTCTTCTGGATGCTCATCGGCTCGGCCAGGATCTGGTCGATGCGCATGCGCGGATCCATGGCCGCATAGGAGTCCTGGAACATCATCTGCACGTCGCGGTGGATCGTCACCGCGTCACGGCCCTTGAGCGTGGCCAGGTCGCGCCCATCCAGCTCGATGGCACCACTCGAGGGCCGCTCAAGACCCGCGATGAGTCGGCCCATCGTCGACTTGCCGCAACCCGATTCGCCCACGAGGCCGTAGGTCTCGCCCTTCTTGACGGTAATCGACACGCGGTCCACGGCGGAGACAACGCCCTTGTCGCGCTTGAAGAAGCCGGAACCGGCCGACTCGTACTCGCGCGAGGCCTCCTTGACGTCGAGCAGGACCTCCGAGGACACCAGCGGGGCCTGCTGCGCCCCGGCCTCGTCCCCGTTCTTCTGCGTGTCGAGCTTTGCCTGCAGAGCCGCGGGAGACTCGTCACCCTCCTGTACCGGGTGGAAGCACGAGAAGGTGTGGGCGTCGTCCCCACTCAGGTCCGGGTAGCCCGCGCGGCACTCGTCGGTTGCCCACAGGCAGCGGGCCGCAAACCGGCAGCCCACCGGCAAGTTAGTTAGCGACGGGGGAGCACCCGGGATCGAGAAGAGCTTCGTGCCGGCGGCCAGAGCGCGCTCGGGCAGAGCAGCCATGAGCGAACTCGTGTAGCGGTGCTTCGGCTCGGTAAACAGCGTCTTCGTCGGAGCCGTCTCCACGATGCGACCGGCGTACATGACGGCCACACGATCCGTGTGCCCGGCGACGACGCCCAGGTCGTGGGTGATGAGGATGACGCCCATCTGGTACTCGTCGCGCAGCTCGTCGATGAGGTCGAGGATCTGCATCTGCGTCGTCACGTCGAGAGCCGTCGTCGGTTCGTCGGCGATCAGGATGCGCGGCTTGCAGACGAGGGCCATGGCGATCATGACGCGCTGACGCATACCGCCCGAGAGCTGGTGCGGGTAGTTGTTAATGACCACCTCGGGGCGAGGCATACCCACACGTTTAAGGATCTCGACGGCCCGTTCGAGAGCTTCCTTCTTGGAGAGCTTCTCGTGAACGCGCAGCGGCTCGCACACCTGAAGGCCGATCTTCATGGTCGGGTTCAGGGACGTGAGCGGATCCTGGAAGATCATGCCGACCTTCGTGCCGCGCAGCTTGCGCTTCTCCTTCAGCGCAAGCTTCGTCAGGTCCTGTCCGTCCAGAATGATCTGGCCGGAGGAGACTGAGCCTCCCTGGGGGAGCAGACCCATGAGGGACAGGGCGGTCATCGTCTTACCGGAGCCGGATTCACCCACGATGCCCAGGGTTTCGCCCGGGTTAACGTGCAGGTCGACACCGGAGAGGGCGTGGACCACGCCGGAGCGGATCTCAATGTCAGTGTGGAGGTCCCGGATGTCCAGGAGCGGAGAGTTAGACATAGTTCTTCTCACCTCTTGCGCAGTCGAACTTCGAAGGCGTCACGCAGGCCGTCGCCAATGAAGTTGAACGACAGAACCAGCAGAATAATGAGGACGCCCGGCGGGTAGAGCAGCCACCAGTTGCCCGAGTAGACGTGCGACTGGCTGTTGGAGAGCATGGCTCCCCAGTCGGTGGCGGGAGGCTGCGCGCCCAGACCAAGGAACGACAGGTAGGCGACGTAGAGGACTGCGTCGGCGACCTGGAAGGTCGCGTTGACGATGACGGTACCGATCGTGTTACGCACGATGTGTGTGCGGATTGCTCGGGGCATCGACCCGCCCATGCCACGCATCGCGACGACGTACTCGCGTGTGCGCAGGGACAGGGCCTCGCCTCGGATGAGTCGGGATGTTCCCAGCCAGGACAGGGCCGACATGATGATGATCAGGACGGGGACCGTCGGAGGGATCATCGTGGCGATGAGCATGAAGAGGAACAGGACGGGCACGGACATGAGCGCGTCAACGATACGCATCATGATCGCGTCGATCCAACCACCGACGAAGCCTGCGATCGCGCCGTACAGGGTGCCGATCGTGGTCGCGATGATGCCGGCGAACAAGCCGACGATGATCGAGGTCTGGCCGCCCTTCATGAGGCGTCCGAGCTGGTCGTAGCCGACCATATCCGTGCCGAGCGGATGCTCGACCGATGGTTCCATCTGAGAGATGGACAGGTCGGTGTGAATCTGGTCGGTCACATAGAACATGGGGCCGATGAAGGAGAATGCCAGCAGAATCAGCAGCAGGCAGACGCCGAAGACGGCGAGCTTGTTCTCCATGAAAACCTGTAGACCCTGGAGTTTGGTCGACTTGCGGGCGGCGGGCGCCTTCGCGGGCGCATCGGGGGTTGCGGTAGCGGTGGTCATTTCGATCGTCCTGCCAGTCGAATGCGGGGATCGGCCAGGGCGTACAGGAAGTCCGCGAGGAGAGCACCGATGACCGTCGCGAAGGAGACGATCAGGGCCACGCCCAGGAGGATCGGGTAGTCACGTCGGCCGGTCGCCTGGTAGTACAGGTAGCCCATGCCGTTGAAGTTAAAGAGCGTCTCGATAACGAGGGCGCCACAGAACATCGCGGGAATGTAGAGGCCGATCATGGTGATGACGGGGAACATGGCGTTGCGCAGCGTGTGGACGAAGACGACGCGGAACTCCGACAGGCCCTTGGCGCGGGCGGTACGCACGTACTGCTCGTTGAGGTTGTCCACCATCGAGGAACGCACGTAGCGCGCGTAGGCGGCGATTGTGCCAACTGAGAGCGCGCAGACGGGCAGAATCAGGTGGTCCCACTGCTCCCACATGACGGCCAGGTCTTGGCCCTGCGGGGCGTCGTTGGGCAGGATCGGCCATACCTGCGAGAAGAGGACGATGAGGAGCAGGCCCGCGAAGAAGATCGGCGTCGAGTAGGCCAGCAGACAGGCGATCGTCACGATGTAGTCGGGTGCTTTGTTTCTCTTCACCGCCTGCCAAACCCCCAGGGGGATCGCGATGATGAGGGCGAGGATGGTGGAGAGCAGAGAGAGGAAGATGGTACGCGGGAGGCGGGCTGCCAGCAGGTCGTTGACGGACTGGTTGTGCTGGTAGGAGTAGCCGAAATCGCCATGCGCGATCTTGTTGAGGTAGGTGACGTACTGCTCAGGGATCGGCCGGTCGTATCCGTTTTCGTGATCGAAGGCCGCGAGCTGTTCTTTCGTCGCGTCCTTGCCCAGTGCGGCTCGGGCGGCACCGCCCGGCTGGGACTGGAGAAGGACGAAGGTGATGATAGTGACCAGGAAGACGACGACGACTGCCTGGCCGAGGCGTTTCAGGATGAATTGGAACATTACGAACTCCACAGTAAGGGGGCAGGCGCCCGCGTGAGAGCGGGTGCGGACGCCTGCCCCGTGAGGTGGTGGGTCGAGCGCTTACTTAGTCTCGGTCTGCCACGACCAGTCCTCGGGCCAGGTGTCGCCCGTCGCGTCGAGTTCGCCCAGGTTGAGCGTCTTCTTCACAGCGGTGATCTGGTAGAACGGGTTGGGCATCCACAGAACGGGGAGGTCCTCCGCGAGGTAGTCGTTGTATGCCTGGAGAGCGTCGGGCGCGGTCGAGCGAGTCGACTCTTCGATGAGCTTGTCCGCCTCGGGGTTGGAGTACTGGCCGAGGTTGACAGGGGCACCAGTGGCGAAGAGGCGCTCGCCGGAGGCGTAGATCGGGAAGCCCCACGAGGTCTGGGAGCCGAAGAAGGACAGGTCCCAGGTGCAGGGTGTCTCGTCGTCACATGCCTGCGAGGCGCCGACCGAGTCGGGGACCTCGTTCATGTCGATCTTGATGCCGAGCTTGCCGAACTGGGAGATGATCTCTTCGAACATCTGGTGCGTGGAGACGAAGCCTGACTGGGAGACGAGCTTGAAGCTCAGCGTGTCGCCGGCGGCGATGCCCTCCCCGCACTGGCCCTCGCCGGTGCCGGGGTTCTCGCAGACGGTGGCACCGTCGGGCACGACCTTCCAGCCGTGGTCTTCCAGGAGCTTCTTTGCGGCGTCCGGATCGAACTTGTAGACGCAGCCTTCGGTGGTACCGACCTTGTCAGCTGCCATGGGGACGGGGCCACACGTCGGGGAGGCGGTGTCGGACCAGATCTTGTTCGACAGCGTCGGCTGGTCGATGAGCTGCTGCATCGCCTGGCGGATGTACTTCTGGTTGATGTACTTCGAGGAGGGAGCCTGGGGTGCGAAGTTCAGGGCCAGGTAGGTGATGCTGTTGCCGGGCCACAGGAAGACGTTGTAGCCCTTGTTCTCAACGGCTTTGCGCTGGTTGTACTGCGCGGCAGGGATGTAGCCGAAGTCGATGGAACCCGAGCGCACGGAGTTGAACTCGGCGTCGTCACCGGTGAAGGACTTGTAGATCAGCTTGTCGATCTTCGGCTTGTCCTCGCCCCAGTAGTTCTCGTTGGGGACCAGTTCGAGGCCCTGGTCGGGGGTGAAGGAGGAGAGCTTCCAGGGGCCGTTCACCGTCTGCCACAGGGGGTTCGTGGCGTAGGTGGACAGGTTCTTGGCCTCGCCCTGCAGGTAGGTGAAGACCTTCTGGGCGCCCTCGGGGGTGCGGTCCAGGTCGGAGACAGCCTCGTCTGCGCCGGTCTTGTCCCAGGCGTGCTGGGGGAGCAGTGCGACCTTGTTGATCTGGTTGTCGATGAACCAGGACGGGTTGAAGGTGTCGGTGGTCGTGATAGAGAAGGTGTGCTCGTCCTTGATATCGAGCGAGGCTCCGTCGGGGAAGAAGCCTTCCTTGTAGGAGGCCCACTGGTCCTTGTTGTTGGTCACCAGGTTCCACCAGAACTCGACGTCGCGGGTGGACACGGCCGTACCGTCGGACCACGTGGCGTCGTCGCGGAGCTTAATGGTGTAGGTCTTGCCGTCCTCGGAGACTTCGGGAACCGTGCCCAGGGACTTGGGGAGGTTGATCTTGTAGGGCGTCTCGGAGGTGGACTTGTAGGCGAAGAGTGGGCGGTACATCGCTTGGATGAACTGTCCATTCTCGCCCTGCGTGTAGCCCTTGGCGGAGACGGGGAAGATCCAGTTGGGGATGCGCGAGGCCATCGTGACCTCGTTCTTTCCGGTCTCTGAGGTGAGCGCACGGTTAGAGCTACAGGCGGACAAGCCCATAGTGGAGACCATGGCGAGTGCCGCACCTGCGGTGATCCACCGCTTCAATCTGAGGTTCATGACTACTCCAAATCAACGTTGATCGGGGACTCTGACGGAACGTGGCCCCGTCAGACGAGCTTCATCATATGACAGATTGTCGGCCAATGTTGCCGGTTTCGATAAATTTGAGAATATTGCGAAAAAATAACAGCGATTTTCGACGAAAGAAGTAGCAAACTTTCGTCACTGAGGCATAATAGGTCCTGTCCTCAGTGTTGAGTGCCGTGTAACATTGCGGTTACCGAAAAACTTGTCAAGGGAGGTGTCATGGCGACTCATGATGTCGATGAGGCTATATTGACACTGATCGGCTCTGGCCAGGCAGACACGCGGCCCGCGATTGTCAAACAAACCGGACTCGCTGCGTCGACCGTGTCAGCGGCTGTATCGCGACTCGTCGAGGCCGGGGTTATCGCCGAAGCGGACGAGTCTGTCTCCACGGGCGGACGCAGGGCACGCCGACTCGTCACGTCGGAGGGAGCCGGTGCACTCGCCCTCGTCGAGCTGGGAGCCCACCACGGCCTCGTCGCCCTGACCAACCCGACCCGCGGTATCGGGCGCGCCACCAGCCTCCTCATCGACATCGCAAAGGGGCCCGAGGCCGTCCTTGCAGCTGTCATGGAAGAAATCAGCCGCCAGGAGAAAGCAGCCGGCGTGCGCGTGGGCGGCCTCGCGCTGGCCGTGCCCGGTCCTGTCGATGCCGAACGTACGCGAGTTATCCGTCCCGCCCGCATGCCCGGGTGGGATGGGATTAACGTCGCCGAGGCCGTGGCACAGCAGTGCGGTCTGCCCGCGATCATCGAAAACGACGCGCGCGCGGGAGCCATCGGCGAATCCGTCTACCGGCGTCGCCTGGAGGGCGTGACCCCCATCGATACGCTCATCTACATCAAGGCCGGTTCCGCTATCGGCGGTGCCTACCTGGTCGATGGCACCCCCCTCGTCGGGCAGGGCGGCCTGGCCGGGGACATCTCGCATATCCCCATTGAGGCGGCCGCGGGCCGCCCCTGCAAGTGTGGCAACGTTGGCTGCCTGGAAACCATCGCCTCGGCCGACTCGATTCGAGCCGACCTGGCTGCCTCCGGCCTCGTCTACGAGAACAACGCACAGCTCCTGGCCGCAGCGCGCGGCGGCGTGCCCGAAGTCGCCACCGCCATCCGCCAGGCGGGGACACTCCTGGGACTCAGCGTCGCCCACCTCGTGTCCTTCCTGGCACCTCAAGGTGTCATCGTCGGCGGAGCCCTGTCCGCCGTTGACGCCTTCAGCGCGGGCGTGCGCGCCGCGCTTCACCAATCATGCCTGCCCTCCATCATGGAAGACCTGGTCATCGAGTCGTCCCGCTCCGGGCGTGATGCCGCGCTCTGGGGCCTGTCGTCCCTTACCCCCCATAAGATCTCAAAGGAGAATCGCTCATGACAAAGCCCCGCATTGCGGTCGCCGGTATCCACATCGAATCCTCGACGTTCACGCCCTACGTCTCGACCGCCGACGACTTTATCGTCACGCGCGGTGAGGAGCTGATGGACCGCTTCTACTGGCGCGACGAGGACTGGGCCACCCAGATCGAGTGGATCCCCGTCCTGCACGCACGAGCTCTGCCCGGCGGTGTCGTCGAACGCGGTGCCTACGACGCCTGGAAGGCTGAGATCCTGGAAGGCCTCGCTGCGGCCGGTCCCCTCGACGGCCTCTTCTTCGACATCCACGGTGCCATGAGCGTCCAAGGCATGGACGACGCCGAGGGCGACCTCATCAACGCGATCCGCGACGTTATCGGCCCCGATCCGATGGTCAGCGCCTCGATGGACCTGCATGGAAACGTCTCGCAGGACCTCTTCAACGGGTGCGACATCCTCACCTGCTACCGTCTCGCGCCCCACGAGGACGCCCTCGAGTCGCGCCGTCGTGCCGCCTACAACCTGGGCATGCGCCTCCTCAACGGGGCACCCAAGCCCGTCAAGGCCCTCGTCCACGTGCCCGTCCTGCTGCCCGGCGAAAAGACCTCGACCCGCATCGAACCCGCCAAGTCCCTCTACAAGATGATCGACCCCATCGAAGAAATGGACGGCATCCTCGACGCCGCCATCTGGATCGGCTTCGCGTGGGCCGACCAACCCCGCTGCAAGGGCGCGGTCGTCGTCACGGGCGACGACGCCGACATCGTCAAGGAGCAGGCCGAGCGCATCGGCCAGTACTTCTGGGACGTGCACGACCGCTTCGAATTCGTCGCCCCCGTCGCCTCCATGGAAGAATGCCTGGTCGCCGCCGAGGAGGGCCCCAAGCCCTTCTTTATCTCCGACTCCGGCGACAACCCGGGTGCCGGCGGTGCCGACGACGTGACGGTCGCGCTCGCGGCCCTGCTGAAGTGGAAGCCCGTTCAGGAGGCGACGCTTGACGTTGTCTATGCCTCGATTATCGACCCCGTCGCGGCCGCAGTCGCGTGGGAGGCCGGCGTGGGTGCCGAGGTAGACCTTGAGGTCGGTGGACACATCGATACCCGCGAGCCTGGGACCCTGAGCGTGCATGCCACGGTCGAGGCTCTCGCCGACGACCCGATGGGTGGCCACACCGCCCTGCTGCGCACCGGCGGCCTGCGCTTCATCGTCACCACGAACCGCAACCAGTACACGATGTACTGCCAGTTCGAGCTGCTCGGCGTGGATATCACGAAAGCGGACGTCGTCGTCGTCAAGATCGGTTACCTCGAGCCCGACCTGTACGAGACCCAGAAGGGCTGGCTCATGGCGCTGACCCCCGGTGGCGTCGACCAGGACCTCATCCGCCTCGGCCACCACAAGATCGACCGACCGATGTTCCCCTTCGATCCGGATATGGCAGATCCCGATGTGCACGCTCAGGTGGTTGTGCCATGAGTGCCGTCAAGGGGGCAGATAGGCCGGTATTCGCGGGTATCGATATCGGCGGCACCTCCATCAAGTGGATGATCGTCGATGAGGCCGGCGCAATCCTCACGCAAGGGAGTGAACCCACAAGGTGCGAGGCCGTGGCCGAGCAGGTGGGCGACATCGGCTCCCGGTTGGCTCATGCCCATCCGGGACTGGTGGGTGTCGGACTGATTTGCCCCGGCCTCGTCGATGAGGACAACGGAACCGTCGTGTACGCGGCGAACCTGGAGCTGCGTGGCGTTCAACTCGCCCGCGCTGTCGAGGAAGCGACGGGCGTTCCCGCGGCCCTCATGCACGACGGGCGAGCCGCGGGCCTGGCCGAGGGACTCCTCGGTGCGGGACGCGGGGCTTCCTCCTTCCTCATGATGCCGATCGGCACCGGTATTTCCGTTGCCCTCATGCTCGGCGACGCCCTGTGGAGCGGTGCGACCTTCAGCGCTGGAGAGGTTGGGCATGCGCCTATCTTCCCCGGGGGAGAGTCCTGCCGGTGCGGCTCGCGCGGGTGTCTGGAGGTCTACGCCTCCGCGAAGGGCATCGCACGCCGATACTTCCAGGTAACCGGCGAGGACATCGGCACCAAGGCCATCGAGAAAGCAATTGGCACCGACCCGGTGGCCACCGACGTGTGGGGGACCGCCGTGCGGGCTCTCGCCCTCTCGCTGACCCACATGACGCTCGCCGTCGACGTCGAGCGCATCATCATCGGCGGCGGCCTGTCCCATGCGGGGGAGAACCTGCTGGCACCGCTGCGCGAGGAGTGTGCCTCGATGCTGACGTTCCGCGATGCACCCGAGATTGTCCGCGCCTCCCTCGGGGGAGCGGGCGGGCGTTGGGGAGCCGCGATCCTGGCCGCCCGCGTGGGCGGATCGACCTGCTATGAAAGGTGGCAGCCGTGACGGTTGTTGAGATTTGCGTCGAAGATGCTGTGGGTGTGCGCCGTGCGCGCGATGGGGGAGCGGATCGGATTGAGATCTGCACTGACCTGTCGTGCGGGGGCCTGACCCCCGCTTTCGACGAGGTGGCTGGCGCCCTTGAGGTCGCCCCTGCGGGCGGCGTCCAGGTGCTCGTGCGCCCGCGACCCGGCAACTTCGTTCATTCGCGCGAAGAGGTCGACCGTATCGCCTCCGATATCGTGACGCTGCGCGCCATTGGTCGCGGGTCTCCCGTGCGTCTGGGCTTCGTGGTCGGTGTTTTAGCGGACGATGGGTCCATTAACGTGGACGCGGCTGCTCGACTGCGCGACATCGCCGAGGACGCACCCCTGACCTTCCACCGGGGCTTCGACCAGGTGCTCGATCAGGATCGGGGCCTCGACGTCCTCATGGAGCTGGGCTACGACCGCGTGCTGACGACTGGCGGCCACCCTGCGGCTGCTCAGCCCGAGGTGCTGGCGCGCTTGGTCGAGCGCGGGGGAGAGGACATCATCATCCTCGTCTCGGGCGGCTTGCGCGCCCACAACGTTGCCGAGGTCGTGGCGGCCTCGGGTGCTCGCGAGGTCCACATGCGTGCGCCTGGGACCTCCGGCACCGATCAAGCCGAGGTCGAGCGAATTGTCGCCGCCCTGCACGGATAACTCGGCTCGCGCATTTTTGGAAAATCATCCTTGATTCGTCTGACAAATCGACGTCAGCAGTGTAAGGTTAAACACATGAGAATTGGAATTTTCAACGACGAAGATCAGATCGCATCCCTCGCAGCAGACCGCATCCTCGAGGTCTACCGCGCTAAGCCGAACTTTGTGCTCGGCCTGGCCACCGGTTCCTCGCCGCTGAAGCTCTACGCGGAGCTCGTGCGCCGCTACCAGGCCGGTCAGATCTCCTTTGCCCAGGTTCGCTCCTACAACCTCGACGAGTACGTGGGCCTTCCCCGCGACCACTACGAGGGCTACGCGAACTTCATCCACCGCAACCTCGTCGACCTCGTCGACATGCCCGAGGGAGCGGCCCACGGCCCCGACGGCTGGTGCGATGACCTCGAGGCAGGTGCCGCCGCCTACGACGAGGCCATCAAGGCTGACGGCGGCATCGACATCCAGGTCCTCGGCATCGGAAGCGACGGCCACATCGGCTTCAACGAACCCGGCGGCACCCTCGCCTCGCGCACCCACGTGGGCGTCCTGACCGAGCAGACCCGCCGTGACAACGCACGCTTCTTCGATGGCGACATCGACCAGGTCCCCACGCACTGCGTCACCCAGGGCCTGGGCACGATCATGGACTCGCGCGCCCACATCTTCATCGCCACGGGTGCGGGTAAAGCAGATGCGGTCAAGGCCATGATTGAGGGTGGCGTGACTCAGCGATGGCCCGCGTCCATCCTCCAGCACCACCCCGACGTCACCGTGCTCCTCGACGAGGCCGCCGCCTCCAAGCTCGAGCTCGCAGACTTCTACAAGGAGGTCTGGGAGAAGGAACACCTCTGAGATAGTTTTCCGCGTCCCCCCTGCCCC
>NZ_ALCA01000105.1 GCF_000278725.1 Actinomyces sp. ICM47 | reverse complement strand
CCATCAGCGCAGGAAGGGAGGAATATCCAGCTCTTCCTTCTCCGGCGCCTCGGGGTAGACGCGAGGCACCTCGAAGGAACGATCAGACTCGTTCTCCTCGTACTCGACGGCGGCCAGAGGCTCAACCACAGCCGAAGCGGACTCGCGCACGGGCGCAGCCACATCCAGGCGATGCTGCGGGCGACGAGTCGACAGCTGCGTGATGCGAGAGGTCTCGGGAGCCGGAGCCTTCGCCCCGGGGGCGGCAGAACGCTTCTGAGCGACGGAGGCAGACACCCGAGAAACAGCAGGAAGCGCCGGGGGAACCTCCGCGACATCGTCGAAGCCAGCCGCAATGACCGTGACACGAATCTCGTCGCCGAGGGTATCGTCGACGACCACGCCGAAGATGATGTTCGCCTCCGGGTGAACGGCTTCGCGCACCAGCTGCGAGGACGCGAAGACCTCCTGCAGGCTAACGTCAGAACCACCCTGGAAGAACATGAGCACGCCGTGGGCACCGTCAATCGACGCCTCAAGCAGCGGGGAGGAGATGGCGCTCTCAACAGCGCGCAGCGCACGATCCTCGCCCGTAGCCGCGCCGATACCCATGAGCGCCGAACCGGCGTCCTTCATGACGGACTTGACGTCGTTGAAGTCGACGTTGATGAGGCCCGGGGTGGTGATCAGCTCGGTGATGCCCTGGACGCCCGAGAGCAGGACCTGGTCGGCAGCGCGGAATGCATCGAGCACGGAGATGGAGACGTCCGAGATCTCCAGGAGACGGTCGTTCGGAATGACGATCAGGGTGTCAACCTCTTCGCGCAGCGTGGTCACACCGCCTTCGGCCTGCGCCGCGCGGCGGTTACCCTCGAAGGAGAAGGGACGAGTCACAACTCCCACGGTCAGCGCGCCGGCCTCGCGAGCCACGCGGGCGACCACGGGAGCAGCACCCGTCCCGGTGCCGCCGCCTTCGCCAGCGGTCACGAAGACCATGTCCGCGCCTTCAAGCGCGGCGGCAATCTCGTCAATGTGATCCTCGGCGGCCTTGCGACCGACGGCAGGATCCGCGCCGGCACCCAGGCCGTGCGTCAGTTCGCGGCCGATGTCAAGCTTCGTTTCGGCATCGGACATGAGCAGAGCCTGCGCGTCAGTATTGACCGCGATGAACTCAACGCCCTTGAGGCCGACCTCGATCATTCGGTTCACGGCGTTAACTCCGCCGCCGCCGACGCCGACGACCTTGATCACTGCCAGGTGGTTTTGCGGTGTCGCCATGGATGTCTCCCTTGCATCAGACCCTCAACCTTTAGTTGAAGGTTGATGTTTAATGTGCTTCGTGTCGGAAAGAAATTAGGGGTCCGCGCGCAATCCTTCAAGCCAACACGCGGACAATGGATAAGACCTAACTGGTCACAGGATGATTGGGCGCCGATACGTCGTAGGTCGTCGCCTTCACATTCGCGAGCAAAGTGGCGAGAACCCGAGCCTTTTGGGGCGCATCTCCGCTGGTTCCCCACTTGACAGTCTGCCCTCCACGCAGGGTGAAATTCACCTGCGTTCCGGTCGAGGTAATCGCGGAAACCTGCGAACGCGTCGACTGGTCTAACGCACCCAACATGGAAGCCACATCAGAGGCTCCCGCGGCGCGATCCCCCGAGAGGGTGACAAGCGGATATCCGCCAACACTGCTCACTCGTTCAAAGCGCACACCCTGATCGTCGACCAGCCAGTAGGTTCCTTCGGCAGCCTCAACCGCGATGCCCGCGCGCATCGTCACGGACACCTTGAGGCTCGTCGGCCACCGACGAGACACCGACGCCGACTTGACGGCCACGTTCTCCTGAACCGCACGCGAGACCGCCTGCGTGTCCAGGCGCGTGAGCGGCACACCCTCGAAAGGGGATACTGACGAACGCACCGAGTCGACGGTCACAAGCGTGCCGTCCTCACCCGTCACCTGAATATTCCCGGTCGACAAGGCAAACAGCGGCGAGAAGAACGCCAGCCATCCCACGCCAACCACGAACGCGACCGTCACCACGGACACCGCGATACGGCGCAGTAACAGCATGCGCCGCGCGCGCGTGCGCTCGCGCAGCCGATCCCCCAGGTCCGTCGCTTCCTCGCTGCCCAGCAGCGTGGCCGCGTCAGCCGCCGCAACGGGAGTCGCGAGTACACCGCGCGTCGTGCGGCGTTCAACGGCGCGCGAGTGTCGTTCCTCGCCCTGCTCGCGGGCGGCGTGCTCAGCACGCGCACGAGCGCGACGCTCGCGCGCCTCCTCCCGGGAACTCTTCTCGCCTCCGCGCTCACGAGTCCTGCGCTGAGCAAAACCCTCCCGAGCGCTGCGTTGGGTTCCCTCACGAGGGCTGCGCTCCTCGCTCCCCTTCCCGGAGCGCACCCGCCGCGACGAGGCCGGGGCTGCCTCGCCGACATCGGGTTCGTCGCCCACAGCGTTGGTGACGGCGGAGGGCCGCTCACGCTTGCCCCCCGGTCGCCTCGGGGAGGGAGGCCTCATACCTCCATCCGCTTCCACTCGTCAAGAACGTCAGTGCCGCAGCGAGTGATTGACCCCGCGCCCATCGTCACACACACGCCGCCCTCGGGCGTCAGGGACGCTGCGAGGCGCGCAGCCTCGTGCATGTCCTCAACGTAGGCAGCACCGGGCACGCGAGAGGAGATCAACGTCGAATCGACGCCGGGTTCCGGATCCTCGCGGGCACCATAGATCCCCGCGAGTACAACGTGGTCTGCGCCGGACAGTGCGGCGGCGAAACGCTCCGCAAAAATACGCGTGCGCGAGTAGAGATGCGGCTGGAAGACAACCGTGACCGCTCCCCCGTCCGCGACGACGCGAGCCTCACGGATCGCTGCCTCCACCTCGGTCGGGTGATGCGCGTAGTCATCGAAGAGACGGCGGGTACCCACCTGGCCGCGGGCCTCAAACCGGCGAGCCGCGCCCGTGAACTGACCCAGTCCGTCGGCAACGGCCTGCGGATCCAGGCCACACTCGATACCAGCCACCCACGCGCCCGCAGCGTTGAGCACGTTATGCTCGCCCGGCACTCCCATGACCAGCTCGGCGCTGCGGTCCCCCCACGCCAGCGAAGCGGTGGCACCACGAGCTTCGACACGTACGTCGGAGATCACGACATCGGGCGTGTGCAGCGCACGACCAGCACGTCCGTAGGTCACGACGCGCAGGCCCTCGGCCCGAGCCGCGGACGCCAAGCGCACCGCGCCCTCGTCCTCCGCGCAGGTCACCAGGAGGCCCCCGGGCACCATGCGGCGAGCGAACTCGACGAAAATCTGCTCAAACTCCTCGCGCGAGTGGTAGCGATCCAGATGATCGGGCTCCACGTTTGTCACGATCTCGATGGACGGAGAATAGTTCAGGAACGAGCCATCCGACTCATCGGCCTCAGCGACGAACACGTCACCCGCACCCAGGTGCGCGCCCGTCCCCAGCTGCGGCAAAACGCCGCCCACCGCCACGGACGGATCCAGCCCGCACACCGCCAGTGCAATCGCCAGCATGCCCGACGTCGACGTCTTGCCGTGCGCGCCCGCCACGCCGACGAAACGCATGCCCGACGCGGCCAGCGCCAGTGCCTGCGAGCGGTGGATAACCCGCTGTCCGCGCTCACGCGCGATCGCCAGCTCCGGGTTACTCTCGCGGATCGCCGTGGACACCACGACGACGGCAGTCGGGTCCACGTGGGAGGCATCATGACCGACGTAGACTCGCACGCCTACCGAACGCAGATGCTCGAGGACAGCGGAATCCTCACGATCCGACCCCTCAACCGTCGCGCCGCGCGAGGCCAACAGCTCCGCGACGACGCTCATTCCCGCGCCGCCGATACCAATCAGATGGAAACGATCCTGCAGCGTCGGCTCACTCATGGCCGTCCTCCTTCACCTGTGCCAATGCCAGATCCGCCAGCGCGCGAGCCGCGCCCGCACGCCCCAGCGACTGCGACGCAGCCGCCATCTCCGCCAGACGCGTCGACCCCAGCAGCGGGAAGACGTTGCTGCGCACAAAGTCGGCGGTGAAATCCTTGTCATCGATGAGCTGCGCGCCACCCGCCTCAACGTGGTCCTTAGCGTTGAGGCGCTGCTCACCGTTACCAATCGGCAGCGGCACGTAGATGCACGGAAGCCCCAGGGCCTCCATCTCGGCGACCGTGCCCGCGCCCGAACGACACACGACCAGGTCCGCCACCGCCAGCGCGTCCTCCATCGTCGTCAGGTAATCAATGACGTGCCAGCGATCCGAAACACCGGCGGCCTCAACGGCGGCGCGTACCGGCTCGTCCTTGCCGCGACCCGTCAGGTGCACGACCTGCGCGCCCTCGGGCAGCGCATCCGCGCCGCCCGTCATCGACTCGTTCACGTGGAGCGCCCCCAGCGATCCACCGGTCACAAGCAGGGTCGGAGCCTCGGGGTCAACCCCCAGGCGTTCAGCGGCCTCGCGGCGCGCCTGCGCAGCCCCCTCGGAGGTTGCGCGACGGTTCGCCAGATCAGCAATGGCGGAACGCAGCGGCAAGCCGGTCACAACCGTCTCACCCACGCGAGCAGCCAGCGGCGACGAGGGGAACGTCAGAGCGACGACCCGCGCGTTGCGCGCACCCACCTTATTCGCCAGGCCCGGACGCGCGTTCTGCTCGTGGATGACGATCGGAACGCCAGCGCGCTTCGCAGCGATATAGGCGGGGGTCGACACGTAGCCGCCAAAGCCCACCAGCACGTCCGCGCCCTCAAGCGCCTGCTCACAGCGCGTGACCGCATCCGAGAAGCGAGAGGGCAACGTGAAGAAAGCCAGCGAGGGGCGACGCGGGAGCGGTACGCGCGGGATCTCCACAAGCGGGAACCCTGCGGCCGGAACCAGGTCCGCCTCCAGGCCCGCCTTCGTGCCCAGCACAACCACCTCGGCGCCACTGTCGCGCAGCTGCGCGGCCGTCGCCAAAAGAGGATTCACGTGGCCGGCGGTTCCGCCGCCAGCCATCACAACCTTGACCATAAGCGTCTCCTTAACGCAAGCGTGAGCTGAAAGTTTATCGAGCGGAGCGCCTGCGGGGTGCCACCCGCGGGTCGCGACCAGCCGAGGCCTCGTCCGGCCTCCCAATCATCCACATCCCCGCGCGCGCACGCGCAAAGGACGCCACGACCGCCACTGAGGTGATCGTGAACAGGAAAGACGAGCCGCCGTAAGACACGAGCGGCAGGGGCACGCCGATGACCGGACCCACGCCCGTCACCGACAAGACATTAATAACGGTCTGCACGCCAATCCACGTGCCGACACCAGAGGCCGCAATCACCACGAAAAGATCCTCGGCCTCGCGCGCCACGCGGAACATACCCCACACGAGCAGCGCCAAACACAGCAGCACCGCAAACGTGCCGAGCAGGCCGAACTCCTCGCCAACGATCGCGAAAATGAAGTCCGTGTGCGCCGCCTGCAGGTAGTTCCACTTCTCACGCGATGCACCCGGCCCAAGGCCCGTCAGGCCACCCGAACCCAGCGCCCACAGCGAGTGGTCGATCTGCTCGGGCGCGGACTCGTCCGGCCCCTTCGACGTACCCGGCAGCACTGCGAGGACGCGACGAATACGCGTCGGATTCGACAACACGAGCAGAACCAGAGTCGGAATCGCCAGCATCAGGAGGACACCAAACCAACGCTTGGGAAGGCCCGCGACCCACACGGCCCCCAGCGCACCCATGGCGACAACCATCGCCGTGCCCATGTCGCGACCCAGCATGACCGCGCCCAGCGCAACGAGAATGGGCAGTACAACCGCGATACTCATTGCTTTCACATCCGAGCGCTTCGACGCGGACTTCGCGACAATCCACGCGAGGAAAACGACGAGCGCCAGTTTCAGCAGCTCTGACGGCTGAGCCATGATCGGCCCCATCTTCACCCAGTTCGCGTTGCCGCCCTCCGAGCGCCCGAGCGGAGTAATAACGAGGCTCTGAAAAACAAGCGCAAACAGAAACAACGGGGCGGCCATGGTCATCAGCGCGCGCTGCGGAATCAGCTGAACAATCGCCGCAATCACAAGCGATGACACAATGATAAGGAGCGGACGCGCGTACGCCGTATACGGATTTTCCCCCTCGGCGATCGACGTCACCGTCTGCGCGGAAAAGCCCATGACGAGACCGAAAAACGAGAGCATCAGAGCCGGAATGATGACCAGAAAATAAGTCATCACCGGATTCGCCTGGTGCTCCTGCCCCGACCCGAAACGGATTCGGGGAACGTTCACCGTCGGAATGTGCCAACCGCGCTTATTCGTCGCCACCCGCGCTCCCCCACTGGGCCGCCAGGCGCCGCACCGCGTCGGCGAAGACGTCGCCGCGCTGACCATAGTTGTCGAACTGATCCCACGACGCGCAGGCCGGGGCGAGCACCACGGTGTCACCCGGACGTGACAGAGCCACGGCCTCGTTGACGACGGAGAACATCCAATCCTCGTGGCCGTCCACCTCGACGAAAGGAACGTCGGGGGCGCAGGCCGCCAGCTCCTTGACGAGCACGCTGCGATCCGCGCCGATCACAACCACGCCACGCAGGGTCGGCTCGACCTGGCTAATGAGTTCCGCGAAATCCTGCCCCTTCGGGTCGCCGCCGACGATCCAGATGGCGCTGCGCGGGGGCAACCCGGCCAGCGAGGCACGGGCAGCGTGGGCGTTCGTCGCCTTCGAGTCGTCGATCCACGTCAGGTCTGCAGCGCGCGCGACGACGGCTCGGCGGTGACCGGCGGGGCGGAAGGCTCGCAAGCCCGCCTCCACGGCCTCGGGTTCAACGCCGTAGGCCCGCGCCAGGGCCGCTGCAGCCAGCGCGTCCGAGAGAACTGCGGGCGAAGGATGGTCTCCGTATGCATCCGCCAGGTCGGAAATATGGGCCAGAGCGATCGCGTGACGGTGACGGTCGTCGACGAACGCGCGATCCACCAGCAGGCCTTCAACGATGCCAAACTGCGAGACAGTCGGGGCACCGAGCGTCAGGCCAATCGCCCGAGCCCCCTCCACGACGTCCGCGTTCTCCACCATGGCCTCAACCGTGCGATCCGCAGCGGGGTACACGCAGGCGCGCACCGTGTTCTCGTACACGCGCGCCTTGTCGGCCGCATACGCTTCGACGCTGCCGTGCCAATCGAGGTGATCGGCGTCCACGTTCAGGCAGATGGAAGCAAGCGGGCGTACCGTGTAGGCGGTATGCAGCTGGAAGCTCGACAGCTCAACGGCGAATACCTCGGCGTCGGAGTCAATCGCGCGCGTGATCGGGGTGCCGATATTGCCGACTTCCTCGGCCTTGACACCCGATGCGCGCAGGATCTCCCCCAGCATGCCAACCGTCGTCGTCTTGCCGTTCGTGCCCGTCACAGTCAACCACGGGCGACCGGCGTGAGGCCCCTCCTCCTGGAGACGCCAGGCCAACTCCACCTCGCCCCACAGGTCGATTCCCGCCTGCGCGCAGGCCTCGAACACGGGGTGATGCGCGGGGATACCGGGGGAAACGACGACGAGGTCGGGGCGTGCCTCCAGCACCGCGCGCACCAAGGCGTCTGCGTCCTCCTCAACGTGGACGCAAACGTCCGCGACCTCGTCGAAAAACAGCGTCGCGGCGGGGCCAGCCGCAAAAGCGCTCACGCACCAGTCGCGGGACAGAAGAGCGCCCGCGGCACCCTGGCCGGACTTACCCCAGCCGATAACAGCAGCACTGCGGCTCATCGAGCAGACACCCACTCGGCGTAGAAGATACCCGCGCCGGTGACAGCGATAATCGCGGCGATCAGCCAGAAGCGGATGACGATGGTGACTTCCTTCCAGCCCATAAGCTCGAAGTGGTGGTGCAAGGGTGCCATGCGGAAGACCCGCTTACCCGTCGCCTTGAAGACGCTGATCTGAATGACGTCGGACAGAACGACTGCCACGAACAGACCACCGACGACGATGGCAAGAAGCTGCGTCTGGGTGAGGATCGACAGGCCGGCCACGGCACCACCGAGGGCCAGGGAACCCGTGTCGCCCATGAAGATCTGCGCGGGGGACGCGTTCCACCACAGGAAGCCGGCGAGCGCACCGATGAGAGCGGCGCAGAAGATCGCCAGGTCCAGCGGGTCACGCGTCGAATAGCAGGCCGCACGGTTCACGTCCGGCTGCGTGCACGCCTGAATACGCTGGAAGTAGGCGATGAAGGTGTAGGCACCGAAGACGAAGATCGACACACCCGCCGCCAGGCCGTCCAGGCCGTCCGTCAGGTTGGTGGCGTTCGACCAGGCCGTGACGATGAGGTTCGTCCAGATGAGGTAGAGGATGACACCGATGACCATGCCGGCGAATCCGAGAGTCAGCGGCGTCGGACGGGCGAAGGAGATCTCCAGCGTACCCGCGAGTTCACCGAACTCGTTGGGCCGGATCAGAGTGCCACCCGCGAACAGGGAGGCGACGGCGACCTGGCCGACAATCTTGCCCGAGGGGTGCAAGCCCAGCGAGCGCTGACGCATGATCTTGATGCCGTCATCAAGGAGACCAATGGTTCCTAGGCCCACAAAGAGGAAGGCCAGCAGGATGCCCGACCACGAGGGGCCAGCACCCGCGACGAGCGCACCAATCAGCCAGGCGACCACGGTCGCCAGGATGATCACAACGCCGCCCATCGTCGGCGTTCCACGCTTCGTCAGGTGCTGCGTCGGCCCATCCTGGCGGATGAATTGGCCGTAGTGATGCAGCACCAGGAAACGGATGAGCAGCGGTGTGCCCATCACAGACAGCGCCATCGCGATGATGAACGCAGCGATAAGACCAATCACCGGGTCATTCCCTTCTCCCGCAGGATGTCAGCCACCTGCCATGAATATGAACCAAAAGAACCCTTCACCAGGACGACGGCACCGTCCGCAGCGAATTCCAGAGCCAGGCGGGCTGCGTCGGCAGGATCTTCCGCAACCACACGGTTGGTCACCGCGCTGGCTCCCTCCAGATAGTAGTGCGCGTCGGCACCCAGGCCAATAAGCGTCTCTACGCCCGCCTCGGCAACCATCGCGCCAACCTGCTCATGCAGAGGTTGAGAGTCCTCCCCCAGCTCGAGCATCTCCCCCAGGACCGCGATCTTCCGGGACTCAGCGCCGATCGATGCGAGCGCGGCGATCCCCGCGCGCATCGAGTCGAGGTTCGCGTTGTAGGAGTCGTCGATGAGAGTGAGCTCGCAGCCATCCACGGCGAGCTCATGCACATCCATGCGGTGGGGACTCAGGGCGCGGGCGTTCGAGAGCACCTTGGCCACGGTCTCCAGGTCCACGCCCAGGGTAAGGGCACCCGCGGCGGCCGCCAACGCATTGGCCACGTGGTGGCGGCCAACAATTGCCAGCGAAACCTCGGCACTG
Organism: Actinomyces sp. ICM47; assembly: GCF_000278725.1. GTDB lineage: Bacteria > Actinomycetota > Actinomycetes > Actinomycetales > Actinomycetaceae > Pauljensenia. The sequence goes on along the minus strand of NZ_ALCA01000105.1, from coordinate 38,575 downwards.
CCCTCAGGCGTCACCAGAGTGAAGGACGCACGATCCGCGCGGTCCATGTGCACGTCGCACGCGCGCACGTCCGCGCGCTCGTTGCCCGAAGCAGAGAAGCGAACAATCGTGCCAGTCGCCAGAGGAGCCATCGCCTCGACGTTCGGATCGTCGGTGTTGAGAATGACAGGCCCGCCGGGACGGGTGCCCTTGATGAGTTCGGCCTTCGCGGCAGCAACGCCCTCGAAACCGCCGAAGCCACCCACGTGAGCATGGCCCACACACAGCTCAATGGCCACGTCCGGGGAAACAATATCCGTCAGGTACGTGATATGGCCGGGACCCGACGCACCCATCTCCAGGACCAAGTGTCGCGTCGTCTCGTCAGCCTGCAGGACAGTCAGGGGCAGCCCGACCTCATTGTTGAACGACAGCTTGGGAGCCACCGTCGGCCCGTCAGCGCTCATGATCTGGAAGAGCAAGTCCTTCGTGGTCGTCTTGCCCACGGACCCCGTCATCGCGATGACGTCCAGCGCCCCAGTGGATCGCAGCGCCTCGACGTGCGCGCGAGCAAGGGCACCCAGCGCCTCAGTCGAATCCTCGACGACGATCTGTGCCACAGCCTCGTCAACCTCATGCTCGACGATGACGGCGACCGCTCCGCGCTCCACGGCACCGGCCACGAAGGCGTGCCCGTCGGCACTCTCACCGCGACGCGCGACGTACAGCGACCCCGCCTGCGCCTCTCGGGAATCGGTCACCACGCTTCCGGTGACGCCCACGTCGTTTCCCACGAGGCGGCCAGAAACCGCCTCAGCAATCCACTGCGCTGATGTCCGCATGCTTCTTCTCCTTCAGGCTCACGGAGTCGTCGGGTACAGGGTAGCCGACCCAGACGAGGCCGGAATACCCAAGTTACCAACGGCAGAACGTGCTATGTCACCGAACAGAGGCGCCGACGACTCAGACGACACCGACGCCACCCTCGGATTATAGAGGACCACGGCAATGGCCAGACGCGGAGCATCAACCGGGACGATGCCGGCCGTCGTTGACACAAGGCCTGACGAACCGTCGATAATGGTCTCCGCGGTACCCGTCTTCACGGCGACGCGATACCCCGGAACCTTCGAGGCGGCTGCGGTACCCAAGTCATCTTCGACGACGGACTCCATCATGGTCAGCAGCTGCGAGGCAGTCGTCGCCTCCAGGACCTGCACCGGCTGGGTCCCCTCAGGAACCTCGACCGTGCCATCCGCGTTCGTCCACGACTTCACGATGTGCGGCATGATACGCACGCCACCGTTTGCGATCGTCGCGAGCGCCGACGCCTCCTGAACCGCCGTAATCGCGTACGCCTGACCGAACATCGTCACGTAACGGTCACGGCCCTGCCACTCGTCGGAACTGCGCAGTAGGCCAGCCGACTCACCGGGCAGCTCGATACCCGTCTCCTGGCCAAAGCCGAAGGCACGCATCATCGAATAGCGCTGATCATCCGTCATCGTCTGACCAATCAGCACGGTACCCGTGTTCGACGACTCGGCCAGCACGCCCGTCGCCGTCAGCTTCTCACCACCATGTTCATGGAAGTCCGTGATCGGGCCGCCCGCGTCCGGCAGATTCAGCGAGTAGGGAACCTGGAACACGCTGGTCGGCGTAATCGTCCCCTGGTTCAGGGCAGCACCCACGGTAATGAGCTTTCCCACCGAACCCGGCTCAAAGGTGTCCTGCACGGCATGCACCTTCTGCGGGTGAGCATTGTCCGGCTCCTTCGAGTTCGAGTCGGCTATTACCAGAATATGGCCCGTCGCGACGTCCTCGATAACGACCGTTCCCCAGTCCGCCTGGTGCTTCGCGACACGCACATCCAACAGGTCCTGAACCTGATGCTGCAGATCAGCGTGGATCGTCAGCTCCACCGATCCGCCGTTCTTCGGCTCGACCGTGGTGCGCTTACCGCCCGGCATGACCGCGCCATTGGGAGCGATCTCGAAGGCCTGCGCGCCCGGGGTACCCGTCAGCAGCTGGTCAAACTGAGCTTCCATACCCGACGACCCATGCCCCTCGGCATTCACCGTACCAATAACGGGGGCCGCGACGTTCCCATTCGGATACTCACGCTCAAAGACCGACTCCCACTCGATTCCATAAATGTCGAGCTTGCGGATCTCTCGGTAGGTCACCGCGTCAACGTTGCGCTTGATGTACTCGTAGGTTGACTCCCCCAGCATCATGCCGCCCAGTTCCGCCTCATCCACGCCCAGGAGAGGGGCGAGCTGATGGGCGGCCTCGGCCGGGCCACGACCGACCTCGTTGCCGTCGTCATCGTAGTGAACGTAGGAACGAATGTTCACCTGGTTCACCGCAATGTCGTAGGTCTGGATCGAGTTCGCCAGCACGACGCCCGTCGCGTCCGTGATCGACCCGCGCGCTGCGGCAACAGCGGTCGACGACGTGCGCACGCGCTGCCCCTGGGCGGCCAACACCGGCCCTTCAATGATCTGAAGCTGCACTAAACGCACGCCGCATAGACACATCGCGCCGATCAGGATCACGAGGATCCAGCGCGAGCGCGATATAACGCTATCCATAGGCACTGGGGTCTGTCTTACTTCGCGGGGGTCCCGCCTTCAACGGTTCCCGTCTCAAGCGTGATGAAGCCCGAGGCACCCGCAGGCACCATACCGTTCGCCTTCGCTGCCTTCTCGAGTTCCGTCGGCGAGGCCTTACGGTCCAGCTCGGCACGCATCGTCCAGGCCTGAGCCTCCAGCTCGTTGAGCTGAAGCTGCTGCTCGCGAATCGCGAAGGATGTCTGAGCCATACGCGTGTTCAGGACCATCGACGCCAGCACGGAGGCCAGCGCGACGGTCACCACCAGCATGAGGATGGCCACGACTGATCGACGCGGGCGAGTCCCCTCGACGACGTGAAACTCGCGGACCTCCTCACGGCGCAACTCCGGACGTGCCGCGGGGCGGGCTTTGGCGGTTGCTGCACTCATGAGAGATCCTTCCAGTCGCGGATGAGTTGAGCTCCGCGCAGTCGCACGGAAGCAGATCGTGGGTTGTGGTCTTGTTCAGCTCGGTCGGCTCTTCCTGCACCCTTGGTGAGAAGCCGCAGGCTGGGAGCCATGTCGTCGGGAATAATCGGCAGCCCGGGAGGGGCGGCACTGCTGGATCCGCGCCGCAGCACATCCTTGACTATTCGATCTTCCAAGCTCTGGTAGGACTCGACGACCAGTCGTCCTCCCACTCGCAAGCTCGCCAGGGCTTTGGGCAGCGCCCGCTCCAAGATCGTAAGCTCGTCGTTCACGGCCACGCGCAGCGCCTGGAACGTGCGCTTGGCGGGGTTACCGCCCGTGCGCCTGGCCGGCGCGGGAATGGCCTCACGAATAATGTCGACGAGTTCTCCAGTGCGCGTGATCGGCGCTTCGTCCCGACGCCGGATGATCAGCCGCGCGATGCGCGGTGCGAACTTCTCCTCGCCGTAGGTGCGCAAGATACGGATCAGTTCGCCTTCCGAGGCCGTGGCCAGCAGGTCCGCTGCGCTGGGTCCGCTCGTGGCGTCCATCCGCATGTCAAGCGGTGCATCCTTGGAATAGGCGAAGCCACGCTCGGCCTCGTCCAGCTGCAGGGACGAGACGCCCAGATCCATGAGGACACCATCCACCCGCGCTCCCACGCCACACTGGCGCGCCACGGCCTCGTCAATGCAGTCGTAGGTCGTGTGCACCGCGCGGAAGCGATCCCCGAAGCGCTCGAGGCGGGCCGAGGCCAGGTCAATAGCCTGCGGGTCTCGGTCAATGCCGATGACGGTCAGTTCGGGGAATCTTTCGAGCGCGCCCTCCGTGTGCCCGCCCATGCCCAGGGTGGCGTCGACCAGGACCGCACCGGGTCCCTCAATCGCGGGGGCCAGCATGTCGAGGCACTCGGCGAGAAGGACCGGGACGTGACGCTCGGCGGCGGGGCGACCGAGATCGGAGCGGCGCGACGAATCGCGCACCGTCTCAGGTGCATCAGTCATGTCGCGCCTCCTTCCACGCTCACTCGTGTTCGATCCGTCCACCCAGGTCCCCCACCGTGCTCCGCCATCGGGGAAGTGATGTCGGAACAGCGGGCGGAGACCTCGGAGTACGGGTCAGAACATCCCGGGGATAATTTCTTCTGCTGTATTGGAGAACACCTCCTCCTGGACCGCGAGATACTCGCGCCAGGCCGAGGCATTCCATATTTCTGCTCGCGATCCCGCGCCGATGACGGCGAGTTCGCGATCCAGACCGGCGTACGCACGCAGATCTGCCGGGACGCTAATGCGTCCCTGTTTGTCAGGAACTTCCTTATAGGCTCCCGAGAGCATCACGCGGATCCAGTCGCGGGCCTGCTTGGAGGTCAGGGGGGCGCGACGCAGCTCCTCGGTCATACTCTCGAATTCCGCGGCGGGGAATGCATAGATGCAGTGCTCTTGTCCGCGAGTGAGGACAATCCCGCCCTGCATGTCTTCGCGAAATCGCGCGGGCAGAAACATGCGCCCTTTGTCGTCGAGCTTAGGTTCGTACGTACCAAGGAACATGTCACCCCCTCCCTTGTTCGGAACTTTCCCCCACTTTAACCCACTTCGCACCATATTTACAGGGAAAGGGGCGGCGTGGCGCTCAATACTTTGCGCCTTTTTGGCGAGTTAGCAACGAAAATAGGCTGTGGAGAAAAGTGGGGAAATATATGACACATATCATGCCGCGCATGACTGGAGTGATACAGCGCTAACAAACCCCAAAACTGATCTTTTGGGGATTATTCAGCTCTCGGGGACGAGGCCGAGGTTTAACGACAGGGAACTGAGCCATCTCGGGGTGGAAAGTGGAGAGGCCCCCGGGAACACAGTGGGGAGCAAGATGGAGCAGACCATGGAGCACAGTGGGGAGCGGGGTGGAGCGACCCCGGGGAGCACAGTGGGGAGCGGGGTGGAGCGACCCCGGGGAGCACAGTGGAGAGCGGGGTGGAGCGACCCCGCGGGACACGGCGGGGAGCAAGGTGGAGCTGCCCCGTAGAGCACAGTGGGGAGCGGGGTGGGGACTACTCCCCACGCAGCGCGAAGCGGGGGTGCGCGCCGCGCTCCCCCGCTCTTTCTTGCCGTGTCGGTCGACTCAGTCGTCGTTCTTACGGTCGTCCCAGCGACGCTCCTGATCCTGGATGAACGAATCCCAGCCACCGCTCTCGTTGTTCTTCTTCTGCTTGGGGGCACGGGAGCGGTCAGAGGACGCAGCCTCCGGGCGAGACAGCGCGTACAGGATCCCGGCGACGGTGAGGGCGAAGCCCGCGACACCCAAGAGGATCGAGATGATCGAGTAGCCCAGCGAGACTGCGACGACCAGGACGACCATGCCCAGGACGGCCCCAGCAAAACCGAGAGCAATGCGACGAGGGGTCCTCGGTCCTCGGGCGGACTCGTTGTCATCTTCGTCGAGGGTCGGGGAAGACATCTGCGAGGCCAACGCGGGATCTTCCTCGCGCAGAGACGCTTCCATCTGCTCGAGGATCTTCTTCTCATACTCGGTGAGAGCCATTGCCTGCCCCTTTCGGACGATTACTGATTCAAGCTTAGCGTGCACCCGGTGCCTGCGACGAACCAGCTCACAGGAGCGTCCCCTGCTCGCCACGGCCCCGCGCGTCACCGCCCTGTCGGGCCGATGCCTCGGCACTGCGAGAACCCTGACCAGCCTGCGCAGCGTCACCGCCGAACGAACGGCGAGCGGGAACATGAGTACCCAGAAGGGTCGCGGGTGCCAGGGCACCGGCACCGAACTTGGAGCGAATCTGATCCATCGCACGTTCGGAGGCCGCTGGTTTTTCGTCTCGGTCCAGGGTCACGGCGACGCCGTCGGAGCGGGACTGCAATCCCTCGACGCGCACGCCGAACAGGCGCACTCCCCCGATGGGCATGTCCTCCCGAGCAAACAGAGACTGCGCAGCACGGGCGATATCGCGTCCGGTGTCGGTGGGTGCGACCAGGCTGATGCTGCGCGTGATCGTATGAAAGTCAGCGCCACGCATCTTGATACCGACGGTCCATCCGACGACCCCGCCGGAGCGCAGCCTGCGCGCACAGTCGTGGGAGGCAGCCAGGATGAACTGCTCGATCTGCGTCCGCGAGCGCACGTCGTCTTCGAAGGTGCGTTCCATGCCGACTGATTTTTCGGGGCGAGAGGTTGATACGGCGCGTGGGTCGATGCCCCAGGATAGGTCGTGGAGGTGGTGGGCTGATGCGACGCCGAGGAGTTTGGTGAGGCGGGTGATGGGTGTGTGGGCGAGGTCGCCGATGGTGTCGATGCCCTCTCGGTCGAGGATGGCACCGGTTCTGCCGCCGACTCCCCAGAGGGCTCCGACGGGGAGGCCGTGTAGGAACTCGACTGTCGCGTCCTTGGGGATGAGGAGGAGGCCGTCTGGTTTGGCGTGTGAGGAGGCGATTTTGGCGACGGATTTGGTGGCGGCGATGCCCACGGATGCGGGGAGGCCGACGGCCTCGCGGATGCGGGTGCGGATGAGGCGGGCGATGTGGGTGGGTGAGCCGAGACGACGGCGTGAACCAGCTACGTCGAGGAATGCTTCGTCGATGGAGACTTGTTCGAGGGCGGGCGTGATTGTCGCGAGGATCCCCATGACCTGGTGGGAGTAGTGCCGGTAGAGGGCGTGGTTGCCGGGGATGAACGCGGCTGTGGGGCACAGGGCGCGGGCGCGTGAGGTGGGCATGCCGGCGCGTACGCCGAGGGCGCGGGCTTCGTAGGTGGCGGATGTGACGACGCCGCGGCCGGAGGTGCCGCCGACGACGATGGGGCGTCCGATCAGGGAGGGGTCTTCGCGCATCTCGACCTGTGCGAAGAAAGAGTCCATGTCGACGTGGAGGATCGGGGTGGCGGAGTCGTCGGATCCCCAGTCGCGTTTGGCGCGCGCGTCCCTGGGAGCGTTTGACATGTCACCTCCTGAAGCAGCGAGCGCAATCCCGTGGTTACAGTGTCCACCATGGCACGCTTATCTTCGTCACGCGACATCTCCTTCGAGACGGATGCCGGGGCGGCGCGTATCCGTTGGGATGGTCCGCGCGCGACGTTGTTCTTGGACGGGGTTGAGTCTTCGGCGGTGGATACGTCGGATCCGACCTACCTGGAGTTTGAGTACATGCAGCACATGAGCGCGGTTGTGCGCGCCGTGTGGGGTGCGCAGGATCGTTTCCGTGCGTTGCATGTGGGTGGCGCGGCGTGTGCTCTGGCGTGCGCGTGGTCGGCCTCGTACCCGTCCTCCCGACACGTGGCCGTGGAGGTGGATCGGCTTTTGGCTGAGCAGGTGCGCGAGCATTTCCCGATCCCGAAGGCCCCGCAGGTGAAGATCCGCGTAGGTGATGGCCGCTCGGTCGTGGAGGCGACGCGCGAGGGTTCTTTCGATGTGATCGTACGCGATGCGTTTGCCTCGGGTGTGACGCCCGCTCACCTGCGTACGCTCGAGTGCGCTCGGCTTGTTCGTCGCGCGTTGACGGGTAGGGGCGTGTACCTGGTGAATTGCGCGCATGGGGGCGCGGCTAACGCCCGCCAGGATGTGGCGGCGCTGCAGGAGATCTTTCCTTTCGTCGCCTCGATTCAGGATCCGAAGGTGGGCCGCAGCGGTCGGCGCGGCAATGTGGTTGCCGTGGCGTGCAATGAGGGTGTCGTGAACGTGGATGACATCGACCGGGCTCTGCGCATGCTGGCCTTGCCCGCGCGCATCACGAGGCCTCGCGAGCTGGAGCGTTGGGTGGCGGGGTGCCCCGCACTCACAGACGAGCAGGTCGGCTATCCCCCGGCTCACTGACGAGGCCTGCCCCCGTTCGCCGGTCGGCGTCCCGGGCACGTGGAACCGTGGGCACGACGCGGGTGCTCAGGGGCACTGCCTGCGGTTGCCCTGACGCTCAGGCGCGATGACGCGGCGTGGCGGGGCCGGGGCCTTTGCCCTTGCGGCGAGCTTCGACGCGGGCGAGCACATCTTCGAGGGTGTCAGGCTTGGGAGGGGTCTCCGAGTCATCGACGAGGGACGCGCGCTGAACGGATTCCAGCTCTTCGGCCTTAGCGCGGGAGACCTGCGCCAGATAGGCCTCGATGACGTCGCCGATGTCCTTGGTGGACTTATCCTCATCCCGGGCTGCGGCAGGCGTAGCCATGCCGGCCAGCGGGATCGCGCCGTCCCCGCCGCTCCACGCATCGAAGTGTTCCTCGAGGTTGGAGACGGTGTGGGAAATCTCGGGGTTGGATTCGACGAGCTTCTCGATGTTCTCCTGGTCCTGCGCAGCGCCCTGTTCGAGGTCGCCAACGGGCAGGGACAGGTCCGCGAACTTCGCGAACGAGGTGAGCAGCGCCGAAGAGGCCGCCGGATAGCCGGTGTCCGACATGTAGTACGGGACGGCACCGAGCAGCGCGAGTCCGCCAATGCCTCGTTGACCCAGACGGATCTGCACGAAGGTGGAAAGGGGCGCGGGGAACTGCATGTGGTTCGCAATCTTGGTTCCGCCCGAAGGCAGCAGGGAGGCATCGGTCGCCTGGACATGGACGGGGGTCGGCCGCGTGTGGGGTACGCCCGAGGGCACGCCGTGCAGCGAGAAAGTGATCTCGACGCCCGCGCGCTCGCAAATGTCGTTGATAGCGTTCGTGAAGGACTCCCAGTGTGAGTCCGGCTCGGCACCGTGCAGGACCAAGATCGGGTTACCCATGTCGTCCTCCACCAGGTCGAGGACGGTTTCGGGCATCACCATGTCCGGGGACGACACCCAGTCATTGACGGTCACGATCGGCCGGTGGGACCGATAGTCCATGAGCGCGTCGGCGTCGAAGGTCGCAACGCGTTCATTGTGCAGGGAGCGCAGCATCTGCCCAATCGCCAGGCGTCCGGCGGCACCTGCGTCAATCGCCCCATCGAAATGGATGAGGAGAATCTTGGCCTTCGCGCCTGCGGCGGGCCCGTCCTTGTAAAGGTCGGTCGCGGTGATGCTCACGTCATCCTCCTCATGCTCGATCTAGCGCCTCATGTCTAACGTACCCGCGTGGCCCCCTTCGCGTCATGCGGGGACGCGTTTTGAGCTGGGGGCGTAGGGCAGCGATTCGAATATCGGCTGCTCACAGCATAACGACGAAAAGTGAGCGACAATAGAAGGCCACCAAAATCGAGGAGGACCCATGACTACGGGCGCACGCCAGCACTCACACGCGGATCTTCCGTTGCCCGAACAGGACTTCGTCGACGCCGCCTACGAGCGCCTGGACGCTCTGCGCGCTTCCTATCGGGACCGCCAGGGCCGCGTCCATTCGACGCACGGGGTTGGCAACGCGCAAGCCTGGACGGAGCGCGAGGCCCTGTCCGCGCATCTGGGTGAGATGGCGGCACGCCTCGAGGGCGTGGAGGAGCGTCTCGTGTTCGGCCGACTCGACATGGTGGACGCCTCGACGCGCCACGTGGGTCGCCTATCGCTGTCGCGTGAGGACGGCACTCCCCTGCTCGTGGACTGGCGCGCCCCAGCCGCGCGCCCTTTCTACCAGGCGACGTCGGCCGAACCAGACGGCGTCGTGCGTCGGCGCCACATTTCGACCCGGAACCGGCGCGTGACTGCCCTGGAGGACGAACTCCTCGACGCCTCGGGTGCCGAGGGCCTGGAACTGCAGGGCGAGGGCGCTCTCATGCACGCCCTGAGCGAGGCGCGCGACGGCCGTATGGGCGACATCGTCGCCACCATCCAGTCTGAGCAGGACCGCATCATCCGCGCCTCCGACAAAGGCCTCCTGGTCGTCCAGGGCGGCCCAGGCACAGGCAAGACTGCGGTCGCGCTACACCGCATCGCCTACCTGCTGTACGCGCACCGCGAGCGCCTGGAGCGCTCGGGTGTCCTCCTGGTGGGGCCTTCGCGTCTATTCCTGCGCTACATTGAGCAGGTTCTTCCATCCCTGGGTGAAACCGGCGTCGTATCGGTGACGATGGGAGACCTCGTGCCGGGCGTGCACGCGCGTGCGTCTGAGGACGAGGCCGTGGCTCGGATTAAGGGACTGCCGGCGTGGGCGGCGATCATTAAGGAGGCGGTGCGTCAGCTCGCGAAGCTCCCCAAGGGGGACCAGGAGCTGCGCGTGTGGAACCGGACGGTGACGCTGACGCAGGCGGACGTCGAAGGGGCGCGTCGGCGCGCCAAGCGTTCGGGGCGCCCGCACAACGTGGCGCGCGAGTTTTTCGCACGCGAACTCATGGACGTGCTGGCGCTGCGTCTGGCGCGCGAGGCCGGGGACGCGGACTCGGAAGGCCACGTCGATCCCGATGTCAAGCGCTCGTGGCTCATCGAGATCCGTGACTCGGTGGATTGCCGCCGTGCAATCAACACGGCGTGGATGCCGACCAGCGCGCAGACGCTGCTGCGTCGCCTGTATGCCCGCCCGGAGGTGCTGGCGTCCGCGAATCGGCGTGCGAAGTCCCCTCTGCGGCCCGACGAGCTGGCCCTCCTCGTGCGCCCGCGCTCAGCGCCTTGGACGATCTCAGATGTTCCGATCCTGGACGAGTGCGAGGAACTCCTGGGGCCCATGCCGACCACGTCGGCACCCACGCAGAAGGCGGACGCGGCCGAGATCGAGCGTGCGCGCGCCGCGATTGAGGGGCAAAACCTCGGTGGCGGCATCGTCACCGCGCAGATGCTCGCCGAGCATACGGCCGTCCAGGAAACGTGGACTCCCCTGGCCGAGCGTGCGGCCAAGGACCGTGCGTGGGCGTACGGCCACATTGTGGTCGACGAGGCGCAGGAGCTCTCCCCCATGGCGTGGCGTGCGTTGCTGCGCCGCTGCCCGTCTCGCTCCTTCACGGTCGTCGGCGACCTCGATCAGCGCCGCGGCTCAAAGCGTCCCGGCTCGTGGGAGAAGGCTCTGGGTCCCGCGGCCCGAGCCTTCGCCGCCGAGTATGCGCTCACCGTGTCGTACCGTACCCCCGCGACGCTCACGACCCTCGCTGAGGGCGTCGTGGCACGTGCGGGGGCACCCGTCCTCTACCCTATGACCGCCGTGCGCGACGTCGAGGGTTGCTACCGCGTCACCCACGTGGAGGCACCCGAGGATGCCACGGCCTCGTCCCGAAGCACCGATCCCCTGTGGGAGGCCGCGCACCAGGCCCAGCAGGTCGCCGAGGAACGCCTTGACCGTGAGGCGGGTGCTTCCCGCGGACGCGTCGCCATCATCGTCGGCGCGCAGCGCGCCCGCGCGTGGGGGGCCGACGTGGACGGGGAGACCGCCTTGTCCGAGCGCGTCGCCCTGCTGTCCGCCAATGCGTCAAAGGGGCTCGAGTTTGACTCCGTCGTCCTCGTGGAACCCGGTGAGATCATGAGCGACGGCATCGGCGACCTGTTTGTCGCCCTGACGCGCGCCACCCACGACGTTCACGTCGTCCATGCCGGCCAGCTACCCGCCGGCATGGAAGAGTGGTAATCAGTGACCACACAGTGACAACGGCGTACTAACTGCGCTTTCATCTGCCATGATGGAGTCATGACACGAGCATTACTCTTGGAAAATCCTCACTCAATCGCCGACGACATCTTCGCGAAGTTTGGCATTGAGGTCACCCGCGTGACGGGTGCCCTGTCCGAGGACGACCTGATTGACGCGCTCGACGGCGTGGACTACCTGGGCCTGCGTTCCAAGACCGAGGTCACCGAGCGCGTGCTGCGCGCTCGCCCGAACCTGAAGGCTATCGGTGCCTTCTGCATCGGCACCAACCAGATCGACCTGGCTACGGCCACCGAGATGGGCATCGCCGTGTTCAATGCCCCCTACTCCAACACGCGCTCCGTCGTCGAGCTAGCCATCGGCGAGATCATCGATCTGTCGCGCCGCGTCACCGTCAAGAACTCGCGCCTGCACCGCGGCGTGTGGGACAAGAGCGCCGACGGTGCCCACGAGGTGCGCGGACACACTCTCGGCATCATCGGCTACGGCAACATCGGCACGCAGCTCTCCGTCCTCGCCGAGGCCATGGGCCTCAACGTCATCTTCTACGACGCCGCCGAGCGCCTCGCCCTGGGCAACGCCACACAGATGCCCACCATGGAGGCCGTGCTGCGCGAAGCCGACATCATCTCCGTGCACGTGGACGGCCAGGAGTCCAACACCAACCTGATCGGTCGCACCGAATTCGAACTCATGAAGCCCGGTGCCCTGTTCATCAATCTCTCGCGCGGACACGTCGTCGACGTGGACGCCCTGCACGCCGCACTCGTCTCCGGCCACCTCGGTGGTGCAGCCATTGACGTGTTCCCGGAGGAGCCACGCGCCAACGGCGACCCCTTCACGTCCCCCTTGGCCACCCTCGACAACGTCATCCTCACCCCCCACATCGGCGGATCCACTGAGGAAGCGCAGTACGACATCGGCCGATTCGTCGCCGCGAAGATCGGCGAGTACCAAGCCAGCGGCTCGACCGACATGAGCGTCAACCTGCCGAACCTGACGATGAACATCGGCAAGCGCTCGCGCTACCGCGTGCGCCTCATCCACCGCAATGTGCCCGGCGTCATGGCACGCGTCAACCAGATCTTCGCCTCCTCCGAGGCCAACGTCGACGCGCAGATTCTGGCCACCATGGACGAGGTCGGCTACGTGCTCACCGACATCTCAGCGGGTCTGGGACGCGAGGCCCTCGAAGAGCTGAGCCACCTGCCCGAGACCATCCGACTGATTGCGACTCCGCTGTAAAGACTGTCACGTTCGTCGCGTTGCCAGCTGGTCAAATGCGGCCCTAACTTACGGTATCGTAGGGGCAGCATCACCGAAGGAGCAGAGATGGATCTGACGTCACGGCTGCGAGCGTTCTACGCGCCCGGGGTCGCCTACGAAATCGCAACTCCGGATCAACCGATCCCGAACATGGTCCTGGAGGTCGCCTCCCGCTACCCCACTCGCGCAGCCATCGACTTTTTCGCCCGTCAGCTCAGCTACTCCGAGCTGGCCCAGGACATGCGTCGATGCGCGGGCGCGCTGCATCAGGCGGGCGTGCGCCCCGGCGACCGTGTCGCCCTCGTCATGCCGAATTGTCCTCAGCATGCGGTCGCCGTCCTCGGCACGATGCTACTGGGGGCCATCGTCGTCGAACACAACCCCCTAGCTCCCTCGGGCGAACTCCAGAACGAATACAAGCGCCACGGTGCCCGCGTCACCATCGCCTGGTCCAAGACCCTGGAGAAGCTCACCTTCCTCGGACGAGGCCACACCACCTTCTCCGTGGACCTGGCCAGCGCACTACCCGCTGCCTCACGCCTGGCACTCAAGCTGCCGTTGAAGGCGGCGCGCGAGAAGCGCGATCAACTCGGCAGCCCGCGCCCGGCGTGGGCACGCTCGTGGACGCGCGCAATGCGCGCCGCGAGGCCGTGGGAGGACCCCTGCGCCTCCTCCGTGGAGGACATCGCCCTCCTCATCCACACCGGCGGCACGACGGGCATACCGAAGGCGGCCGCGCTCACGCACGCGAATCTACAAGACAACGTGGAACAGTGCATTGCGTGGGTATCCGTCCTCCACGAGGGTGCCGAGGTCTTCTACTGCATCCTCCCCCTCTTCCACGCCTTCGGTTTCACGGCGAGCTTCCTGGCTGGCCTGCGCCTGGGCGCAACCATCGCCATGTTCCCGAAGTTCGACACGACGCTCGTGCTCGCCGCCCAGCGCCGCCTCCCCTGCACGTTCTTCCTGGGCGTTCCCCCCATGTACGAACGCCTTCTGGCAGCAGCCGAAGGCACGGACGCCGACCTATCTTCCATCCATTTCTCCCTGTCCGGCGCGATGCCTCTGTCGGCACCGCTAGCCCAGAAATGGGAGGAAGCGACCGGCGGTCTCATGATCGAGGGCTATGGCATGACCGAGGCCTCTCCGGTCCTCCTCGGCTCGCCCTTGGCTTCCTCGCGCGCACGCGGGGCGCTCGGCCTGCCTTTCCCCTCCACGCGCGTGCGTATCGTCGATCCCGAGAATCCCACCCGCGACGTTGCCGACGGCGACGTCGGCGAACTCATCGCATCGGGTCCTCAGGTCTTTTCCGGCTACTGGAACCAGGACGACGAAACCGCCGAAGTCTTCACCTCCGACGGCTGGCTGCGCACCGGCGACCTGGTCCAGGTGCGCGACGGTTTCATCTACATGGCGGACCGCCGCAAGGAGATGATCAATTCCTCCGGTTTCAACGTCTACCCCTCCCAGGTGGAGGACGCCGTGCGCTCCATGCCGGGCGTGGCCGACGTCGCCGCCGTCGGCGTGCCCGCTGGAGAGAGAGGTGAAGACGTTGTCGCCGCCATCGTTCTCGAGGCCGGCGCCTCGGTAACGCTCGCTGAGCTGCGCAAGTGGGCTGAAAAGTCTCTCGCCCACTACGCGTTGCCCCGCCAGATCGTCGTCATGAGCGAGCTGCCGCGCTCGCAGCTGGGCAAGGTCATGCGCAAAAAGGTACGCGAGCAGATCATGGGCGCGCAGGTAGCCGCGACCGAGGCCGTTGCCGGGGCACGCGAGGCCATGTCTGAAGCCGTGGCCGGAGCGCGCGACACGATGTCCGAAAAGGTCGCCGTCGTCCGCGAATCCATGTCCGAGGCCGTAGCCGGAGCGCGCGACACGATGTCCGAAAAGGTCGCCGTTGCCCGCGAATCCATGTCCGAGGCCGTGGCCGGGGCACGCGAATCGGTGGCCGAAGCGTCGAGCGAAGCCATGCGCCGCCTGACCACGACAACGAGCGGCCGCGCCAATCAGGACGAGAAGTAGGCTTCGTTCATCGCAGCAGTGATGAGTCACCAGCAGGGCGTGGGGTGCGGGCGCTACTCGTCTCCGAGCAGCGCCTGCCCCGCAGTACGCTTGCGGCTAGTACGAGGCTTACGCGCCTTCTTCGAGGCCACCGGCGTCTGCTCAGGAGATGCACTCTCGCCCGCCTGCGAGCGTTCACGCAGCGCCTGAATGGCCTCCTCGAAGTCCTCGAGGGTGTCGAAGGCCCGGTACACGGAGGCGAAGCGCAGGTAGGCGATGACATCGAGGTCGCGCAAGAACGGCAAGATAGCCTTGCCAACCTCGTTCGTGGAGACGTTGGAGACACCGGTGGAGCGCAGCTGCTCCTCCACCTGCTGGGCGAGGATCGCGAGCTGATCGTCGGAGACGGGCCTGCCCTGGCATGCCTTTTTCACGCCGGACACGACCTTGTTGCGCGAGAAGGATTCGACCACACCGGAACGCTTCACCACCTGGAACGACGATGTCTCCAGAGTTGTGAAACGCTTCTTGCAGTGCGTGCACTCGCGACGGCGCCGGATCGAGGCACCGTCATCGGCGATGCGCGTATCGACGACGCGCGAGTCAGGGTTATGACAGAAAGGGCAGTGCACCCCTCAACGGTACACGCTCACCCCCTCCCCTGTCCCAGGAGTCCCAGGCTCACCCCTATCGAACCGGCACGACGACGCGCTGCCCGGGATGGATGGCACCACTGATGTCATTAAGGCGTTCGATATCCGCGACAATCTCTTCGAGCGGACGCTCACTGCGAACGTTTTGCGCCATCGACCAAACGGAGTCCCCACTGACGGCAGCCTTAATGACGGTCGGACCGTCATAGGTATCGGGCTGGAGGGCCAGCCCCAGGATGCCCGCACCCACGGAGAGCGCGAGGGTAGCGAAAGTGCCTGCAACCATGCCCCGGCGCGAAGGCTTCTCAGGCCGACGAGGAGGCGCAGGAGGTCGCAGGAAAGCGGGATCGTCCGCCCGCTGCGCCTCGATGCGCCGTCGGACGGACGGGGCCGACGCAATGTCACGAACCGTCGCCAGGGGCGCATCCTGCGCCGGGCGTATCGGCGAGCGACGCGCGGGGAAGAAGACGGCAGGCGTGGGAGAGTACGAGACACTCATGACAACCTCCAAACAACGATATCGAACATATGTTCGTCGAACACCTGTACGATAGCATGCACCGCCGCAAATGTCGAGACCCACTCGAACATATGTTTCATATTGCGCGTTGTCGGCTTAAAATTGACGTATCCAGTGGACGGCCACCCATGCACATCTGCGTCCACACCCACGAA
Source organism: Actinomyces sp. ICM47 (assembly GCF_000278725.1). GTDB lineage: Bacteria > Actinomycetota > Actinomycetes > Actinomycetales > Actinomycetaceae > Pauljensenia. Next base: position 22,513 of record NZ_ALCA01000105.1, on the reverse strand, counting down.
GGAGGGACCATGAGCGAGCGAGCGATCAGTGAGCGACACCGCGCGATCCTGCGCGTTATCAACGACAAGCTGACCTCCAGCGGCTTCCCTCCCTCTGTGCGAGAGATCGCATCCGCTGTCGGGCTGGCTTCACCCTCGACTGTCAAACACCACCTTGATGCTCTCGAATCCTCGGGCTACCTCGCGCGCGAACCCGGGCTGCCGCGCGCCCTCGACCTGACAGACAAGGCGCGACGCGCGCTCGGCGTCACCCTGCCTGGTCCGGCCTCGTCCCCCATCGTGCCCATCGAAATTCCGATGTCCCACGTGGAGGAGGAGGGCAGCGCCATCCCGCTCGTCGGCCGCATTGCCGCGGGTTCTCCCATCACCGCCGAGCAGCACATCGAAGAGGTTTTCCGCCTGCCCACCTCCATGACGGGTCACGGCGACCTCTTCATGCTCGAGGTTTCCGGCCAATCCATGATCGACGCGGGCATCTTCGACGGAGACTACGTCGTCATCCGCGCCCAAAACGACGCCAGCAATGGTGAGTTCGTGGCAGCCATGATCGACGGCGAGGCCACCGTGAAAGAGCTGTCGATCACGGATGGACACGTGTGGCTGTTGCCCCACAACAAGGACTACTCCCCCATCCCCGGCGACGAGGCCACCATCCTCGGCAAGGTCGTCACCGTTATCCGATCCCTCTGATTCCCCGCTTATAGCAATGGTGCCGACCCCGCGGGGTCGGCACCATTGACGTCGTTATGACAGGATCAGAAGCCCAGGTCGCGGGCCACCTGGCGCAGACGCTCCGCCGAGGCGGTCAGGCCGTCACGCTCGTTGAGGGTCAGCGGCGGGTTCAGGACACGTCCGGCACCGTCGCGGCCCACGATGGTCGGGGCCGCCATGACGACGTCCGAAATGCCTTCCCAATCCTCAAGCAGCGTCGAGATGGTCAGGACGCGCTGCTCGTCGCGCAGGACCGCGCCGGCGATGTTCGCGGCGGACAGGCCGATCGCGTAGTTGGTCGCGCCCTTGCCCTCGATGATCTTGTAGGCGCTCTGGACGACTTCCTGAGCGATGGAGTTGCGAAGAGCGGAGTCGAAGACGCCGCCGGACAGGGTCGGACCCCACTGGGAGAGCGGAACGTTGCCGATCTCGGCGCTGGACCACAGGGCAACCTCGGAGTCACCGTGCTCGCCGGCAACGTACGCGTGGATGTTCTGCGTGGCGACGCCGGTCTCGCGCGAAACCAGGTAGCGCAGACGCGAGGTGTCGAGCACCGTGCCCGAACCGAAGACCTGGTTGCGGGGCAGGCCGGTCAGCTTCAGGGCCACGTAGGTGACGACATCCACCGGGTTGGTGACGAACATGAAACGGGCATCGGGTGCCACGTTCTGCAGGTTCGGAACGATCTTCTTCATGAGGTTGACAGTCGAGCCAGCCAGCTCTAGGCGAGACTGACCGGGCTGCTGCTTCGCACCGGCCGTCACGATGATGAGGTCGGAACCGCGAACGATTTCGACGTCATCGGAACCCTCAATGGATCCGGCGGGGGTGAACTGAATGCCGTGGGCCATGTCGAGGGCCTCGGCCTCGACCTTAGGCTTATTAATGTCCTGAAGGACGATCGAACGAGCGTCGCCGCGCATCGCACACGCGTAAGCGACGGCCGTACCAACGGCACCGGCACCGATGATGGCAATCTTCGAAGGACGTCCAGAGGACTTTGAGGGGTACAGGGTCTGCGCTTTGTTTTCCACGTGTCTCTCCTAGTGTGAGCAGGCGTTTCCCTTGCGACAGGTCACGGGACGCCTAATGGTTAATTTACACGACTTTTCACGTGTTGAAAACCACTTGCCACCTACTGGCCCTCTGCTTTGCTCAGACGCCGAAGCGCGCCGCGAACGACACGCGGGTCCGTGGTCGGCCACATCTGCGGAAGCGAGCGCATGATGAAGGATCCGTAGCGTTTTGTCACCACCCGAGGGTCAAGGATCGCGACGACGCCACGGTCGGTCGTCGAGCGCAGGAGACGCCCTGTGCCCTGTGCCATCATGAGGGCGGCGTGGGTGAGGGACACGGACATGAAACCGTTGCCGCCGCGGCGCTCCACGTCCATTGATCGGGCGCGCGAGACCGGATCGTCGGGGCGCGGGAAGGGAATCTTGTCGATAACGACGAGGCGGCACGCGTCCCCGGCAACATCGACGCCCTGCCACAGGGACATGGTCCCCACCAGGCACGAGTCACGTTCGTCGCGGAAATGCTGGATCAGCTGGGCGAGGGTTTCTTCGCCCTGCAAGTAGACCGTCAGATCGGTTCGTTCGCGCAGCGCCTGAGCTCCGGCGTTCGCCCCACGCCGCGAGGCGAAGAGAGCCAGCATCCCCCCGCCCGAGGCCTGGGCGAGGTCAACGAGTTCGTCGAGCAGTTGCTCGGAAGGACCGTCGCGCCCAGGTGGGGGCAGGTGGGTTGCCACGTATTGGATGCCCTGACGGGCGTGGTCGAAGGGAGAACCTACGTCAATGCCGTGCCAGGGTACGCCGGAAACCGCCATGCCGGTGGCGGCAGCCATGACGTCGAAGTTGCCACCGAGGGCCAGCGTCGCCGAGGTGAGGATCGCGCCCCGCTCGCCGATGCCGACGCCGCCGATTGCTGCGGACACGTCGAGGGGTCCCACCGTCAGCCGGGCGTTGTCGGACTCGTCCTTCGTGATGTAGGTGATCGACTGGTCGGGGTCGCGCCCCCATGCGTCGAGCGCGCCGATCAGCTCGTCGACGGCTGCGCGTGCCAGGAGCTTGGCGGCGGGTTCTCCCTGCGTCTCGGACACCTCGTGGCTGGCGCGGCGCGCGGCGTCGTCCAGGATGAGCATCGCGTCGACCAGCGCCCCCGGCCTGTACTCCAGCAAGCCCTCCTGCAGAGGTGCCATCGCAGCGCCCAGCCCGGCTCCGGCCTCGTCCAGGTCGGTGGAGTCGATGGACAGGTTCGAGCGCAGGGAGCGGGCCACGCGGCTCACGCGTGCCACCGTCAGGTCGGCCGCGGCCTGGGAGCGCACGCGGTCGGCCAGCTCGTGGGCCTCGTCGACGACGACGGCGTCGTACTCGCCGAAGAACTCGCCCTCGCCGCATGCGTTGATGCCAAAAAGGGAGTGATTCGTGACGACAACGTCGGCTTCAGATGCTTCCAATCGGGCTGCCTGGGCGAAGCATTCGTCGATGAGTGGGCAGTGTTTACCCAGGCACTCGGGCTTGGCGACCGACGCGTGATGCCAGGCACGATCCGAGACGCCGGGCACCAGGTCGTCGCGGTCCCCCGTCGTGGTGTCACCGACCCACTCGCGGATACGTAGGATCTCCTTGCCGAGTTCACCCGTCGGGCCGACGCTCATGTCTCGATCATCGAACAGGGTTCCCTCGGTGGGATACCCGCCGTCCAGCTTGTGCAGGCACGCGTAGTTCGACCATCCCTTGAGCACCGCAACCTTCAGGCGCACACCCGTCGCCGAGGCGACCGCGTCGACGGCGACCGGCGCGTCCTTGACCAGGATCTGACGCTGGAGGGCCAGCGTCGCCGTCGAAACGACCCCGCGCACTCCATTGGTCGCGCAGTGCGTCAACAGGGGCACGAGGTAGCCCAGCGACTTGCCCGTTCCCGTGCCCGCCTGGACCAGCAGGTGCTCGCGGTCCTCGAGCGCGGCGGCACCTTCAGCGACCATCGAGGCCTGTCCCTCGCGCGCGGTTCCGCCCATGCCGGCGACAACCGTGTCGAGGACACGGCACGAGGCCTCGACCAAGCCCTCGCTCACTGCCCGCTCCCCGCCGGGTCGCCCACGGTTCCACCCACCGCCTCACGGGCGATGAGCGCAGCCAGGGCCTCGTCGACGCGGGCCACGATCCGGGTTCCGGTCTCCACGTACTCCTCGCGGTCGACCTCGCCCTCCTCGTGGACGCGGTGGACGAGCGAACCCGCCGAATACGGCAGGATCACATCGATGGCTACACGGGGCCTCGGCAGCATGTCCTCCAAAGCGGCGCGCAGCGCGTCCACGCCCCAGCCCGTGTGGGCGCTGAGCGGCACCGCGCCGGGGAACACCGTGCGCAGCAGGGCAATCTGCTCGGGCGAGGCCAGGTCCGCCTTATTCAGGGCGATCAACTCGGGGATGTCCGAGGCCCCCTCAATCGTGTCGATGACCGCGCGCACGGCCTGCACCTGGGAGACAGGGTCGGGGTGCGCGGCGTCCACGACGTGCAGGATCACATCCGCCTGGCCGACCTCCTCCAGGGTCGAGCGGAAGGCCTCGACCAGCTGGGTGGGCAGGTTGCGCACGAAGCCGACCGTGTCGGTGAGCGTGTACTCGCGCCCGTCGGCGGCGCGAGCCCGACGCACGGTCGGGTCGAGGGTCGCGAAGAGCGCGTCCTGGACGAGGACTCCCGCGTCCGTCAGACGGTTCAGCAGCGTCGACTTGCCAGCGTTCGTGTACCCGGCGATGGCCACCGATGGTACTGCCCCGCGACGACGCGAACCCCGCTGCGTGCGTCGGGCGGGTTCCATGCGCGCGATATCCGCGCGCAGCTTCGCCATACGCGTGCGGATACGGCGGCGATCCAGCTCAATCTTCGTCTCACCGGGACCCCTCGATCCGATACCCGCGCCGCCCGCAACGCGGCCACCGGCCTGACGGGACATGGACTCGCCCCAGCCGCGCAGACGCGGCAGCAGGTACTCAAGCTGGGCCAGCTCCACCTGCGCCTTACCCTCACGAGACTTGGCGTGCTGAGCAAAAATATCGAGGATGAGGGCGGTGCGATCAACGACCTTAGCGTCGACGACATCCTCCAACCCGCGGCGCTGGGAGGGAGCCAGCTCCTCGTCAACGATGACGGTATCGGCCTCGACGCTGCGCACGATGTCAGCTAGCTCGCGTGCCTTGCCCGACCCCAGGTAGGTCGCCGGGTCGGGCTTCATGCGGCGCTGGATGATGCCGTCCAGGACACGCGAACCGGCGGTTTCCGCGAGCGCGGCCAGCTCGCGCAGCGAGTTTTCGGCCTCTTCTTCGCTCTGGGTGGTGCGCAGTCCCACGAGGACGACCTTTTCGAGTCGCACCTGGCGGTATTCGACCTCGGAAATGTCCTCGCGGTCGGAGGCACCCGTGTCGACGCGGCGCGTGCCTGCGCGGGCCTCGCGCTCGAGCGCTCCGGCGTCCCCCGAGTTGTCCTGACCTTCGGTGGAGGCGAGCGCCGTGCCCGAGCGCGCGAGGATGCGCGCGACGACGTCGTTGACGCGCTGGTCGCGTTCCTGCGCAGAAGCGGTCGATTCGGTGGGGGTCGTGTCCATGTCCGTCCTTCACGTGGGGGGCTTCCAGTGTCGCACGGCGGACCCTCATCTGCGCCTGCGCGCGCGGGCGCGATAGGCTTTCTTCCGTGGACGAACAGTACTTCACCGACTCTGCCCCCGCGAGCGCCGACGAGACTCACGTCATCGATGTGAGCGCGCGCGGCTTTGATCTGTCGATGCGCGTGTCCTCGCGCGTTTTTTCGGGTTCTAAGCTGGATCTGGGGACCCGTCAGCTGCTGTCGGTTGCGCCCGATCTGCCCGAGGAGGGGACCTTCCTGGATCTGGGCTGCGGCTGGGGTCCGATCGCGACGGTTATGTCGTTGGAGGCACCGGGAGCCGTGGTGTGGGCGGTCGACGTTAACTCGCGTGCTCTGGATCTGACGGCTCGTAACGCCCAGGCACATGGCGCGCAGGGCGTGCGCGTACTCAAGGCCGACGAGGCGCTGGCCGCCTCGGTCGAGTCCGACACGCGCTTTGATGTCATCTGGTCGAACCCGCCCGTGCGCATCGGCAAGGAGGCGATGCACGAGATGTTGGCGTCGTGGCTGGGCAGGCTTGCCCCTAGCGGCATCGCCTACCTGGTCGTCCAGCGCAACCTGGGCGCGGATTCTCTCATCACGTGGCTGAACGGCCAGGGCTTTGAGGCCTCGAAGTTCGCGTCGAAGAAGGGCTACCGCATCATCGAGGTTCGGCCCGCCTGAGGGGTTCATTCCCCGTGACGAGGCCGTGGCCTCGCCCCGGGGAGTGTGTTCTCCCGCCCGGGTTAGGACAGTCGGATGTCGGCGACGCGCGTGGCCGGACCCGTCAGAAACACGGAGGCGTCAGTGATGCGGGGGTTCTCCCCCGTCCAATCGATGACGCCGTCGAGGCCCACGCTCACCGTGCCGCCGGGGATGTCGACGACCCACCGGGTGGGGGCACCGGGGCCGCGTCGCAGAGCGGTGGCCAGGGCAGCCGCGCAGCATCCGGTACCGCACGCCTGGGTCTCCCCCACGCCGCGTTCGAGGACGCGCATCGCGATGTGTCCGGTGGCTTGTCCCGGCACGCTCAGGTCCACAACCAGCTCCAGGTTCGTGCCGGAGTGCGGCGCGGGATCATACGAGGGACGCGCGGCGGGCGGAATCAGGGAGACGTCAACAGTCGGCAGGAACACGTTGCGCAGGGTGTCCTGGTCCGCGAGTTCAACGACCGTGTGCGGGTTGGGCATATCCACCCAGATGCCGCCCAGGGTCCCCTCAATACCGGGGATACTCACCTCAATGGTCTCGCGCGCAGGTGAGGCGGCAGGACCCATGTCGACGCGGTAGCGCACGCCCGCGCCCTCATCCTCAGCCTCAGGAGTCACACGCTTGATACCGCCGCGCGTCGCCACGTCCAACGGGGCACCCACGGGCAGGTCCACGAGGCCCTCGCGGCGCAGGTGATCGACGAAGACGCGCACGCCGTTACCGCACATTTCTGCCTTCGACCCGTCCGCGTTGCGGTAGTCCATGAACCACATTCCATCCCTCTCAACGGCCCGGATGAAGCCGTCCGCGCCAATCCCGAACGCGGGGGAACACAGAGTCGCGACCTCGGCCTCGCTGGGGTCATAGTCGTCGTAGCGGTCCGTGGCGACGACGAAAGAATTACCGGCACCGTGAGCCTTCACGACACGGGCGTGGGAGGGCAGCTGCGAGTTCATCATGCCTCCACGGTAGCGCCCACGCCCTGGCCCCGCAGCCACGAACCGCGTTACGAGCGTCGCAGCGACGCCTCCGCCTCACGCTCGGCGAGCTCGACCACGTGGGCGGCCACGGCCTCGTCCGAGGCGAACTCCTCCACGTCCAGCCAATGTACGCGCGGGTCCGGGCGCAGCCACTTGACCTGGCGACGGGCCAACTGACGGGTCGCCTGCGCGATGGATTCCACGGCCTCGTCCTCGCTCATGGTTCCATCGATGACCGCGAGCGCCTGCGCGTAGCCCGTCGCTCGGGACGCGGTCTTCGCTTCGCGCAGGCCGACATCGATGAGCGCGCGTACTTCCTCGATGAGTCCGCCGTCCATCATGGCGCGCGTGCGCAGCGCGATGCGCTCGTCAAGCTCCTCCATCGGTCGGCGCAGCGCCACCATGAGGGCGGGGGTCACGAATTCATGGCGGGGCATGGACGCCGAATAGGGACGCCCCGTCAGCTCGATGACCTCCAGGGCACGCACGATCCTGCGCGCATTGTGCGGGTCGATGCGCTCGGCCGACACGGGGTCTAGAGCCTTCAGACGCTCGTGCATGCCGCGCGACCCCAACGGACCAGCAGCTTCCTCCTCCAGGCGGGTACGCAGGAGCGGGTCCGTCCCCGGGAACTCGATGACATCCAAGAGGGCGCGCTGATACAGGCCCGAACCGCCCGCGACCACCGCGACGCCTCCGCGCGCGTGAATACCGGCCACGTCCGCGCGCGCATGCTTCTGATAGGCGGCCACCGAGGCCTCGTCGCGCACCTCCAGCACGTCGATCTGGTGGTGGGCAATCCCTCGACGTTCCTCGACCGGCGTCTTCGCTGTGCCCACGTCCATACCCCGGTAGAGCTGCAGCGCGTCAGCGGAAACAATTTCGCCCGCCCCGGGCGCACCCAGTGCTCCGGGCAGGCGACAGGCCAACTCCAGGGCCAGGTCCGACTTGCCCGAGGCCGTGGGCCCCACCACCGCGCAGACGAGGTTCGACGCACACGTCACAGTAGATTCCATGCCCACCAGTGTACGGGTGCCTCCCCCCGATACCACCCAAGTACGGCTAGGCTTAGCACCATGAGCACAACAGATACTCCCCCGGTCACCCTCGACCGGATCATTGAAGCCGTCGAGGCCGTGGGACTCATCCCCTTCGTGTCCTCCACGGGACAGGTCGCGGCGATTCTGCCTAACCGCACCGTGCGCATCGCGGCACCCGAGGGCCGCCCCGCGCAAGGCGTCGCCGACTACCCGCGTTTCTTCGACCCCGCCCACGCCGATGTGATTGCCTCCGCGGTCCGCCGACTCAACGCCTCCACCTACCTGCCCAAGGTCACCTCCACCACCACAGATTCCGGCGCTATCGCCATCCAGATGCAGCACACCTTCAACTGGGTTGTCGGCGCGTCCGACGCCCAGGTCAAGGCGGAGGTCCACCAGTTCATCATGGCTGCCATCTCCATGATGAACCAGCTCGACATCATGTTTACCGACCAGTGGGCTAAGGAGGCCGACAATGCCTGAGTGGAAGAGCTTCACCTTCGGCGAGGACGGGGAGGCGACCCTCGCCCCCGAGCAGAGCGCCCCCGATGCCGCTGCGCCCACCAAGTCTGCGATGGAACCCGATGAGTACGCCGCCAAGTGGGGCACCGAGGTTTCCAAGGTCACCATCGAGCGTATCTCCAAGGTCCTCGACGGCGACGGACTGCCGCACGGCTCCAACGAGTTCATCGTCGCCACCCAGCTCAACGACGTGCCCCTCCAGATTCACCGTGAACCCGCCGACGCCCCCTGGCTACAGGTCGAAACGCGGATCGTGCCCCCGGGCGAGGGCCACACGGAGGTCTCCCTGCAGGAGATCGCGAACCGCTGGAACGTCGGGCACCTCCAGCCCACCGTCTTCCCCGTCGAGGATGGCGAGAGCTGGGTCCTGGTGGCAGCCTCCCGATTCTTCGTGGGCGAAGGCCTGTCAGATCGCCAGATTCACGCGATGGCGCGCCGCGGCCTCATCATCGGCCTGCAGGCCGCCGAGGAGCTGCCCTCCTACTTCGAGGGGTCCGAGGCCTCGGCGCAGTAGGCGGACACACCCTCTTCGAGCATCCACACAACAGTGCCCCGTTCCTCCTTGCCGGAGGAACGGGGCACTCTCGGTGAGTGTGCGCCGACTACATGCGACGGCGCAGCGTGAACCGCCTGCGCGGCGGGGGCCACGGGTCGCATAGGGGGGCTCGAATCGACCCGCACTACCGAGAGTGCTCCCGTATGTCGGCCGCCTCAACATCGTGACGACCGCCACGACTCAAAGGTAACGCTGCGACGCTCGTCTCATGTGAGTTTCAGATGGGACATTTTCCCGATTTTCTCCCCAAAATCGTGGGCAAATGTGCAGCGCACCACGACGACGAAGGCGCTCCCCGCACCTTCTCTCCCATCGATGCAGGTCAGCCCAGATGACGCGCCATCTGGGCGGTGACCGATCACAACACGAGAGTCAGCGCGAGGCACCCACGCGTAGCGTCGGAATACCAAGCGATACAGCAGTGTCGGGTTCCGGCGACGCCTGACGGGCCTGCCACACGTCACCGGCGCGCGTACGGCGCACCTCGAAGAGGCCACCCTGAGCACCAGAATCAGCAATCAGGTGGTGCGGAGCGCCATAGGTCACCGTCGCACGAATCATGTCGCCAGGACGGGGACGGTCGGCCTCAGCGAGGCCCTCGGGCAGTGCGACGTGCACGAGGCGATTATCACGAGCACGACCCGACATACGATGGGTCGTACCATCCTTACGGCCGTCCCCCTCGGACACGAGGATTTCGACCTCGGTACCCGCCAACGCTGCGTTGTCTTCAGCGCAGATACGCTCCTGAAGCCTCACGAGACGCTGGTAGCGCTCGAGAGCAACGTCATCGGGAACCTGGTCCTCGCGGTCGGCAGCGGGCGTACCCGGGCGACGCGAGTACAGGAAGGTAAAGGCCGACGTGAAACGCGCCTGTTCCACGACGTCCAGGGTCGCCTGGAAGTCCTCTTCCGTCTCACCGGGGAAGCCCACGATGATATCGGTCGTGATGGCGGCCTCAGGAATCGCGGCGCGCACACGGTCCAGAATGCCCATGAAACGCTCGCGGCGGTAGGAGCGACGCATCTGGCGCAGCACGGCGTCAGAACCCGACTGGAGCGGCATGTGCAGACTCGGCATCACCGTAGGCGTCTGCGCCATCGCCGCGATGACGTCGTCCGTGAAGGCGGCAGGGTGAGGCGAGGTGAAACGCACGCGCTCGATGCCCTCCACGCGACCGACGGCCCGCAGCAGGTCAGCAAACGCACCGCGCTCACCAAAGCCCACGCCGTAGGAGTTCACGTTCTGCCCCAGCAGCGTCACCTCAATGGCCCCCTGCGAGGCGACAGCCTCGACCTCAGCCAGGATGTCGCCAGGGCGACGATCGCGTTCCTTGCCGCGCAGGTGAGGCACGATGCAGAACGTGCACGTGTTGTTGCACCCCACCGAGATCGACACCCACGCCGCGAACGCGCTCTCGCGGTGAGTAGGCAGCGTCGAGGGGAAGACCTTGAGTGATTCCTCGATTTCGACGGCGGCCTTGCGATTATGTTCGGCGCGGCGCAGCAGCGCCGGGAGCACATCGATGTTGTGGGTGCCAAAGACAGCGTCCACCCACGGAGCCTTGGAGACGATGCCGTCGCGCATCTGCTGGGCCAGGCATCCGCCAACCGCAATCTGCATGCCCGGGCGCTCGCGCTTGACGGCGGCCAACTGCCCGAGGTTGCCGAACAGGCGGGTCGCGGCGTTTTCACGCACCGAGCAGGTGTTGATGACGATAACGTCTGCACCCATGTCGCCCGCGTCGGTCGCGCGAGCGGCGGCCTCGGGGACGGTGTCAACAGGGACGAGGCCGGCCTGCTCCAGCAGACCCGCCATACGCTCGGAATCGTGTTCGTTCATCTGGCAGCCGAGCGTTCGCACCGCATAGGTGCGAGGCAGGGCATTTACCTGCGGTGTCGTCGTATTCATCGCACAACAGTCTAGTCGTGCTCGCGGCCACCAGAGGAGTCGAGCACGTCACGCAACAGCGCCAAAGCCGCGTCGATGGCTCCGGTACGCACGCGGGCTCGATCCCCCTCCAGGTGCACCAACCTGTGCTCCGTCCCGCCCTCGTGCGCGCACGCAACGTGAACGGTGCCGGCAGGGAAACCATCGGCGGGGCCGGGACCGGCTACACCCGTCGTCGACAGGCCGATGGCAGCACCGAACAACACGCGAGCCCCCTCAGCCATCTGCCTGGCCACCTGCTCGTCCACCGGACCGGTTTGATCGAGGCGCGCGCGAGAGACCCCCAAGACCGAGGCCTTCGTATCCACCGCGTAAGTACACGCCCCTCCGCGCACGACGTGGGATGCGCCGGGCACATCAACCATGCGGGCAACGAGGCCCCCTCCGGTCAGCGACTCTGCGGTCGCAACCGTCAGCCCACGGCGCGTCATCTGCCCGATCAGGTCCGTCACCTGTGCGTCATCCATTCTCAGGACACCTCCCAGCCCCAGCCTTCGTCATCGTCCGAGCTACCAGCATGCCATTCATCCAGGGCATCGCGCACCGCATTGGAGGCCACGGATGGGGAATAGCCTTTGCGCGCCAGCATCGAGCACAAGCGCCGGTACGCGCTCTGCCGAGGAACACCCGCCAGTGATCGGCGCTTGCGCGCCACGAGCTGGGCGGCCCTCTCGGCCTCGTCATCACGGCTGATCTGGGACAGTGCTCGCTCGATGATGCCCGGTTCCAGCCCCTTACGCACGAGCACCTCACGCAAAGCGCGGCCCGATGCCCCGGTGCCTGAAAAGCGCGAGCGCACCAGAGCATCGGCATAGGCCTGGTCATCGACCAGGCCCACAGCTTCAAGCCGATCAACGACCTGGAGGGCCAGATCGGCACTAAAACCGCGCCCCTCAATGGCACTGGTCAGTTCCGCGCGCGAACAGGCGCGCGCATCTAGCTTCCGCAGTGCGACCTCACGCGCTGCCTCGATGGCGGCTGAACCCGTCAGGGCGGCGTTACGTTCGCGGACGCGGGCCAGCCGCTGCCCCGGGGAGGAGCGGTGGCGTCGCTCCTCCCCCAGCTCCGGATGCTCCTCCGGATCCAGATAGCGGACCACGACTCAGAAGCCCGCATCCTCGTCCGGGTCAACCGCAGGTGCTTTCTTGGACCCCTTCTCCTTCTCCGGCTCCGGTTCCTCGGCAATGCCGAGCGCGATCAGGATCTTCTGCTCGATCTCGTTAGCCAGCTCGGGGTTATCCACCAGGAACTGGCGCACATTCTCCTTGCCCTGACCCAGTTGGTCATCCCCGTAGGTGAACCAGGAGCCGGACTTGCGCACGATGCCGGCTTCGACACCCATGTCAATGATCGAGCCTTCGCGCGAAATGCCCTTGCCGTAGACGATGTCGAATTCAGCCTGCTTGAAAGGCGGAGCCATCTTGTTCTTGACCACCTTGGCGCGCGTACGGTTTCCGACAGGCGAACCCGCTTCCTTGAGAGTTTCGATGCGACGCACGTCGATGCGCACCGAGGCGTAGAACTTCAGGGCCTTACCGCCGGTCGTGGTCTCCGGGGAACCGAAAAACACGCCGATCTTTTCACGCAGCTGGTTGATGAAGATCGCGGTCGTGCCGGTCGCCGAGAGGGCACCCGTGATCTTACGCAGGGCCTGGCTCATGAGGCGGGCCTGCAGGCCCACGTGGGAGTCGCCCATCTCGCCCTCAATTTCTGCCTTGGGCACCAGGGCCGCGACCGAGTCGATGACGATAATGTCGATGCCGCCCGAGCGGATCAGCATGTCGGCAATTTCGAGGGCCTGCTCGCCCGTGTCGGGCTGAGAGACCAGCAGGGAATCGGTGTCCACGCCCAGGGCGCGAGCGTAGACGGGGTCGAGCGCGTGCTCAGCGTCGATGAAGGCCGCGTTGCCGCCGGCCTTCTGGGCGTTCGCAACGGCGTGCAGAGCAACCGTAGTTTTACCGGAGGATTCGGGACCGTAGACCTCAATGACACGCCCGCGGGGTAGGCCACCGATGCCGAGCGCGACATCGAGAGCAAGAGAGCCGGTGGGGATCACCTGAACGGGAGGACGATTGTCGTCACCCAAGCGCATCACGGATCCCTTGCCGAATTGCTTATCAATCTGCGACAGGGCGACTTCGAGCGCCTTATTGCGGTCGTTCGTGACGGTCTTTGCCGCGGGTGCCTTACGGGCTGCCATGATGGTCCTTTCGTTCTGCGGCCTCTCCGGCCTGCGAGTGTCCTGGCCTCAATGACGCCCCTCTCCGAGGCGCCATGACGAGTATGCGACCGGCCATCGTCATCTGCGTCCCGCACGCGCCACCCCTGTGGACGACACGCGAGGACGATTCGTCGCCCATCAGCTTAGATGGAACAGATGTTCGATACTGCGGCGACACGCCGAGACACCAGGCAGGGCATGCGAGAACACAAACGCGCAGCAATGCGCGTTCGCGCATGGAAAACGATAAAGGAGTCAGCGGCTCCGTTCGCGCGGGTCGAGGCGATGAATCCAGCGCGCATCCTCACGCCCGGTTTCTTCGCACAGCTGCGCCCAGACCTCGTCAGGACTCGCCCCGGCAGACAGAGCGTCGCGGGCTGTGGCCCCCAGCGAGGCGAGGTAGAGGTCAGAAACGTACGAGCGGCCGAGGGCCGACCCGAAGGTCGCCTCGACCGCTTCGTAAAACTCGGAGTGCTTCACGCGTCAGGAGATCAGCGTGACGGGTACGAGATCGTCGGGCACCGCGTCGGGAATGACAGCACCGTCGATGATCGCCATGCGTTCGGAGACCTCGCGCAGCACGAACCACAGCGGAACGCGCAGAGCGGAGGTAATGGCCTCGAGCAGTTCGGAGGACGCCTCCTTCTGCCCGCGCTCAACTTCGGAGAGATAGCCCAGGGACACCTGTGCTTCGGAGGAGACTTCGCGCAGGGTTCGACCCTGGCGCTGGCGGATGCCACGCAGGACATCGCCCAGTTCGCTGCGCAGCAGCGGAGTTTCGCTCAGTGTCTTTTCCATATCGTTACTGTAGCCGTTCTTGATCGTCGGGCGCATCGTTAGTTCGCGCATCGGACCGGTGTAACCGGGCGCGCGCACGCCTCGGGTTATTGTCATGTTCTGTCAACGCGCACCCAAACCGGCCTATTCCACCGGGCATTCAATTCGCGTATGGGTTGCGTCACCCAGACTCAACTCTGAATGGGCTGCCCAGCAGGAGACGAGTCCGCGGAAGCCGCGTGCCCGCCGTCTGCCTCATGAGAGTCGACGATGGCAGGAGTGCGCATCAGTGTGACGCCCTCGACCACGTAGGCGACACCAGAAATGAGGGTCAGCGCCAGTGCGATACCGGACAGGGCGAGACCGAGGCGAATCACGAGAATAACCCACCACTGGTTAGCCCTGTCGATCGCATAGAAGTGCTCCCATGGGATGAGCAGCGTCCCCAGCGCAATGATCTGGAAGAAGGTCTTCAGCTTACCCATCCAATTCGCCGAGACAACGACGCCACGGCGCAGGAAAAAGGCGCGCATCGCGGTGATGCCGAGCTCGCGCACAGCGATCAGGATCGTCACGAACCAGGGCAAGAACCCCTGCCAGGACAGGAGAACGAAACCTCCCAGGGTCAAAGCCTTGTCAGCGATGGGATCGACGATGCGCCCGAAGTCGGTGATCTGGTTCCATGAACGAGCCAGATGCCCGTCGAGATGATCCGTGATCGAGGCAAGCGCGAAGATGACGAAGGCCACCCACTTCGCGAGCCAGGAGTCCTGTAGGGCCAAAATGATGAAGACGGGGACGAAGACCAGGCGCGCCATGGTCAGCACGTTCGGCAGGTTCACGACGGGGACTGCGGAGCCCCGTTGAACGCGCGACACGTTATCAGTCATTGCTGGTACCTCTCTCTTAGCGGCCGGTGAGCTGCCAAGCGTCCTCGTCGTTGTCCGGCTCCTCATCAACCCAATCAGGTGAGGAACCGCCAAAGTTATGTCCAGAGTACGGGTCTAACCCGCCCGCGCGCGAATCGCCAGCGTGTCCCGTGCCCGATTCGTAACCAGAGGAGGCCTTCGTACTGTCAATCGACGAGGTCCCCTTCCCCGCAGCGCGGACGCTCGCAGCACCGGTGGCGGGGCTGGGCGTCCCCGAGGGTGCGCTGGAAGCGGGCGCGGGGGATGCGGGCGCGGCGGAAACCGCCGCGGGCTCGGGTTCGGGTTCGCTGATGGAGGTGGATTCGCCGCGCAGCATCGCGAGCACCTCGGGGAGCTGCTCGGGGGTGACGAGGACCTGGCGGGCCTTGGATCCTTCGGAGGGTCCGACGATGTCGCGGGATTCGAGGAGGTCCATGAGGCGTCCGGCGCGGGCGAAGCCGACGCGCAGCTTGCGCTGGAGCATGGAGGTGGAGCCAAGCTGGGTGGAGATGACAAGCTCGGCGGCCTGGAGCAGGTCTTCGAGGTCGGCTCCGATATCTTCAGCGACTTTCGCTTCCTTCTTGTCGGGCACGACGTCGTCGCGGTAGTGCGTTTCCATCTGGCTCTTGACGTGGGCGACGACCTGATGGATCTCGGATTCGCCGACCCAGGCACCCTGAACACGCATGGGCTTGGAGGCACCGGCGGGCAGGTAGAGGGCGTCGCCCTGGCCGATGAGCTTTTCGGCACCGGGCTGGTCGAGGATGGTGCGCGAGTCGGTCAGCGACGAGGTTGCGAACGCGAGGCGCGAGGGAATGTTGGCCTTGATGAGGCCGGTGACGACGTCGACCGAGGGGCGCTGAGTGGCCAGGACCAGGTGGATGCCGGCGGCGCGCGCGAGCTGCGTGATACGTTGAATCGATGCTTCGACGTCGCGCGGCGCGACCATCATGAGGTCGGCGAGCTCGTCGACGACCACGAGCAGATACGGGTAGGGGTGCAGGGTGCGGTTGAGGCCGGGTTTGGCCTGCACCTGTCCGGCGGCCACCGCCTTGTTGAAGTCGTCGATGTGCTTGAAGCCGTAGTCCGACAGGTCGTCGTAGCGCGCGTCCATCTCCTTGACGACCCATTCGAGCGCCTCGGCGGCCTTCTTGGCGTCGGTGATGATGGGCGAGATGAGGTGCGGGATGCCCTCGTAGATCGTGAGTTCCACGCGCTTGGGGTCGACCAGGATCATGCGCACTTGCTGCGGCGTCGCGCGCATCATGATCGAGGTGATCATGGAGTTGACGAAGGAGGACTTACCGGAGCCGGTCTGGCCGGCGACCAGCATGTGCGGCGTCTTGGCCAGGTTGGTGACGACGTAGCCGCCCTCGACGTCCTTGCCGACGCCGACGACGAGCGGGTGCTGGTTGCGGCGAGCGGCAGCGGAACGCAGGACGTCGCCGAGGGCCACGTTTTCGCGGTCGGCGTTGGGGATCTCGATGCCGATGGCGCTCTTGCCGGGGATCGGCGCGAGGATGCGAACGTCGGCGGAGGCCACCGCGTAGGCAATGTTTTTCGACAGGTTGGTGAGCTTATCGACCTTGACGCCGGCTCCGAGGACGACCTCGTAGCGGGTGACTGTCGGGCCGCGCGAGAAACCGGTGACGCGTGCGTCGACGTTAAAGTCCTCGAAGACCTGGGCGAGCGCGGCGACGACCTGGTCGTTAACGGCGGAGCGCGTCATGTGGGGCGGCCCTGAGACGAGCAGGTCCTGTGAGGGCAGCGTGTAGCTGATCGAGTCGTCCAGGTTGGGCTGGAAGGCACCATCGGGTTCGTCGGTGATCGGCGGGGGTGTCGGTTCGGGCTCAGGCTCGTGAGCGGGGACCTGGTGGGGTGCCACGACGGGACGCATCTTGGTGATCATCTCGGTGGGTGCGTCCGGCGTGGAGGGACGAGGCCTGGGCTTGGTCGGCACGAAGGACTTGGCCACGGGGACAGCGCCGGACTCCAGGAGCTGGGTCCGTTCAACGGATTCCTTTTCAGCGGCTTGACGGAAGGACTCGTCGCCGTCGTATTCGTCGAGGAAATCATCGTCTCCGGCCGCGAGGTTCTTGCGGGACTTGCGGCGCGCCTTCTTTGCGGTGTCCCTATCGCCGGGCACACCGTCGGAGTCCTTCTCGTTTGTTCCGCTCAGGTGGGCAGCGAGGTCGCGCAGGCGCGCCGGAACGTCGGCAACAGCGGTGCGGGTAGCCAGGAGGATGGAGTAGGCCAGCAGCAGGACGAGGAGGGCACCGGCTCCCCAGGAGGAAACGAGGAGTATGAGGGGGCGCGCAATGAACCAGCCGATAACGCCACCGGCTGTGTCGATGCCCGGCTCGGAACCCATGCTGGGGTTACCACGCGAGATGTGCACGAGTCCGGTGAGGGCCATCGCAATACCGACACCGCCAGCCACGCGGTGGGGCAGCGCGGAGCGGCCCGAGCGCGCGGAGACAAGCTCGCAGGCGAGCGCCACGAGGAGCAGGGGGAGAACGACGGAGAAGATTCCGACGAGTCCCGCCGAGGCGTAGTGGATGGCGTCCCCAGCCTCACCGGAAATCTGGAACCATTCGCGCAGAGCAATGACGATCGCGGCGGCAAGAGCGATAAAGGCCGCGGCGTCGCGCTTGACCTGGGGGTCCGTCGCTTTCCAGCCACGTACCATGCTGGCTCCAGCACGAGCAATGGCCGCGAACAAGCGGGCCAGCAAACCGGGCTGGGTGGGCTGCTGTGGCGGCATAGGCTCGGGCTTGGCGGCCGGACGAGACTTACCCGTCTTGGCGCGCGGGCGCGCAGGACCTTTACCAGAGGAAGAGCGTGGAGACGATTGTGCCATGATTGCTCCACGATATCGCCCGCGCTGGCCCCGCTCAGGAGGCGCGCCGCGAGCGCTCAGCGCAGGATATTCGTAACAACACCGGTTTCGAGCACGTTGTCAACCTGCTCGCGCGTGGGCACGGGCAGGGCAGACTCGTGAGAGACGGCGAGTGCCCCGCCAGCGTTCGCCATGAGGCATGCGGTCTCCAGGTCGTGGCCCAGGAGGATGCCAGCGCACATCTCTGCGATGTGGGTGTCCCCCACGCCCGCGGTGTCGGCGATGGCCACCTCGAATGCGGGAATCGTGATGATGGGGGCATCCGCGCCGAGCTGGAGTTCGCAGCCTCGGTTGCCCACGCGGCGCACGGTGGCAGCGTCGGGGCGCATGTAGGAACGGATCGTGGAGCCGCAACGGGTGCGGTCTAGGATGTCAGCCAGGGCCGAGGCCTCCCAGTCGTTCATCGTCACCACGTCGGCGCGCGGCAGGATCGTCTCCCATGCCTCGACGGGCACCTGCACGACCGCGGGCGACACGGAGACGACGAGGGTAACGAAGGGAGGCAGGGCCGCAGCCCATTCGCTGAGTTCGACTGCCGCGTGCGCGTTCGTCATGTCTGAGGCCGCCACGTGCACGACGTCCCCCTCGCGCAGCTCAATACGGTCGAGGGTGGTACGCGAGGGCTCGGACTCGACTCCCGCGGTGACGACCGAGCACATCGTTCCGCCCTTATCGATCAGCTGGATAACGACACCGATATCGCCGACCAGCTCGGGGGTCAGGACCTCCACGCCCGCCTCCACCAGCTGCTGACGCACCTGGAAGGAGTTCGGGCCGGTGCCCAGTGGCGAGGCCGCTGCCGCCGGGACGCCCATGGCCGCCGCGGCGCACAGGGTCGTGAACCCACCGCCGGGCCGAGAGCTCGCGGCATCGGCGTGCACCGATCCCCCGCGCTCGGGAATGTAGGCGATGTGCATTGGCAAGACCAGAGCAACCGAGTGCGTCGAAATGAAGCGACCCGCCACGGACTTTCCTTCCCCTGTGTGCCGCGCTACCACCCGGGTAGCCACGGCCTCGTCACTGAAAACTGCCGAGCTCCTACTGCTCGGTGACCACCGGAACGATCATAGGACGACGACGCAGACGTCGCGCGACCCAGCGACCGATGACGCGGCGCATCGCCTGCTGCAGGACGTAGGGGTCCTGGCCGCCGGGCGCAGCCGCGTCCTTGAGGGCCTTAGTGACGTCGGGCAGTATCTCCTCGAAGACCGAGTCATCCTCAGCCATGCCGATCGCGCGGATCTCGGGACCCGCGAGGACCATACCCGAATCGTGCTCGACCACAGCGAAGATCGAGATGAAGCCCTCCGCCCCCAGGGTACGGCGGGTTTCCAGCTCGTCCTCGGAGATTTCGCCGATGGAGCGGCCGTCCACGTACACGTACTCACACGGCACGATGCCCGACACGCGCGCGACGCCGTCCTTGAGGTCGACCGTCACGCCGTCCTCAGCCAGGACCACATGCTGCGGGTCGATGCCTGTCTTGACGGCCAACTGGCCGTTGCCCACCAGGTGGCGGACCTCGCCGTGGATGGGCATGACGTTCTTGGGCTGGACGATGTTGTAGCAGTAGATGAGTTCTCCGGCGCTCGCGTGGCCCGACACATGCACCTTCGCGTTCTCCTTCGACACGACGCGCGCGCCCAGGCGGGTCAGGTCGTTGATAACGCGGTACACGGAGTTCTCATTGCCCGGGATCAGCGAGGACGCCAGCACGACCATGTCGCCCGGCTCAATCGTCACCGTACGGTGCGACCCTACCGACATGCGCGACAGGGCGGCCATCGGCTCGCCCTGGGAGCCGGTCGCCATGTAGACGCGCTGGGAGGGCGGCAGTTCACCGATACCCTTGAGGTCCACGACGATGCCCTCGGGGATCGTCAGGTATCCTTTCTCCTCGGCGATGCGCATATTGCGCTCCATGGAGCGGCCCACGAACGCGACGCGACGCCCGTGGTGAGCAGCGGCACTAATGACCTGCTGGACGCGGTGCACGTGCGAGGCGAAGGAGGCGACGACGATCTGGCCGGAGGCCTCACCGAAGACCTGGTCGAGGACCGGGCCAATCTCGCGTTCGGGCGTGATAAAGCCCGGGACCAGGGCATTCGTGGAGTCCACCATGAACAGGTCGACGCCTTCCTCACCCATGCGGGCGAAGGCGCGCAGGTCGGTCAGGCGACGGTCCAGCGGCAGCTGATCCATCTTGAAGTCGCCCGTAATCAGGACGTTGCCCGCACCCGTGCGCACGAAGACCGCGAGCGCGTCGGGGATCGAGTGGGTGACGGAGACGAATTCGAGGTCGAAGGGGCCGACGCTGAGGCGGTCGCCCTCGGCGACGACGGTGAGGCCCGGGTCGGGCAGGCGGTGTTCGCGCAGCTTGGGGGCGACGAAAGCCAGGGTCAGGTCGGAGCCGTAGATCGGGATATCGTCGCGCAGTTTAAGCAGATAGGGCACGGCACCGATGTGGTCCTCGTGGCCGTGGGTGAGGACCATGCCCACGACGTCGTCCATGCGGTCCTCGATCCAGGAGAAATCGGGGAGGATGAGGTCGACGCCGGGCTGGCTCTCCTCGGGGAAGAGGACGCCGCAGTCCACGACCAGGAGCTTGCCCCGGTACTCGAGGACGTTCATGTTACGGCCGACCTCGCCAAGACCTCCCAGCGGGATCACTCGCAGTGCGCCCTCTTCCAGGGGCGCGGGTTCGCTGAGATTCTCGTACAAAGACTTCATGGTGCCAGTCTGCCACGTCAGAGAGCTTTTCCCCGCATCGGGAGATCCCTGAGGCGGGTCGGCCCCCTCACACTTGGGCGTGGAGGGGACCGTGTTCCGTCTCATCGACGAGGCCGTGACTGGCCCCCGCCGCACGGGCGTCGGATAAGTAGACGCTTTACAGTAGGTCGGCAGCGCACAGGGCGCGGCGCAGGGCCGAGACCTCGTCGTCGCTGATGCCGACCATCGGTAGGCGCACGGCGGGGCTGTCGATGACGCCCTGGAGCCACAGGGCGTACTTGGCCATGACGGCACCCTGGCCGCCGCCCATGATGGCGTGGACGAGGGGGCGCAGGGAGTAGGAGAGTTCGCGGGCCTCCCACACCTGGTCGGTGTCGAGCAGCTCGATCATGCGGCGGTAGTGGGCGGAGGCCACGTGGGTCACGACGGAGATGAAGCCGGAGGCTCCGCCCGTCATCCACGCGAAGTTCAGGCCGTCATCGCCCGAGTAGTACTCCAGGCCGGTGCGGTGCATGCGCTCCACGCCTGTCTCGACGTCGCCGGTGGCGTCCTTGACCCCGAGGATGCGCGGGTGCTGGGCGAGGATGTCAAGGGTGGAGTCGGAGAAGGCGATGCCGGTGCGGCCGGGAATGTCGTAGAGCATGACGGGCAGGTCGACAGCATCGGTGACGGCGCGCACGTGGGCGCGCAGGCCTTCCTGGGAGGGACGGTTGTAGTACGGGGACACGACCAGCAGACCGTCCGCGCCGTGTTCCTGGGCACCTTCACCGATGCGCACGGCGTGTGCTGTGTCGTTGGAGCAGGCACCGCACAGGATGAAGGCGCGGTCTCCGACGGCTTCGCGAACCGCGTCGGTGAGGTCGTTCTTTTCGGGCTGGTGTGTCGTCGGCGACTCACCCGTCGTACCGGACAGGAGGATCGTGTCGCAGCCTTCGTCAACGAGCTTGATCGCGAGGCGCTGGGCAGAGGGCAGGTCGATGTCGCCGGCCTCGGTCATGGGGGTGACCATGGCGGCGGCCAGGGAACCGAATCGGCGAGGAGGAATATTCGTCATGCCCCCATCTTACGCACTCGCCACGTGACGAGGCCTCCACCGGTTCGTGAGGAGAGTCCACGATGCGGGAGGCTCGCCATGCCTCCCGCCCGTCGTGGGTCCTTAGTCGCGACGCGCCCACCACATGTGCTGGGCCCGATCACCGAGCGTACGCACGCCCCCCGAGGGGGCAAAGCCCGCCGAGGTGTAGAAACGTTGACGTTCCTCATCGTCCGCGCCGATCCACACGTGCAGCACGCCGCTGGTCAGGTCCGCGACGGCTGCCAGGAGGCGCGAGGCGTGTCCGGCGCGCCGGAAGTTCGCGTCTACGACAAGCTCGTACACCTGGGTCGCCCTCTCGCTCCCCTCCCCCGCGGGACTGTGCCCGGAGGAGGTGTCCACGGCCTCGTCCGGCCCTGCCAGGGCGAAGCCGACGATGGTGTTGGCGTGCAGCGCGACGAGGAGCGCGCTGCCCGCGGGAGAGGGGGCGGACAGGGTGGCCTCCCAGCGGCGGGCGAGCAGCTCCTCGGTGATGCCCTGGGATGCCAGTGCTTCCTCTCCCATGAGGGTACGCCAGGCACCGACCTGCAGACGAGCAATAGCACCTTCGTCGCCGCGCTGGGCAGGCCTCACGGAACGGTCCGGGGCAGCGTTCACAGGCCCATGACCTGATCAAGACCGATCGTCAGGCCGGTCCGGCCAATCACGCGGCGCACACCCAGGAGCACGCCGGACATGAAGGACACGCGGTCGAAGGAGTCTGTGCGGATAACCAGCTGCTCACCCTCGTTGCCCAGGAGGATCTCCTCGGAGGCAGTCAGGCCGCGCAGGCGCACGGCGTGCACCGGGACGC
>NZ_ALCA01000104.1 GCF_000278725.1 Actinomyces sp. ICM47 | reverse complement strand
TGGTGTCAATGGGTGGTAGCAATGAGTTGGTTGAATGCTTCTGTGGGGGTGCGGTAGCCGAGGGTGGCTCTGGGGCAGTTGTTCAGTTCGTAGGCGATGGCGTCGAGGTAGGGCTGGTGGCTGGTGATGGGGGTTCCTTTGGGAAGGTAGCGGCGGATAAGTCGGTTGGTATTTTCGTTTGTTCCTCGCTCCCAGGGGCTATGGGGGTGAGCGAAGAACACCTCCACGCCGGTATCTTGGGTGAGGCGCTGGTGGCGGGCCATTTCCCGTCCTTGGTCCCATGTCAGTGTTCGCATCGCTCCTTCGGGTAGGCCCTGGATGCGGCGGGTGAGCGCATCACAGACCTGGTCGGCCCTGCGTCCCAGTGGCAGGGCCACGATGATCAGGTAGCGGGTGGTGCGCTCGACCAGGGTTGCGCACGCACTGGCCCCATCTTTGCCGATGATGAGGTCCCCCTCCCAGTTGCCAGGGATCATCCGGTCAGCAATGTCGGGGCGTTCGTCAATTAATCGCATGCCGACAATGGGTGGTGTGCGCCCGCCTGCAGGGGGTTTCTTGCGCATCCACCGCCTGGAGGGCAGGCATACGCCGTGCTCGATCAGCGTCTTCTTGGGGTGGGCGTAGATCCACGTGTAGATCGCCTCGTGGCTGATCGTGCGGCCCTGGGCGTGGGGAGAATTATCCATAGGAGCCACTGTGCCACATGCCTCCACGCTCAGGCGTCCGCTGATCTGGCGGGGCGTGCGCCCCTGCGACAAATCAAAGATCACGCGGCGGCGGAGAATCTCATCGCGGTCCAGGAGCCGCTTCTTAGGGCGGCGCCTGGCCACCTGCGCTGCTCTCCCGGCATCCTCGGCCTGGTACACGCCGCCAGGACCCCGATGGCGGGCGATTTCACGGCACACCACCGAGGGGCTACGCCCAATCAAGTGGGCGATACGCGTCTGGGACAAGCCCGCCTCCAACCCCGCCATGATCGCCGCGCGATCCTCAACACTCAGCATCCGACGACACCCCATGATCAGCCTCCGAACAGCATCACCGCTACACGAAAATTGCTTACACCCTATGACACTGCCCCCCTTTGATATACTGGCGCCGACGCAACCACTTGACCGCTCGCGCTGGGAATCAATCACCAATCCCCTTTGATATACTGACCTCATCGTCAAGGCGCTCGCGGTCGAGCTGGGAATCAATCACCAATCCCCTTTGATATACTGCGGCTTGTCATCACCAATTTGTGCGAGGGCTGGGAATCAATCACCAATCCCCTTTGATATACTGGTTCAATCAGATCAGTTTGGTCCGTCCTGCTGGGAATCAATCACCAATCCCCTTTGATATACTACCGACGATACTCGCATTAAGGGAGTTACGCTGGGAATCAATCACCAATCCCCTTTGATATACTGACGCCGTCTTGTACGCAGGGCGCAGCTCGCTGGGAATCAATCACCAATCCCCTTTGATATACTGGGACATGTCCCCGGACGAGCGTATCAGTGCTGGGAATCAATCACCAATCCCCTTTGATATACTGCACTACCCGACATGGTGTGTCGCGTGACGCTGGGAATCAATCACCAATCCCCTTTGATATACTGCGAGGCCTCCAGCGCGTCCAGCCGCTGGTGCTGGGAATCAATCACCAATCCCCTTTGATATACTGAACTTGTCCGGGAAGACATACCACCCGTGCTGGGAATCAATCACCAATCCCCTTTGATATACTGCTGACCGCGCCCAAGGTCAGCGTTGCTAGCTGGGAATCAATCACCAATCCCCTTTGATATACTGTCGGCTTCCAGAAGGTCGGCGGCTCGTTGCTGGGAATCAATCACCAATCCCCTTTGATATACTGTCGACGGCGACACCCCACAGCGCCGCATGCTGGGAATCAATCACCAATCCCCTTTGATATACTGAGAACCCCGAATTTTCGGCAGAAAATAGCCGAAAATTCGGGATTTTTGGTTAGAAAATCATGAGCTGTTCGGGTGCTCCAGCCTCCTTCCGAGGCTTCGCATTATCAAAACGAAGCCCCGTCGCCCACTGTCGATCCGTCAGAGCGAGCACCCGCACCTGCCCGCCCTCAGGTAGGTGCGTCTTGATCGCCCTCAGCGTTGCATGGTCCTGCCCACCCGTCGGCCAGTACTTCACGTACACGCTGAACTGAACCATACAGAACCCCCAATCCAGCAGATCATTCCGGAAACGCGTCGCCTCACGACGCTGTTTCTTCGTCTCCACCGGGAGATCAAACATCACCAAGCACCACATCGCGTCATCCGCCATCTCAGTCACCCACGCCAACCCGCGATGGCCCCTGCCACGACGCCACCTGAAGGCGATCAATATCCCCTTCGATATAGCGCCCAAAAGACTGAGCCAGCGCCTCGGCGACAGCTGGAATCCCATGGCCATCCGCATCAAAACGCTGCGACGCAGCCGCGACCAGAAGCTGCTTGACCTCTCGATCCGAGGGGGAGGCCGTGGCGGGGAGAGGTAGTGCTACTTCGTCGATTGCAGGTCGAAAAGGCTCGATCAGGTCATCGGCCAGCGCGAACGCGTTCCCGCGTCCCCGGTGGAACACACCGAGTGCCGGAGCGAGACCAGCTGCGAGAACGGCGCGCATGAGATGCCCACGAAGCACCGCGTAGCCATAGTCCAGACAGGCGTTGGCACCAATCAGCTGACCGGCCGCTGGCTGTCGCCCCACTCCCCGACCGAGCGTCCGCGACCAGTAGAGACGAGCGGCCTGAGCCTCAACGTTTCCGGGGTCACCCGAGCGCACCTGGTCCGCAAGCGCAAGAAGCTCGCCGCTGCCTCGAATCTTCAGGTTCTCGAGAACGGATGCCTGGCCCTCGATTTTTGCGCGAACCAAGCGTGCCCACGCGTTCTTTTTCCGAGGCACCGAGACCTCTGCCTGCGCCCGGTGACGGGCTGCTACTCGACCGTGATCCGACCACGAGTAGCAGCCGCCCTCTGGGATGCCTCTCCAGTCACAGAAGAGCACCGCGACATCCGCCTCAGACAGACGGTGGAGAACAGCGGCGCTCAGGTTGACCTTCATGCCAATAAGGACCACAGCCAGCTCTGCAACAGGCAGAACCGTCGACGCACCTTCATCTGGACAGACTTCCACACCGCCACGAACAGCACGAAGATCCCCCTCGAAAGTACACAGGTCAACAACACGCCACTGCTCTGCCATGGGGAATCACTCCAGCGTCATGGATACGGGAAGCGACGCCGAAGAATGGTAACGTTCCTCGCCCAGACAATTTCGGCGAATGACACGTACTCCTCCTGCACCAAACAGAACATTTACTGCAGGTAACCAGCCTGGCCTATCTACAGTCTTCTGAATAGCTTCGGATGTCACTTCAACCCCCAGAAGCGCAGCCTGCGTCTCATCCACAAAGCCTTCCTTCGATAGGAGTATCGGCTTGATACGCAGCTTTGCCGGTGTCATAAAACCGGCCACACGCCAACTGGTCGCCTCTGGATACCGCGCAAGAACCTCACCGATAAAGCCACCGGAGTACTTACTGGTGTCGATCACAAGCTCGTCACCTTCAACCAGCCAGCCGATCTGCGTTGCCGTCCCGTTGGCAAGTGCCTCCCGGATCTTAGGTTCCGCAGTTCGCATCGAGATGGTCGACGGCTTAAGCGGCGTGGTGAAGACGTCGTGGTCCTTGAGGCGCAGCAGATCTACCTGGAAGACGCGAATCATCGCATAGGCGGTCTTCTTACCGGCAATCCGATAGATCCTCGCGTGGTGGATCGCACCGCTTAGGTCAACATAACCACCACGCACCTTCAGACAGGCTTTCGGACCCGACTTCGAAAACTCGAAGAAGTTCACCAGCTCCGTCGGCCCCACGCGGGTTCCATTCACTGAGATCGTGCGCTGCGGATTTTCGGGCAGGCCCTTCTTCGGATCGAAATCGGGGCACCGAGTGAGCGCGGTCCACAGGGCCGGAGTCTCAGCACGATCAATCAGTTCGACGGGCATGGCAGAACCAAGCGAGTGCTGCTCACCGTATCCCTTTGTGATGATTTGCTTCCCGTCCGGGGTCTTCGGCGGGCAGAACGAGTGCACGGTCGCGTCATGAATGACGCTCGAACCGACGCGCAAGCGGATATTTTCAACGAAGGGGATCGCATTGTCGCTCAGCGCAATGTTGAAGAGCTCGACGCCACGCAGCATCGATTCTCGCCAGGACTCGAAACGCTTCGATGCCTCGCCGGGCTTCCCGTAGAAATGCTTCCAGGTTTCCTCAACGCCCGTCAGACGCTGCGCGTCGCGCATGTTGAGTCGCAGCGCCAGCGTCCGCGACACCGACGGGTTCATGAGCGCGATGACGAGCGCATCCATCGCATGGTGACGCCGATCGAATCGGGTCTTGCCTCGACCACCGATCAGGTTGACGCGGCTTTCGAAGCCCGAGGCCCTACGAGCCTCGGCGGTCAGCTGTCCTCGGTAGACGCCCACCGAGGGAACCGACTCCTCGTCTCGCGAGCGGTAGAACCCCTCGATGCGGGTGCGCAGCTCGACAGCCATCCAGGCGACGGATTCCATGGATCGACCGTCGAACTCCTGGTCCGGCTTCTTCGACTTGAGGCGCGCACAGACTTCGCGCTGCAGCTGCTTGAGCTGCCTGGGAGACATGCCGCTGTCGCGCTGCCACATATTGACGCGCTCGAGCGCACCCGTCAGGGACACTCCCTGATTCGCTTTGTCTGACGATGCCCACACGGCAAAGGGAATCTTGCCCTTCATGTGGTTGCAGGTACGGCACACCGCAGCCAGATTGGAGCGGTCGTTTGTCGATGAACCGTCCGCACGCGGAACAATGTGGTCCATTTCCGCGGTCGTATACGTGATCGGTGCTCCGCAGTACAGGCACTGGCAGTTCTGCCGTTGCAAGGCGAAGTACCGAATCTGGTCGGAGCGATGCACCTTTCCAGAGAGCTTAAGCTTTGCAGCCATCTCAGCAACAGCTGAAGCGTTTGCCTTGCGTCGCTTCTCGTTCTCGCGCATGAGTTCACGAGCGACCCGCTCAGACCCAAGCCCATCGCGCGCATGCTCGATATTGATGACCGTCGGTTCACCCCAGCGTTCAGTGGCAGCATGCAGCCACCTGCTGACCTGCTTGAGGACACGATCAACCGCCGGGTTCCCCGTCGGCGCTCCAATCGGTTCTACGGCAGGCTTCCAGTCATCACCGACGTTGAACTCCAGGCGCCGAGCCGTATGCAGATCAACACCGTCGCGAAGCATCCTGTCGGTGAGACGACGCAGGGAATCCAACGAATACGCGGCTCGTCCCTGCGGAAGCGAGATCTTCTCGAACTCGAGCTGATCGTCCTCAGTTGCCTGCTCGAGCAGCTCGGCGACCTCGTCGTTAACGTCGGTCCCATCCTCGGATCCACCGGAGTTCGAGAACGCGTCCACCATGTAGCCACGCTGTTCGTCGTCCGCTTCCTTCCACCACTCCTTCAGCCACTTGACCTTGCAGGCCATGATCTTCTCGGTGGTCACGTCGGTCGGAGGATTGCGCAGGACCGGCGAGCCATCGAAGGACGCCTTCGCGGTGCCGCGCAGGTCTGCTCGCTCAATCCGAAGCTTATCCGCCAGGTCCTGCCACGTAACTTCCTGTTTGAGGCTGACCTGATTGATGAAGTCGACAAGGTCCTCGAGTTCGTCGGGGGTCAGCGGACGCTCCTCACGTCCCTCTCGAATACGCAGGTTCGCCAGCACACTCACCATGCGGAACAGCTGGAATGCGGGATGCGCCTTCTCGGCGCGCACGTGTCTGCCCTGTCCCGGCAGTTCGTCGTAGCCGACGAGGCCGCGTTCCTTGGCGCTTCCCTTCGGGGACTTTGCCTCGAACACAACGCGAATCAAACGATCACGTTCCGCGGGTTCGATCCTTTGGACATCGCAGATCCCACGAATCTCCTGCGCATTATCGCTCTGGTGAAGTTTGCCAGCCAGGATCCCCTGGGGGCCTCTGAGCTTCGGAGTGCCGGCACGGCCCACGTAGTCGGGATGCGCCAGGTAGGTGTCCACCAGCTGCCCGGGAGTCGCATCAGCCGGGAAAGCCCTCCCCAGCTCCTCACTAATACGATCGTTGAGCCCCTTGAGGAAGTCACTGGGTTCGGAGGGCTGCAGCAGCGTCTCCACCTTCGCGTAGGGATTCCGCCAGCCTCGGTGACGGGCAATATGACGCAACGCGATCGAGAGTGCTTCCTTGCGCTTCTCATCATCCGCGATGTAGCCCTCCAGCAGGCCTGCACGCACGTGCCACGGCTCTCGAGGATCCTTAAAAGAAGTGAGATCGGGTAGAGGCCAGCCGAATTCCTTGGACAGAACACGATCAAGATTCACGAGGCGCTGGTGCCGCGTGCGGTAGAGGCGACGCGTCCGGCGGGCGACACCGGCGGTGAGCTTTCGGCTCTTAGCTGCCTTGTTCTCGTTCGGGTCGACGCCGGCGTCGTGGATGAACACCATAGAGTTCAGCATCCTGACAGGCTGATCGTTGCGATCGACCTCGACCGCGCAAAAGCCAATGGATTTCAGGCCGACGTCGATGCCGACCCGGTAGCGGATACCCGGAACATTTTCTGAGGAATCAATCATAGACACATGGTGTCACACTGCACACACATTTGCGCTCATTTCACAAAATACCGGGCGTTTCGCGAAGAAACGCCCGGTGGAGCATTCAGAGCCGCCAACGAGTCGACCCTTACTGAGAATCAATCGCTTACAGCGTATCACCACACAACACGCGACGCAAGCCACATTGCGAGCAAGTTTCGAGCAACATCACCAGCTCCACTCCCCTAGCTCCCGCGCGCCATTACGGCACAAACGACACGATCCTGAAACAATAGGGGCATGTCGAACGACTCGCGTGAAAACCTGCAGGGTACGGATGGCCAGGACGTGGCTGACTTGACGGCTGCCGCTGGGCAGGCCGTCGCGGAGCCGACCGCCGCTGCTGCGGTCGACGCTGCCGTCGAGGGGGCCACGGCCTCGTCGACGACGGGCGCGCAGGACGAGGCCGTCCTGACTGACGCTCAGCAGCCCCAGAACTCCCCGTACGCGCACAGCCCCCAGAGCGGCGCGCAGGCCCCCCAGTACTCTCCGCAGCCACCGGCTCCTCGCCGGACGCAGAGTAAGGTCATGGTCGCGCCGGTGCCTGCACGCGTGCCCGCGACTGAGCCGCGCCCGTGGTACCGTTCACGCCGCTCGTTTGCGGCGAAGGGCGGCGGCGGCAAGGTCCTGGTCGCCGGCCTGGGCCTGACCTACACGGATCATGCGACGGGCGCGCTCCTCCTGGCGAACGTGGACATGGGTTTCCGCGCGCGCACGCTGAGCGCGATCCTGGATCCGACGGGCCGCCGTGCTCGCGCCCTGTTCCTGATCCTTGCGGGCCTCGAAGAGCCGCAGGCTGGCCGCATTATCGCTGCGCCGTCGCGTTCGTGGGTGGCGCGCCTGGCGGGCCGCATCGGCTCGGTGGCGCTGATCCGTATGGATTCTCCGCTGGATGAGACGCTGACGATCCGCCAGAACATCCTCGAACCCCTGTCGGCGACGGGTTCGGTCGCGGACTGGGATAACCTGGTGGGGTCGCTCCAGGTGACGGGTCTGGCGCAGCGCGTTGATCGGTATCCCTCGGAGCTGACGCCGTGGGAGCGTTTCAAGGCGCTGATCGCTCGCGCGATCGTGTCCGGTGCGGAGGTGTTCCTCATTGAGGATCCGATTTCCCTGCCCGATGAGGCGCGCACCGAGTTCGAGCCGCTCCTGAGGTCGCTGACCAAGGCGGGCTGCGCGGTCGTCGTCTCAACGCCGTCCCCGGAGCTAGCCGCCTCGACGGACCGTGCGATTCTGCTCACGAACGGTCGAGTGTCGCTTGACGCGCCGAACCCCACGCCCGTGATCATCGCGACGTCCCTGGAGGCCAACCCGGAGGATCAGAGCACCCTCCGTGCATCACTCCCCTCCCCCTTTGACGAGGTCGTGGCTGGCACCTCCGGTTCCCTTCCCTCGTCGGCTCCCGCCCGCCGCTCGATTGGCGCGGCGACGAACGCTCAGGATCTTTCTTTTGACGAGGCCCCTGTGGACGAGCCGGTGCTCATTGCGCCGGTTGAAACGAACGCTGGTTCGGCCGACAACGCGCCGCTCCGCGACATCCCCGCGGTCGATTCTGAGGACCCAGCACAGGCCGAGGATGAGGTCTCCGAGCTGGTCGTGCGCGCCCGCAAGATCCTGTCGGATCTGCCGGGTCCCATCGCGCCGAAGGAGTAACGCGAGGAGTAGCGTACGGGTCACTGCGAGCCGCCTCTCTTCATGAGAGACTAGGCTTATCAGGCGAGCCGTCGCCTCGTTACCCCGCACGCGCAGGAGCCCCTATGACCCAGTCTATCCCCCAGCCCGGGCAGTACCCGCCGCCCGAGGCCCCCACGCAGCACGCGCCGCAGCACGCGGCTCCCGCATCCGAGGCACGCCCCAGCATTGGCAGCCTCGTCGCACTGGTGACCAGCCAGCTGTCGGGAATTCTGCGTGACGAGATCGAGCTCAATAAGACGAAGGCGCGCGCTTTCGCCGCCAAGAGTGGTAAGGGTGCGGGCCTGCTCGTCACGGCCGCCGTTTTCGCGCTTTTCCTACTGGGTTGGACTCTCCACACGGTCGAGGTTCTCCTGGCCCTCGTGCTTCCGGCGTGGGCGGCGTCGCTGATTGTTGTCGTGATCCTGCTGGTCATCGTGGCGACCCTGGCCCTGGCGGGTAAGAACGCCCTCCAGAGCGCGCAGAAGCACCGTCCGGATCCGGCCGCATCGGTGGCCGCTACCAAGGAAGCTATCGAGAAGGGACTGGGCAAGTGAGCAACTCCGTCGACCCGCGCACCGTGACCGTCGGCGAGCGCGCCGCTCAGCCTTCCGGCACACGCACCACAGCCCAGATTGAGGCCGACCTCGAGCGTCAGCGCGCCGAGCTGGCCGCCACGATCGATCAGCTCTACGCGCGCGTGCAGCCCGCCACCCTCGCCCAGGAAGCGAAGGAGGAGGCCACCGTGCGTTTCAAGTCCTTCAAGGAGAGCGCGTCTCTGACTCTTCAGGACGCAGTCGGCGGCAACGCGGAGGCCATCAAGAAGGTCGCCGTCGTCGCCCTGTCCACGGTGGGTGCCATCGGCGTCCTCGTCCTGCTGGCCACGCGTAAGCCGCGTCGCGCACGCCGTCAGGCTCGCCGCATCGGCCGCGAGGCCGCCAAGCAGACTCTCGCCGCGCTCGCGAAGGCCGACGAGGCCGTGGACGCCTGACTCTTCCGCCTTTCCGTGTGCTCCCCTCGCCCGGGCATCCCGCTCGTGCGAGGGGATTGCGCATCTGCGCGCCTGACAGATTAATCCGTAATACCGTTCACATGACGCTGCGCGTCGCGCACGTTTTCGGCGTGTTGCCGGGGATTCACCCCCTTCGGGTCAATCCGCTCAGCGCGCAAAAACCGATCCAAGGTGAGGTCAAGCCGTTCCATTAGCTATGATGGTCCCACGAAACATTTTGAACACCCAGGGAACCGCTTGATGCGGACCCGAACGACGCGGAGGGGGTCGACGCCATGGGGCGCGGCCGTCAAAAGGCTAAGCAGATGAAAGTCGCTCGGAAGCTGAAGTACTTCAGCCCCGACACCGACCTACACGCACTTCAGCGAGAGCTGGCGGATGAGGACTCGTACACGACGAACAGTGCCGTGGACGAGCCTGAAGAGGACGATGCAATCGACGACGACCTCTACTCGAAATACGCCGACTTCGCGGATATTCCGGCAGAGGACGACGACATCGACCCGAAGCAGCTCGATGAGTCCTTCTGGACGGGTGGTTCCTCCACCAAGTAACGGCTGAGCCATTCGGCGGACCGGCCCCGGTCCGCCGCTTTGGCGTACCCGAAACCTAGCGTCAGGTCCCGGTTCACGGCCGCGCGCGTCAGCGTACCGCGCGCATCGCTGTCACGCATGCGTCGCTGTCATGCGCACCCGCCGAAGTTTCCCGCTTGGTCGCGCCGAGGCCTCGTCCATCCCCAAGCACAGCGGGGCCAAGGCCACCCGGCCCCAGCCCCGCCCGCTCGAGCTCGGAGACGCAGAAGAATCAGCTGACGCGGTACTCGCCGTGCAGCAGCACGGCACCCGCCTGGACGCCCTTCGTGCCGGAAATGAGGCGCACGCCGGAGGAGTCCGCGCTCAGGTCCGAGACCAACCCGAAGCCAGCCACCGTACCGTCAGCACCGGCCGACGTCACGGAACCCAGGACCCACGCCGCCACCCCGGCCTCGTTGATCGCGGCCAAGACCTCGGAGGCCACGGACGCGGAGACGACGGCGACCATGCCGACGCCCAGGTTCAGGGAGTCCTCCATGCCGACCCAGGTGACGTCGCCGCCGCGGCGCACCCAGTCGAACACGGCGGGGACGGTCCACGTGGAGCGGTCCACGGTGGCGATGGCACCCTGGGGCAGGACACGCGACAGGTTCGCGGCCAGGCCGCCGCCGGTCACGTGCGAGTAGGCGTGAATGCCGCCGACGCCGAAGTGCTCGACCAGGTCAAGGCACAGGCGAGTGTACAGGCGGGTGGGCTCGAGGAGTTCCTCGCCGAGGGTGCGGCCGAACTCGGCGACGTGGGACTCCAGCGACGCGCCGACGCGGGAGACGACGGAGCGAACCAGCGAGTAGCCGTTAGAGTGCAGGCCCGAGGAGGCCATCGCGATAACGACATCCCCATCGGTCACGCGCTCGGGACCCAGCAGCTTCGAGGCGTCCACGACGCCGGTCGCCGCGCCCGCGATGTCGTAGTCGTCGGGTTCCATGACGCCCGGATGCTCCGCTGTCTCGCCGCCGATGAGGGGCGTGCCCGTGGCCTCACAGGCCCGCGCGATGCCGGTGACGATGGAAGCGATACGCTCGGGGACGACGTGCCCGCAGGCGATGTAGTCAGTCATGAGAACCGGGCGCGCACCGATCACGACAATGTCGTCGACGACCATGCCGACCAGGTCCTGGCCGATCGTGTCGTGCACATCCATGGCCTGCGCAATCGCAATCTTCGTGCCCACGCCGTCCGTGGAGGTCGCCAGGAGCGGCTTCTCCATGCCCAGCAGCGCCGACGCGTCAACCATGCCGGCGAATCCGCCGGTCGCGCCGAGCACGGTGGAGTCGTGGGTGGCGGCGACGGCGCTCTTCATCAGCTCGACGGCGCGGTCTCCCGCCGCCGTGTCGACGCCAGCGGTCGCGTAGTCAAGGGGGGTGTCGGTCATGGGTGGTGCCTTTCGCGGGTGGCGCTCGACGAGGCCATGTCTGGGTGATCGGGACAGTAACAAAGCCCGCGACGCGGGGGGCGCGTCGCGGGCGTGGAGGTTAGCAGGGGGTGGCGTCGGGGGTTCCGGGTACGGGCGTCCCGGCGGGGATCGCCTCGGGGTATTCGCCGGTGAAGCAGCCCAAGCACAGGGAGGTCCCCTGCCCGGTGGCCGCGACCATGCCATCGATGGAGAGGTACGCCAGGGAATCGGCACCGAGGTGAGCGCGCACCTGATCGACGTCCATGGAGGAGGCAATCAGCTCAGCGCGCGTCGGGAAGTCGATGCCGAAGAAGCACGGCCACAGGACGGGCGGGGACGAGATGCGAATGTGCACCTCGGCTGCCCCGGACTCGCGCAGCATTCTGACCAGCGCGCGCTGCGTATTGCCGCGCACGATGGAGTCGTCGATGACGACCAGGCGCTTGCCTTCGATGACCTCGCGCAGCGGGTTGAGCTTGAGGCGGATGCCGAGCTGGCGCAGCGACTGCGTGGGTTCGATGAAGGTGCGACCCACGTAGGCGTTCTTCACGAGGCCCTGCGCGAAGGGGATGCCGGCCTCCTGCGCGTAGCCGATAGCGGCGGGCGTGCCCGAGTCGGGGGTGGGCATCACCAGGTCCGCCTCGATGGGGTTCTCTCGCGCAAGCGCAGCCCCCATCTCGTGGCGCGCGGCGACGATGCGGCGTCCACCAATCGTCGTGTCGGGGCGGGCCAGGTACACGTACTCGAAGACGCAGGTGTTGGCTCGGCGCACAGCGAAGCGGCGCGAGTGCACGCCCGACGCGTCGATGGAAATCAGCTCGCCGGGCTCGATCTCGCGCACGACGGTCGCGCCGCACAGGTCCAGGGCAGCCGTCTCGGAGGCGACAACCCAGCCGGAGGCCAGGCGACCGAGCACAAGCGGGCGGTAGCCATGCGGATCACGCGCGGCGTACAGCGTGTTCTCGTCCATGAAGACCAGGGAGAACGCTCCCCTGATGCGCGGCAGGACCTTCAGGGCGGCACCAACGAGGGGCGCGGGTTCAGGATCGACCACCGCCGAGGCCGAGGTCACCTCGTCCCCCTCCGCGTCACCGGGCGTGACGGCGGGTGTCGCGATGAAGGGGGCCGGACCGGGAATACGGTCGGCCATGCCGAGGAGCGCGGTCACGAGGGAAGTGTCGGTAGAGGCTCCGCGCTCGAAGTCCTCGCCGTCGTCGGCGATGTCGGCGGCCAGCTCACGCAGCTCAACCGTGTTTGTCAGGTTGCCGTTGTGGGCCAGGGCAAGCGTGCCCGTGGGGGTGGGACCCAGCGTCGGCTGGGCGTTGCGCCACACGTCCGCGCCGGTCGTCGCGTAGCGCACGTGTCCCAGCGCGATGTGGCCGCGCAGGCCCTGGAGGGACTGCTCGGAAAACACCTTGGAGACGAGTCCCTGGTCCTTGTAGACGAGGATCTGCTTGCCATTCGAGGTAGCAATGCCAGCACTCTGTTGGCCTCGGTGCTGGAGGGCATAGAGGGAGAAGTAGGTCAGGCGGGAAACATCCTCGCCCGGGGCCCATACTCCGAAGACACCGCAGTGATCGTGCGGGTGATCGTCCCCGAAGAGTTCCTGGTCGGACAGTGTCATGTCTGGCTGCGAGACGGGAAGCACGATCTCACTTTGACACACTTTTTCACAGCTCGTGGCACATATCCACGTTGTGGTGAGCACATCTGTGCCTCCGCGCAGGCCACTCGGCGCGTAATTGCGCACGCTTTGCCGGGGAATTCGGTCGCTCGCGGATCGAGATGCCACAATGGAGTGCAGAAAAAACAGAGGAGGAAACGTGGCCAATCCAACGCTGAGCGCCATCATGTGGGGACTCGCCCTGCTGGTGAGCGCTCTGGCCATCCTGTCGTTCGCGCGAGGCCTGACTCACATGTGGCGCACGGTCTCGGCGGGAACGCCGGATCCGGGGCGCCTGCGTCCGGTCGGCAAGCGAGCGTGGGGCGTCGTCTCGGCGGCCCTCACCCACCGCGAGTTCAAGGGCCGCCCCTGGATCAAGTGCGCCCACTGGCTCGTCATGGTGTCCTTCCCGATCCTCTTCCTCACCCTGGTCACGGGCTACGCGCAGCTGCGCATCCAGACCTTCACGCTGCCCCTCCTCGGCCACTTCGCGCCGTGGGAGTGGCTCACCGAAGTCTTCGCGTGGGGCGGCCTGGCCGGCATCATCCTCCTCATGATCGTGCGCCAGCGCGCCGGGCGCGGCACGGCCGCCGAGGCGGCCCTGTCCAACGACGATCCCGACGGTGCTGCCGCCGCGGCCGACCCGAACGGCGCCCCGCCCTCGTCCCTGGCCAAGCCTCACCCGCGCGACTCCTCCCCGCGCGGCCTGGCCTCCCGCTTCCTGGGTTCGACCCGCTGGCAAGCGCTCTTCGTTGAGTGGGTCATCCTCATCGTGTGCGCGTGCGTCGTGGCCTTGCGTGGCCTCGAATACGCGCTCTTCAGCGTCACGCCGGGCCTCGAGGCCCACGCGACCGCACTGCACTTCCCACTCACCGCCTGGCTCGGCGCGCTCTTCGTTGCCGCGGCCTCCTCCTCGGCCGCGTCGCTCGCAAACGCAATCGTCCTGGTCAGCGCGCTCAAGGTCATCACCTCCATGACCTGGCTGACGGTCGTCGGCATTCAGACCGGCATGGGCGTCGCGTGGCACCGCTTCGTCGCGATCCTCAACCTGTACACGCGCCGCAACGCCGACGGCACGAAGTCCCTGGGACCGGCTGACCACATGCTCATTGACGGCAAGCCCGTCACCAGCGAGGACGACTTCGACGATCTCCCCGAGGACACGGTCCTCGGCGTGGGCACGGTCGACGACTTCTCGTGGAAGGCGCGTCTAGACCTGTACTCGTGCACCGAGTGCGGTCGCTGCCAGGAGCTGTGCCCCGCGTGGAACACCCAGAAGCCCCTCTCCCCCAAGCTGCTCATCATGGGCCTGCGCGACCACATGGAATCCGCCTCCAACGTGCAGATCGTCGAGCAGGAGGAAGGCCCCCAGAAAATCGAGGACGGCGAGGTACTGCTTGACAAGGGCGTGCCGGCCTCGCCGCACTCCTTTGATCTCGTCTCCGCCCTGTCCCTGTCGGGCGCGACCGGCCCCGAGGGCGTTTCCGCGGTCACCGCTCCCCTGGTCCCCGAGGTCGTCTCCGAAGAGGTCCTATGGGACTGCACGAACTGCGGTGCCTGCGTCGAGCAGTGCCCTGTCGACATCGAACACATCGATCACATCCTCGATCTGCGCCGCCACCAGGTCCTCATGGAGGGTGCGTTCCCCCGCGAGCTGGGCCGCGCGTTCCGCGGCATGGAATCCAAGGCGAACCCCTACAACCAGGCAGCTCGCAAGCGCATGGACTGGGCGAAGAAGCTGGACTTCGACATCCCCGTCGTCGGCGAGGACATCGAGGACGCCTCGCAGGTTGACTACCTGTTCTGGGTGGGCTGCGCGGGTGCCTACGACGACACAGCAAAGAAGACCAGCGCCGCCGTCGCCGAGCTGCTGCACACGGCGGGCGTGTCCTTCGCGGTCCTCGGATCGGGCGAATCATGCACGGGCGACCCGGCCCGCCGCGCTGGCAACGAGGCGCTCTTCCAGATGTTGGCCGCCCAGGCGATCGACACGCTCAAGGAAGCCAAGCCGCAGAAGATCGTCGTCTCCTGCGCGCACTGCTTCAACACAATCGCAGGCGAGTACCCGGAGCTGGGCGGGCACTTCGACGTCGTCCACCATACGCAGCTCCTCAACCGCCTCGTGCGAGACGGCCTGCTCACGCCGGTGGCCCCCACGGCCTCGGCTGCGTCCACTGCCTCCGCGAGCGAGGACGCCACGGACGAGGCCGGGGCACAGTCGGCAGACAACGCTCCCTCGGTCGGCACACCCCTGAAGGTCACCTACCACGACGCGTGCTTCCTGGGACGCCACAACCGTATCTACGAGCCGCCGCGCGAGCTCGTGGGTTCCCTGCCGAACGTGGAACTCGTCGAGATGCCGCGCAACCGCGACCGCGCGATGTGCTGCGGCGCGGGCGGCGCGCACGCCTGGTTCGAAGAGACGCGTGGGACCCGTATCGCAGACGCTCGTATCGTCGAGGCCGCGTCCACGGGCGCGGACGTCGTCGCGACGGCCTGCCCCTTCTGCTCCCAGATGCTCGGCTCCGCGTCGGGCACATCCGCCGGATTCGTTTCCTCCGACGCCACCGACCGAGGCACCGAGGGCACCTCAACACCGACACGCGGGAAGCTCCCGGAGGTGCGCGATGTCGCCGTCATGCTGCTCGAGTCCGTGAAGCGCGGACAGTAACCGACGCACGCACGCTGATGGCGAAAGGGCGGCCCCGCAGACACACCTGCGGGGCCGCCCTTTCGTTCAC
>NZ_ALCA01000103.1 GCF_000278725.1 Actinomyces sp. ICM47 | reverse complement strand
GACATACTCAGTGCTCGCCCTCGTGCTCCTTGAGGCGCTCGTAGGAACGACGAATCTCGGCCTCCGCTTCCTCGCGGCCGACCCAGTGTGCGCCCTCGACGCTCTTGCCGGGTTCGAGGTCCTTGTAGACCTCGAAGAAGTGCTGGATTTCAAGGCGGTGGAACTCCGAGACGTCGTCGATCTCAGTGCGCCACGATGCGCGCTGGTCGGATGCGGGGACACACAGGACCTTGTCGTCGCCGCCCTTCTCGTCGCGCATGCGGAACATGCCGAGTGCGCGGCAGCGGATCACGCAGCCGGGGAAGGTGGGTTCTTCGAGGAGCACCAGTGCGTCCAGGGGGTCGCCGTCTTCGCCCAGGGTGTCGTCGATGAACCCATAGTCGTCCGGGTAGCGGGTCGACGTGAAGAGCATGCGGTCGAGACGAATGCGTCCGGTTTCATGATCAATCTCGTACTTGTTCCGATTCCCCTTGGGAATCTCGATGGTGACATCGAACTCCATGGTCGAACCTTCCATTGTTAGCCCCGCAATTCGGGGGTCCGATTGGTTGTGTGCGAGCATGGGCGGGTAACCTAGATGCCTAGGTAACCACGAAGGGATATTCATGCATCGCACGTCTATGGGGCCAATTGTAAGCGCTAGCGCAGCGCTTGTGGCGGCAGTCGCCTTTTTGAGCGCTGGCTGCACACCCTCCTCGGTCCCCACCCCCAAGGCAGTACCGACTGCCGCCACGCTTGAGCCGGCCAGCGCGTCGGTGCCCGCCCAGGCCTCGGGCAATCCGGTGACTGAAACGCAGCTCGCGCAGCTGTGGCGGCCTGTCGCTGTTGGCGCGGATAAAGGCGATTACACCGCGTGGGGCGTTGTTGTGGATGCGCAGACGGGCGACATCCTCCTCGACGAGGACGCGGCTATTGGCCACACGCCCGCGTCCACCACGAAGACTCTCGCCGCTTTCAGCGCTCTCAAGCACCTGGATCCGACGACGACGCTGACGACGAGCACACTTCTGAGCGGCGACAATCGCACCCTGTTCCTCGACTCTGAGGGCGATCTGCTCCTGGGTGCGGGTGAGTCTGAGGAGACCGAGGTGTCGGGCCGCGCCGGCCTGCAGACTCTTGCAGACAAGACGGCGGCGGCCCTCACCTCGCGCGGTATTACATCCGTCACTTTGAACTGGCGGGGGACCCTCTTCGAGGGGGATTCGCACCTGCCCGCCTGGGACGCGCAGGAGGTTGGCGGCTACGAGGGGCACGTGGGTCCGATGGCGATTGACGCCGGGCGTACCGCCCCGGGCGCGTATGCGTTCCATGAGGATGCCCCCGGCTATGTTGCGCAGGTGTTTGCGAAGGCCCTGACGTCGTCGGGCGTCGCAGTGAAACTCGGCAAGGACGGGGAGGCGCCCACCGGAGGTGAGACCCTTGCGTCCGTGTCCTCGGCGACGATGGGGGAGCAGCTGCGCTGGATGCTGGCGCACTCTGATAACACGCTCGCGGATCAGTACTGCCGCCTCGCGGCGAGCGCTGCTGGCCAGCCCACGACGTACGCGGGCGCGGTCGCCATGGTGAAGGCTGACCTGGTGGAGGCCAGCATCCCCACCAGAGGTATGATCCTGGAGGATTGCTCGGGTCTGTCCACGAACGACAAGCTCAGTGCGAACACGCTCGTCGGTGTCCTGAAGGCCTCGTACGAGGCGCAGGGGAGCCAGGGGGACCTGATTCGCCTCCTGCCCTGGGCTGATCTGGTTGGCACGCTCTCGGATCGTATGACGGACGAACCCGCCGCTGGCAACGTTCAGGCGAAGACGGGTGCGCTTCAGGGGGTGACGACGCTGTCGGGCAGCGTGAGGACGCAGAGCGGTCGCGTTCTCCTGGTGGTCATTGGCCACGACCTGGTCGAGGATGGCGCGTTGCCCACACGCTGGCGTTTGGACAGGTTTGAGGAAGGTCTTGCCGAGCTAGACTGAGTCCATGGAAATGCCGTTTGGACCGCGCGACGTCGCGGGAGTTCTCGCTTCGATGTCCTACGCTGGCCCGTCGGCCTCGCGCGTGGGCGCGTCCGCGGTGGTGGCGCGCCTGCGCCGCTCGGCGGATTGGTCGAGTCGCAGGCTCGCGAAGCTGTCCACGTTGTCCGAGGCCTCGGCGACCGTGGCGGCATCCCGCACTGTCGTCGTGGACCGTCGAGGGCTGATTCGCAGGGTGGGTGCGGTCCTGGATCGTTTCGAGGACACGCGCACGCCGATGGTTCTCGCGGTCGAGGCCGTGGTCCTGCGCGCGCTCGCGAAGAGTGCGACCGGCATTTGGGACGTGTCGTCCGGCTGTAGCGTGCTCGTGGCACCGAATGTGCTGGCGGATGCGCAGCGCTATGCGTTGGATCAGACGGATTGGTGTCGCTGGGTGTCCCTGTGCACGGGGCTGCGCGGCGTGCATCTGACGCATGCGCCTCACCTGGTGACTTACGTCGCTGATCTTGTCCGCGCGCTGCCGGAGCGCAGTGATGAGCTGGTGCGCATCGTGTTGCTGTTGGATGCGTTGCCGACGGCTGAGATGGAGGTATTGACTCCGCGCGATCTGCCGTCGATTCATTGGCTGCGCACGCATCGCGCGCACGCGGGTGGCGTCGCTTTGGTCCGTGCGTGCGCGGCGGCGGGCATGCCGCTGTCTGGGGTTGAACTCTTGCAGGCCCAGACCGAGGGCTTCGCGCGCACGGTCGTGCGCGAGGGTGCGATTGCGACGCTGTTGTCCAGCGTCGAGGCCCTGCCGAGCGCCCACGAGTACGCCGAACCAGCGGCGTGGCTGGCGCGTGTGCGCTGACGCCTCCCGCTTGGTGGGAGCGAACCCTCGGGGTTGCCTGCGTGCCTGCTCGCTTGCGGTTCGCTCGTGCTTGCGCTCGTTTATTGACGAGGCCGGGGTCCCTCCCGCTGTCATCGTTGGCCTGTCGGGTGGTGCGGATTCGCTGGCGCTTGCCCTGACGGTGATTGATGTGGCGTCGCGTGCGGGCATTGAGGTGGTGACGCTGACGGTCGACCATGGTCTGCGGGCGGGCAGCGCTCACGAAGCGCGCCGCGTCGCGGATCTCGCTGCATCCCTCGGGGCGCGCGCACTCGTGGAGACTGTCCGCGTCGATGGGAGGGGAGGCCCCGAGGCCTCGGCCCGTGACGCTCGTCTCGCCGCCTTGCGCTCTCTTGCGCTCCGCGAGGGGGCACCCGTGCTGCTGGGGCACACGATGGACGATCAGGCGGAGACCGTGCTGCTGCGCCTCGCGCGCGGGTCCGGCCCCTCGTCGCTGCGCGCGATTGCGCCG
>NZ_ALCA01000102.1 GCF_000278725.1 Actinomyces sp. ICM47 | reverse complement strand
GTTGTGTCGTGCAGTGGGCTACTCGTCGTCCTCTTCCGTGATGTCGACGCCGGCAACGCCGTCGAGGTCCGCGAGCGTCGTCACAAGCATCGAGCGTGAGAGATCTTGGCGAGTCGACGCCGTGAAGCGTGCGGTGGACGTGTGGTGGGCTGAATCGGTGCGCGTGGAGACGCCGGACACCGACCAGCCCAGGGCGCTGACCTGCGTGAGGAGGGTGGAGAGCACTCCGTGTCCGGGAGTGTAGTGGACGCTGAGCGTGACCTTGTGCCCGTGGGTGCGCATGAGGATGAACTGGACGAGTGGGGTCAGCAGCGCAATGACGATGAAGTGCAGGGCAGTGCCCGCAAGGGCGAGCCACCACAGGCCAGCGCCGCAGGC
Source organism: Actinomyces sp. ICM47 (assembly GCF_000278725.1). Classification (GTDB taxonomy): domain Bacteria; phylum Actinomycetota; class Actinomycetes; order Actinomycetales; family Actinomycetaceae; genus Pauljensenia. The sequence goes on along the minus strand of NZ_ALCA01000102.1, from coordinate 7,149 downwards.
CATGCCGATCGCCGCAGTTTCCCAGATGGTGGCGGCCGTCGTTAGGCCTCGGATCGCTCCGTGCCGAGTCAGGATGATGCCCGCGCCCAGGAAGCCGATGCCCGACACGATCTGCGAGGCGACGCGCGAGGGATCGTAGCGGGTGATGCCGTCGATGAGGATGTCTGAGAACCCGTACTTGGAGATGAGCATCATGAGGCAGGCGGTGAGGCCCACGATGGCCTGGGTGCGGATGCCGGCGCTCTTGCCGCGGATCTGTCGTTCGAGTCCGATGGAGGCAGACAGGACAAGGGCGAGCAGCATCCATCCGATGCTGACGAGTTGGTGCGTCATGGTCTCTTCCTTCCTTAGCGCGGGGAGGATCTTAGTGTAGCGACCGAGTCCGGTGGGGGAGTGGATCACGCACGAGGTCGTGGCTCGTTCCGCTCTTTTCATGCACAAGCCGAGTGGCTAGGTGGGGGCTGACGGGGATCTCGTGCTTCGACAAGCTTCGCCTGCGTGCAAAGCCGCCAGATTGTGTGAAAGTGTTGAGATACTGCGCCACGTCGCACGCGCGCCGCGAGGTAAATTGCGTGAGCCAGCCACGGCCTCGTTAAAGGCCACGGAAAGAACGTCCCAATCTCGACACAAGAATTTGGGGCTAGTATGGGACTCACGATCAACAGACGAGGAACCCATTTATGGATACCCCTACTCCCGATGACATCGCCAGCGATGTACAGCAGCGCTCCGACACGCAGCTGAAGCGCGGCCTGGCATCGCGCCACATGCAGATGATCGCCATAGGCGGAGCGATCGGCACCGGCCTGTTCCTGGCCTCGGGTGCCACGGTCGCGAACGCCGGCCCAGGCGGCGCGCTCCTCGCGTACGCGGCGATTGGTCTCATGGTGCTGCTCCTCATGCAGTCCCTGGGCGAGATGAGCGCGCACCAGCCGGTCGCGGGCTCGTTCCAGACCTTCGCGACGAAGTTCATTTCCCCGTCCTTTGGCTTCGCGATGGGCTGGAACTATTGGTTCAACTGGGCGGTGACGGTCGCCGCGGACCTGGTGGCCTCCGGCCTCGTGATGGCCTATTGGTTCCCATCGGTGCCCTCGTGGATATGGGCAGTGGTGTTCCTGGTCATCGTCGTGGGACTCAACGCCCTGTCGGCGCGCGTCTACGGCGAGGCGGAGTTCTGGTTGGCGGCCATCAAGGTCGTCATTGTCGTCGTGTTCGTGGTTTCCGGCGTCTTCATGATCGCGGGCGTCATGGGCACGAACTCGCCGGGCCTGTCGAATTGGACGACCGGCGATGCTCCCTTCCATAACGGTTTCGTCGGCGTCATCGCGGTGTTCATGATCGCGGGCTTCTCGTTCCAGGGCACCGAGCTCGTAGGCGTGGCCGCCGGCGAGTCTGAGAACCCGCGCCGGGACGTGCCGCGTTCGATCCGCACGGTTTTCTGGCGCATCATGTTCTTCTACATTGGCGCGATCGCGGTGATCGGCACGCTGTTGCCCTACACGGATCCGAGCCTGCTCAGCGCCGCCGATGACAGCGCCAACAATGTCGCCCAGTCGCCATTTACGCTCGTGTTCGCCCGCATGGGCATCGGCGCGGCGGCGGCCGTCATGAACGCCGTCATCCTGACGTCGATCCTGTCGGCGGGTAATTCGGGCCTGTACGCGGCCTCTCGTATGCTGCACTCGATGGCCCTCAAGCACCAGGCGCCCGCGATTTTCGCGCGCGTGACGAAGGGCGGCGTACCGGGTTACGCGATGGCCGTGACGACGGTGACGGCGGCGTGCGGCTTCCTCACGCAGCTGGTTTTTGAGGACGCCTACATCTGGCTGGTGAACATCGTCGGAATCTCCGGCATCATCATGTGGCTGGGCATCGCGGTCAGTCATATCCGCTTCCGTCGCGCCTACCTGCTGCAGGGCTACCGCCTGGAGGATCTGCCGTATCGTTCCCCGTTCTTCCCGGCCGGTCCGATCATCGCGTTCATCATGTGCCTGGTCGTGATGGCGGGTCAGAACTATGAGGCCGTGCTTCACGGTCAGGTGTGGGAGGTTGCCTCCTCCTACATCGGTCTGCCGCTCTTTGGTGCGGTCTGGTGGGGCTATCACCTGGTGCGTAAGGACCGGACGGTGCCGCTGGATGAGATGGACGTCGCTCCCGTCGAGATCGAGCCAGTCTCGAATAGCTAAGAACGATGAGAGCCGGGCAGTGCAGACATGCGCTGCCCGGCTTCTTCACTGGATTGACGAGGCCGTGGCTCGCTCACGCTTCGCACCTCCTGCGCGGCTTGTCATCACTCGGTAACTAACGGCGTGGCGGGGCGCTTGTTCCGCGCATTTTCATAGGATGGGTCCATGATGACAACGCGACGCCTCCTTGCCGTGACCGCCCTGTCCGCCCTTGTCTTGGGTGTGAGTGCATGTTCGCCGAAGGATAGCCAGCCGACTTCCGGTGCCACGACCTCGGCCCCGACTCCGAGCGCTTCTGTTTCAGCCAGTGCTACGCCCACCGCACAGAGTGGCATGGACGCCCAGAGCGGGGAGACGCCCCAGAGCGCTTCGCTCGATAAAGGCAACCAGGCTCCTGAGGTTGACGTGACCAACAACGAGGCGCATTGCGACCTGACGAACCTGCAGCCCGCGGTGACGAGCAACCAGCAGATCGGCACCACCACCTACGTCGAGCTGACCTTCACGAATGAGGGAAACTCGTGCTGGGTCAGCGGCTTCCCGCAGGTTCTTTTCGCCTCGGGCGGAGCGACCGTGTCTGAGGCAGTGCGCGACGGCGAGGATCCCGGCAACGTGTACACGATTCCTCAGGGAGGTCGCGTGGGCGTGACCCTCACGGCTGAATCCGTTGATGGCGTCGACGGCTGCACTCCTGCGTCCTCCGATCAGGTCGACATCTTCAACACGGACGGCTCGGGTTCGATCAGCCTGCAGCTCTCGCTGAGCGTTTGCCAGAACCTCGCTTCCGTCGCGGTCAGCCCCTACGAGCCGCGTTCGTGAGCGGTTCGCCCGCCGTCAAGCGGCAGGTGCCGATCGGGTTCCACCGCCTGGCACCTGCTGTCTATGTGTGTGACAGGTGCGCGAGGGTGGAACTCTCCGATTTGTGTATTGCCGCTGACCGAGCTGTCAAGCAACGCCAATATACTGGCTGCCAGAGCTGATACTGATACGCTGATCTGGTTTGAAGGGCTGAGTACCCTTCTGCGCTCACTCGCGCGTGGCGATCACGCGGCGGGCAATACATCAATCAGATATGCAAGGAGACCTCCATGGGTATACGCGAAAACAAGCAGGCGTTCCAGTACGCACTGCCGTACGAGCAGGTGTTCCAAGCGGCGATGGCTGCCGTCCCGAGTGTGCCGAAGGCGACCATGATGGGGGCGGACATGAACGCACGCTACCTCACCTTCGAGACACCCCTGACCTTCATGTCCTGGGGTGAGCGCATCATCGTCGGCTTTATCCCTCACCAGCAGGGCGTTACCGTTGAGGTTTCCTGTGCGACGAAGGGCATACCCAACCTCATGCAGAATGGCCGTAACCGCAAGATCATCAAGCAGTTCATCGACGCGCTGTCCAGCATCGTGCAGGTGAACGGCGTCGAGGTCATCGCGTCCTGACGCATTGCGCTGCGACGCACTGCCTGAGCGTCAGAGCCTGAGCGGTCCCCGGTCTCAGATATGAGGCCGGGGATTATTGTGTGATGTGTAGCTCATGAGCGTCAAGATATTTGTGGCGTGATGGTTGTTCTGTAGGCGTAAGCTGGCAGGTGTATTTCGTCTATTGATGCCCAAGGGGGGAGCGAATCATGGCACGTGGGTACCGGGCAGTCTTGGAGTTAGGCGAGCGGGAGGATGCGCTGCGCGTCGCTGATCGGCTTTTCCATGAGTGGCTGCACGACAAGTATTCGCTGTGGGAGGCGGGCGAGCAAGCCTCATGTAACGACGAGGGCATCTACCGATTCGGCACTCTTCTATCATCGCGAGGGCAGCACATGGACCTCGTCGTAACGAAGACGAGGGAGACTTCTGCCGACAAGCACTACAGGCGACAGCTCTTTGAAACAGTGGAACGCACTCAGGACGGCGAGCACTGGGTGATGCGCCTGTACGCGATGAGCGCCACGAAGGAGTCGGCGTATCGGCAGGTTATCTGGGTGGAGGTGGTCCCACCACGCGACGGGAAATGGGACGCGAAACCTCCACGAGTGGTGTGTGATCTCATCCGTGAGGGCGGAGTCTTTGACCGGGACATGCCGCTGTCGGATACCCTCCAGCCAATCAACGACGCCAACCAGGTGGAGGAACTCATCGGCTGGATCCGTGATCCGCGCAGGAGAACCGCGGTGGTCGTGGCTGCGCCGCTGACCGACGGCGATACGCCGGAAGCTCTGAAGCAGGAAAGCCGGTGGCACCAGATTCTGGCCCCGCTGACGGGTGACTCATTGGGCTGCGCCACCTATTTCTTGCTGACACCGCAGGTGTATGCCGACTACCTCGCAAAGATCGGTGAGGGGCTTGACATGCCGCAAGGGAGCCTGCGTACGTTCCTGCCGGGCGTGCAGCCGGGTGACCTGATCGATGCGCGTCGGCACAGGGTCCTGACCGCGGCGACCCTCTTGCGTGGCTACGACGAGGAGCAGGGACGTTTCCACCCGGCGCTGGCGCGCACGATCGCGAGAACGCCGCGCGAGTACCTGTGGGACAACGGGCTGGACAAGGAACTCCTCCAGGCCCACAAAGTACTCGACCAGCGCAGGGCCTCAATTCCAACCTTCCACCCCCTGGAGGAGGCGCGCCATAAAGAAACACACAGCAAAGAAGCAAGCAAGGAAGTCCCACGCCAGGAGGCTGGGGCCGCACAGCCAAGAGCGCTTCCGACACACAATGGGCGAAAGCCCCGCACGTCCAAGCGTCGTGTCTTACCCAGCGTCGGCCTTGTTCGTCGTTGTGGCATCAAGCCCGCTGCTGTCCGATCTGGTTGGAGCGATCAGCTGCGTGGCCTCATCGGGCACGCGCTCGAGTTTGCGAACCCGCGCGTGCGTGAGGACCGTGAACGAGCCGTCGCGCAGCTGAAGAAGAGACTGGAGGAGAAGACCGCCAGGTGCATTGAACTTGAGGGAGAGCGTGATCATGCGCGTGCAGAAACAGAAGCCGCACAGGAACTCCTCGCTGAGGCGGCGCAGGAGAGTGAGCGTAAGCTCGCGGACCTCAGGTCCGAAGTGGAGGAGTTGACGTCGCATAAGGATGATATGGAGATCGTACTCCTGTATGCGAACGAGGAGATTCGCGAGTTGGAGCAAAAGAACCGTCATCTCGCGTGGAAGGCTACGCATCCGGATCAGCGCGAATCCGACGACAGATATTCGGAAAATATGCTCGACCGGCCACCGGCAGACATGGTTGAACTCTACGACTGGATGACGAGTGACGCGGAGCATGAGCGGGTGCGCCAACACGTTGTCTTCGGTGATCCGGACGCGATGATGGGGGAGATGCTCCGGCTTGACGAGTTGAGCGTGCGAAACTACGCGGAGGACTTTTGGCGCTACATACTGGTCTTGCGCGACTATCTGCGTGCGCGGGAGGCCGGTGATTTCGCAGATGGTAACGTGTACGACTTCCTCAAAGCGGCACCCGACGGCTACCGCACGTGTTCACCGCACCGTCATAAGTCCAACGAGAGTGACACCGTCAAAGGGAATCCGCGCTGGCGTCGTGAGCGTACGTTCCCAGTGCCGACGATCGTTGACCCGAGCGGCGAGATCACGATGTGGACCCACTTCGCGCCCACCCACCACGACCGCAACGCCCCACGCATGTACTACTACGCGGACACAAAAAAGACCCACAAGGTTTACATCGGCTACATCGGTCGTCACCTGACGAACACGAAGACTAACTGAATCGTTCAGATGCAAATCGGCCCCGGCCTCGTCCATTCACGAGGCCGGGGCCAGGTTGTTGAAAAGTAGGGGCGCTGAGCGATGCGTGAACCGAAATCTCGACCAGATGACGCCGAGAATACTCAGCAGCGGTTGTGTGCTGTATCAGGGCATCTCTGGCGCGCAGTTCATAGTCAATGCAGGACGGGGTATGTTTGGTAGTAGTTGTGCATTGCTTGCTTGGTGATGACAGTAGCTGAAGGCTCGGAGGGAGCGAGGCCCTTGCGAGCGTCGAGCCATGGTGACTCCGCGTGGGTTCGCTGGCTCAGATCAGCTCCTGTCGCTTCGCTCATCGCGTCACATACAGCGGCAATGAGTGTGCGCTCCTCTTCCGTCAATCCCTCTGAAGTGCCCGCGTTACCCAATTCACCAGGGCGAATCAGGAACTTGCCGCGGTGAAGGGCATAGAGCTCGGGTGCAACCGGCCCCCCTCGCCATGCTTGGAAATCCTCAGGGAACAGTGGAGTCCCATTATTCACCAAGTGGAGTGCCTGCGAGTAGAAGGCCAGCTTCTGGAGCTTCATTGTTGTGATCGTATCCGTACGCTCCAAGATGTAGGTTGCAACATCGACCACCGAACGTGCCATGTTGGCTCCTCCCTGTGCTGTGCTCACAGCCACTATACTCTGCGTATGGGCAGAGAACAGCCGGAGCGAGTGAGTCGTGAAGCAGCTTCAAAGGCAGGCAAGCGTTTGCAAGCAAGTGAGGGGCTTGATGAGGAAGCTGGCTCTTCGCATTTGAGGGTGTAGGTGTGGTGGGTGGGGTTGGGTGTGTCGTGGTTGTGTAGGGGTCGAGGTCTTTCGATGATGGAGATTCCGACACTGTCCATCTGAAAGACCTCGACATGTCTAATACTACCTTTGATCGCCCTGACCTGAGCGCGTTCACGCGCCTGGATGACCTGGGTCTGGAAGTGACCGGCCAGCGCATTGAGCCAGACCATGCAGTGTTGGCTTGCCGCATTGTTGGTGAGGATCGGTGGTGTCGCTGCTGCGGGTGCCAGGGCGAGGCGCGTGACACGGTAGTCAGGCGCTTGGCGCACGAGCCTTACGGGTGGCGTCCCACGATTTTGCATGTGAGCGTGCGCCGCTACCGGTGCCAGGAGTGCGCTCACGTGTGGCGTCAGGATATGAGCCAAGCGGTCGATCCGCGCGCCAAGCTCTCACGGGCGGCGGTGCGCTGGGCACTCACTGGGCTGGT
>NZ_ALCA01000101.1 GCF_000278725.1 Actinomyces sp. ICM47 | reverse complement strand
GCGGCACCCGCTCCCCCATTCTCATGACGCATTCCCCCATCACCGCGCCGCCTTCCCCCCAGACACCCGCATCCTCCGCGGCGACGCCCGCACCCGCCACGACCTCGTCGTCGAGGCGGCCCCTCGCACTCGCACTGGCCACGCTGGCCGTCCTCGCCCTGCTGGTTCTGTCTCTGTCCACCGGTGAGTACTCGATCCTTTCCCAGGACGACGGCTGGCGGATCTTCCTCGCCGTGCGCGTTCCCCGCACCATCGCCCTGATCCTCTCCGGTGCCGCCATGTCCATGAGCGGCCTCGTCATGCAGCTGGTCACCCAGAACCGCTTTGCCGAACCCTCCACGACGGGCACGACCGAATGGGCGGGACTGGGCCTGCTCGTCATCATGATCGCGTGGCCGGGGGCCCCGATCCTGATACGCATGACCTGCGCGATCACCTTCGCGTTCGCGGGCACGATGGTGTTCTTCGCACTCCTGCGACGTGTCTCCCTGCGCTCCTCGCTGCTCGTGCCCATCATGGGCATGATGCTCGGCGCGGTCGTCTCCGCGATCTCCACGTTCATCGCGCTGGAAACCAACACCATGCAGAGCGTGGCCGTGTGGTTCCAGGGGTCCTTCACCTCCGTCTACGAAGGCCAGTACGAGATCCTGTGGATCGTCACCATCGTCGTCGCAATCGTCTTCATCATGGCCGACCGCCTCACAGCCGTGTCGCTCGGCGAAGACATCGCTGTGTCCCTCGGCGTCAACTACCACCGCATGGTCCTCATCGCGACCGGCCTAGTCGCCGTCGCCACCGGCGTCGTCACCGTCGTCGTCGGTTCCCTGCCCTTCCTGGGCCTCATCGTGCCCAATCTGGTCTCCATGACGATGGGCGACAACCTGCGCACCAACCTGCCGTGGGTGTGCCTGGCGGGCATCGCCCTGGTGACGGTCACCGACCTGCTCGCCCGCACCATCATCTCCCCCTTCGAGATGCCCGTTTCCGTCATCCTGGGCGTCCTCGGAGCCTTCGTCTTCATCGCGCTCGTGCTGCGCCAGGCCAAGAAGGGAGCCACGCTGTGACCGCCGCTTCTCTCCCCTCGATGAACGAGGCCGCCGCCACGTCCCCCGCCCAGGCCTCGTCCATCACGCGCCCGACACGCCGTACCGGTGCCTTCGTGTCCCCCGCCGCCAGGCGTCGCTGGTGGATCATCTTCGCTGCCGTGTGCGCGGTCGCGCTCCTGTCCTGCATCGGACTGCTCGTGTGGAAGAATCCCGCGCACTTCGGAACACCCGTTTTCTGGCGTCTCGCGCGTCGGCGCGCCTTCGCGGTCCTGGCGATCACCCTGGTGGCCGTGTGCCAGGGCATGGCCACGGTCGCCTTCCAGACGGTGGCGAACAACCGCATCATCACGCCTTCCATCCTGGGCTTCGAGTCCCTCTATCGGGCGATCCACACGTCCACGATCTTCTTCCTGGGCGTCGCCGGACTCAACGCCTCGGCGACCGTCGGCAATTTCGTCGGCCAGTTGGGTCTCATGATCGCCCTGACGCTCGTGCTCTATTCATGGCTGCTCACCTCGCAGCGCGCCTCGATGCACGCGATGCTCCTCATCGGCGTCATGCTCGGCGCGGGCCTGGGTTCCATCTCGACCTTCATGCAGCGCCTCCTCACGCCTTCGGAGTTCGACGTGCTCACCGCCCGCCTCTTCGGGTCCATCGCGAACGCGCAGAAGGAGTACTTCCCGATCGCCGTCCCACTCGTTGCGGTCGCCGCGCTCGCCCTCGTGCTCATGACACGCAGGCTCTCCGTCCTCTCCCTCGGACGCGAAACCGCCACAAACCTGGGACTCAACCACCGGCGCACGTCGGTCGTGGTCCTCGTCCTCGTGTCAATCCTCATGGCGACGTCGACCGCGCTCGTGGGTCCCATGACATTCCTCGGATTCCTCGTCGCGACGCTGTCCTACCAGTTCTCCGACACCCACGACCACCGCTTCATCTTTGCGATGGCGGTGGCCCTCGGAATCGCGATTCTCTCCAGCGCCTACTTCGTCATGAACCACATCTTCAACACGCAGGGCGTCGTCTCCATCATCATCGAGTTCGTCGGCGGACTCGCGTTCATCGTCACTATTTTGCGAAAGGGCCGCCTGTGATTTCCATCGATTCCGTCGTCAAGCAGTATTCGCCGTCGGTGCGCATCGGCTCAATCTCCCTCGACATCCCGGCGGGCGGCATCACGGCGCTCGTGGGTCCCAACGGGGCGGGTAAATCCACGCTCCTGACCATGATCGGGCGTCTCCTCGGCATCGACGAGGGCACCATCGAGGTCGGGGGCCTCAACGTCGCCACGACGAAGTCCTCCGAGTTGGCGCGCACCCTGTCGATCCTGCGCCAGGAAAACCACTTTATCTCGCGCCTGACCGTGCGCCAGCTCGTGGGATTTGGGCGCTTCCCCCATTCCAAGGGACGTTTGAACGCCAAGGATGAGGCGATCATCGACCGCTACATCGGCTTCCTCGACCTGGAGGACCTGCAGGCTCGTTACCTCGATCAGCTCTCGGGCGGCCAGCGCCAGCGCGCCTACGTCGCCATGGTGCTGGCCCAGGAAACGGACTACGTCCTGCTGGACGAGCCCCTCAACAACCTGGATATCGCGCGCAGCGTCGAGATGATGACGATGCTGGAACGAGCCGCCCGCGAATTTTCGCGCACCATCGTCATCGTTCTACACGACATCAACTTCGCGGCGCGCTACGCCTCACAGATCTGTGCCCTCAAGGACGGGACGGTCGCTTTCATGGGCACGCCCGAAGAGATTATGCGCGACGAGGTCCTCACCGACATCTTCGACACCCCCGTCACCGTCGTGCCGGGTCCCAACGGCCCGATTGCCTGCTACTTCTGAGCGTGCACGCGCGCTCGGCCACGACTCGACTGTCACCGGTCGCCCGACGCTCCCACGGCCTCGTCATTCACGAGGCCGTGGCCAGTTAGAATGATCGCACGGCCCACGCTCGTGCGTGAAACAGCCGTGAAACTTTCACTGTCCCTGGGGGTTCCCGTGCACGTCGGACTCATCGTCCTTTTCCTGATTCTCGCCGTCGCTCTCATCGCGGGTGGCCTTTATCTGTTTGCCTCGGGCCTGACCGCGCGCGTCGGCGTGTGTCGCCCTCCTCTGGGGCTGCGCCTGGCGGGCATCACCCCCGGCTCGCAGGCCTGGGAGCGCGTCCACCGCGCCGCATGGCCGATTCTCTTCGGCGGCGGGGTCCTGGGTGCCGCCCACGGCATCGCGCTGGCTGCCACGACCCTCATGGACGCGCGACTCTCCGTCCCCATCGTGTTCGTCGTGTCCGGTGTCATCGTCGAGGCCGGCCTGTGGCTGGTCGCGCGCGGCGCCGGCAAGGCGTCCCTGTCCTAGGACTTTCACGCGCTCACTCACGCCGACGCACGCGATGTACCGCGCCCATGCGGCATGGAACCCCGACCTCGTTGCTCTCAGACGAGGTCGGGGTTCCCAGTATGAGGGGCGAAATTCAGCCCTTGGGGCGCTCGCGGCGGTCCAGCATGTACAGGGCCAGCTTCGAGGGTTCGAGCGCGCGCACGGCGTGCGGCAGGCGCGTGCCGAAGTGGATGACGTCGCCGGGCTTCAGGACAACGGTGCGGCCGTCGGCCTCGATCTCGAGGGCGCCCTCGAGCGTGTGGAGGATGACGGGCATCGCGGCCGTGTGCTCGCTGAGGATCTCGTCCTTATCGAAGCTGAAGAGGACCAGGCGCACGCCCTCGGCGTGCATGACGGTGCGCGACACCGTGGCTTCCTCGTTGACCTGGATCATCGAGGCGATGTCCTGCAGGTCCGTCATGATGGGCGTGGGGACCTCGGTGTTGGATTCGGGCGAGAGGCTCAACTGTTCTCCTTGGGTTTGCGCGCGACGATGGCAACGCCGCACAGGTGTCGGTCGTATTTCTTGAACGTACGCGCCATCGTGATGACGCGCTCGCGCAGATCTTTGTCGCGGGCGATGTTTCGCATAATGCGCAGAGCGCCGCGCACGCCCTCGTCGGCGATCATCCGGCCCGGTTTGAGCAGGGCCATGGGAGCCATGCGGGTCTCTTCGACGACGAGGCCAACGTCCTCGAGCGCACGCCTCCAGTCGGCAACGGTCAGGGGGCGTGCGTTGACGTTGATGGCCCGCGCCAGCGCCTTCCTGATCTCGGTGGCGGGTTCCTCTCCAATGGAGTCGGGGCGCATCGCCAGCTCGTGGATGACGTAGCGTCCGCCGGGGCGCAGGATGCGGGCGGCTTCGCCCATGATGGCTCGCTTGGCCTTCTCCCCCTGCATGGAGAGCATGGCTTCGCCGACGACGACGTCCGCGCTCTCGTCCGGCAGGCCGGTCTGCGCGGCATCGGCATTCACGCAGCGTCCCACGCCCGAGGCGATGGCGTTGACGCGCGCGCACGCGTCGGGATCGCGCTCCACGCCTGTGTAGGAGGCGGGTCCGACCTCGATGATCGCCGAGGCCGTGACGCCCAGGCCGGGCGCGAATTCAACGACGTCCGCGCCGGGTAGGACGGCGCGTTTGAGGGCCCAGGTGCTCAGCGCCAGGCCGCCGGGGCGCAGCACCGTTTTACCGGCGCGCGCGAGCACCCAGTGCCCGGGTGCCTTCTCGACGGGCCGGTCGGCAAAAGGCAGGGCCTCCGCCGCGGATTTAATGTGAGTTGCCATATACGCAAGTATATCGTTATCTATTTACTCGCGCAGGGCTATACCCCTCTTAAATCCTCCGACGGAGGCCCTCTATCAGCGCTTACAGGCCGATAATCTGGCCAAACTCACGCTTGATCCGTTCGAGACGCTCGTACGCCTCATCCCACGGCACCGGCTCGCCCTCGGGGGCGGGCAGGATGACCTCGAGGTAGCACTTGAGCTTGGGTTCAGTGCCCGACGGACGCGCAATCACGCGGTCCCCGGCCTTCGTCAGCACCAGCACGCCGTCCGTGGGCGGCAGACCCTGATACCCCTCCGACAGGTCAGAGACCTCGACGACCGGCGACCCCGCCAGCTCGCTGGGCGGCTGGGCGCGCAGGCGCGCCATACCAGTCGCGATCTGCTCGATCTCCTCGACGCGGAAGGTCAGCGGACCGGTCACGTGCAGGCCATGGGCGTGAGCCAGGCGATCCAGCTCGTCCCATGCGGTACGCTCCTCGGTCTTGAGCGCGGCGAACAGCGACGCGGCGACGACAGAAGACGCAATACCGTCTTTATCGCGTGCGATGGCGGGATTCGGGCAGAAACCAATGGCTTCCTCATAGCCGAACGCCAGCTCGGGCGCGCGAGCGATCCACTTGAAGCCCGTGAGCGTCGTGTGGTGGACCAACCCGTGCGCGTGAGCGATGCGGGCCAGCAGACGCGAGGAGACGATCGAGTTCGCCAGCGATCCCTGGATGCCACGCGAGGCCAGGAACTCACCCAGCAGGCAGCCAATCTGATCGCCGCTCAGCGGACGCCATCCGGCCTCGGCGGCGGGGTCTGGAACCGCGAGCGCGCAGCGGTCCGCGTCGGGGTCGACCGCGATGATGAGGTCGGCGTCCTCGGCGCGGGCCTGCTCGATCGCCATGTCGAGGGCACCGGCTTCCTCGGGGTTCGGGAAGGGCACGGTCGGGAAGTCCGGGTCGGGCTCTGCCTGGGCGGCCACGAGCGACACGTGCGTGAAGCCAGCTTCCTCGAGCACACGGGAGGTGAGCGGGGCACCCACGCCGTGCATGGCGGTCAGGACGATGCGCAGGTCTGCGCGCGCGGCGGCGTCACCGGAGGCCAGCTTGACGGCCTCAGCGACGTATTCGTCGCGCGGGTCCACGGCCTCGACCAGGTCGTCGTTCATGGGCACCTGGTCGGCGGGGGGCGTGGCCTCGATGGCCGCGGCGATCTCGGCATCGAAGGGCGGGACGATCTGGACGCCCTGCCCGTCGCCCGTGACGACGCTGCCGCCCAGGTAGACCTTGTAGCCGTTGTCGGGTGCAGGATTGTGCGAGGCCGTGACCATGACGCCCGCGTCCGCGCCGAAGTGGCGCACCGCGAAGGAGGTGAGCGGGGTCGGGTTGGCCTGGGGCAGTGCGAGGACGCGCACGCCTGCTGCCGAGGCGACACGGCAGGCGGCCGTGGCGAACTCGGAGGAGCCGTAGCGGGCATCGCAGCCGACGACCAGGGTGGGGGTGCCGGTGGCGTGTCGCTTGACGACCTCGCACAGGCCAGCGGTCGCGCGGATGACAACGGCCAGGTTCATGCGGGATTCGCCAGGACCCACGACGCCTCGCAGGCCCGCGGTGCCGAACTCGAGGGGGCCGTTCATGGCGGCACCGACACGGGCGAGCGCTTCCTCGTCTCCGCCGCGCGCGGCCTCGATATCAGCCTTCAGGGACGAGGCCGTGGCCGGATCCGGGTCGTGGTCCGCCCAGCGCTGGGCTTTGTCGAGTAGTTCCATTGTTCAGTCCTCCAGTCCTGCCAGGATGGCGTTGGTTGCGGAGACGCCCAGGCGGGAGGCTCCGGCGTTGATCATGGCCAGCGCCGTTTCGGCGTCGCGAATGCCGCCCGAGGCCTTGACGCCCAGGGCGTCGCCGACGGTGGCGCGCATGAGCGTAACCGCGTGGGTCGAAGCACCACCGGCGGGGTGGAAGCCCGTCGAGGTCTTCACGAAGTCAGCGCCGGCGGCCTTCGCAGCCATGCAGGCGGCGATGATCTCGTTGTCGCTCAGGGCGGCCGACTCGATGATGACTTTGAGGACGCGCGGGGCGGGGACGACGCGGCGCACCGCCGCGATCTCCTCTCTCAGCTCGTGCAGTCGGGAGTCCTTGACCAGCTCGATGTTGATGACCATATCGATCTCGTCAGCTCCGTCGGCGACGGCCTGAGCGGCCTCGAATGCCTTGACCTGCGGTTTAACAGCACCGGAGGGGAAGCCCACAACGCAAGCGACTTTCAGGCCCTCGGGCACGTCCAGGGGCAGCATCGAGGGAGAGACGCACACGGAGAACGTGCCGGCCGCGGCTCCTTCTTCGACGATGCGTGCCACGTCCGCTGCGGTGGCCTCGGGCTTAAGGATCGTGTGGTCGATCATCGCGGCCACGTCGCGCTTTTTCATAGGAGTCCTTTCGTCTCGTCTCAGAGCTTGGCCAGCGGCAGAGCCAGCTCCATCATGGCGGTGAAGGCAGTCTGACGCGCCTGCGCGTCCGTCACCTCGCCCGTGACCAAGGAGTCGGAGACAGTGAAGATACCCAGGGCCTCGACGCCCGCGTGGGCGGCCGTCGCGTACAGACCAGCGGTCTCCATCTCGACGGCGAGGATGCCCATGCGCTGCCAGGCCTCGTTGAAGGTCGGGTTCGCGTTGTAGAAGACATCGGAGGACATGATGTTGCCGACATGCACCGGGACAGAGGCTTCACGGGCGCGGTGTACAACTTCTTCGATAAGACGGAAAGACCCAATGGGTGCATACGTACCCGGAAGCTGGTACTGCTCCACGAACGCCGAGTTAGAGCATGCTGCCTGAGCAACGACGACATCGTACAGGTGCATGTCGGGCTGGAGCGCGCCACAGGTGCCCACGCGCACGAGACGTTTGCAGCCGAACTCGTGGATCAGCTCGTAGGAGTACAGGGAGATGGACGGGATACCCATACCCGTCCCCATGACGGACACGGGCGTGCCCTGGTAGGTGCCGGTGAAGCCCAGCATGTTACGCACCGCGTTGAACTGCTGGACGTCCTCCAGGTAGTTCTCGGCGATGAACTTCGCGCGCAGCGGATCACCGGGCAGGAGGATCGTCTCGGCGATAGGGGCGGTGGGGTTGATGTGCGGTGTCGAACGCATGTGTCATTTCCTTCGTCAAATCACGGAGCAATCAGCTCCTCGGCATCTTTACCGTGTGGCGAGATTATTGCCGCCATTAGCAATATGTCAATAATTATATTGACAAGTGTTCAACGTCTCTCGCGCCATCACCTACTTCCTTCATAACATCGCGCTCACGCATATCCAACAGCGCGGCCGCCAGGTCCTGATCCACCACAAGATGCGTCGCAATCCCCATACGCAGCGCCGTATCCAACGCACGCATTTTCACATTTCCGCCCGCGACAACCAGCCGCACAGGACGAGTACGCAGATGTTCCAGGGAAATGCTGACAGTGCGCGCCTCAAGCTCCGGAATCGCGACCTGCCCACTCTCCGTAAAAAAGTGAGAAAGTGCGTCACCGACGGCTCTGTGTAGCAGCGTATCTACTTCTTCCTCACCCAGGTGCCCGAGGTTGAGAGAAATGACTTCGTTGCTGATCGCACCAATCGTAAAGACAGCCACGTCAACGTTACGGCCCTCTTCCAAGATCTTCATGATCGCCTGGTCCTTGCACACGATCGATGCCGTCTTCGTACTCTGAAAGATGACGGGAAGGGGCAGGTAACGCGGCTGCGCGGTGAAGGCCTTGCAAAACGCGCGCATCACCTCGAAGTCGTGCGTCGCACGCGCAGAGAAGGACGTCCCGCCCTTGAGCTGGACAACGCGCACGCCCTGACGCGGAGAACGAGTCAGGTAAGAGGCGACCGCACTCATCGTGCGGCCCCAGGAGATACCCACGCTCATGCCGTCGTGGACCAACTGGCTCACCAGGTCGGCACCGACGCGACCAACCTGATCAATGGCCTCGTCCTCCGTCACGGCGTGCCCGTGCGCGACGCGCACGCATGATAATCCGTAGCATCGCTCCAAACGGGCAGCCAGTTCAGAGGCCTCATCGCGGGGATCATGTATTGAAATGGTAACGAAACCACGATCACGGCCGTGGGCGAGGAGTTTGGCGACTGTGGGACGCGAGATGCCCAAACGGGCGGCGACTTCAGCTTGACTCAAGTCCTGCTGATAGTAGAGCTTGAGCGCATCAATCGACTGCTCATCACGCTTATCCACGTATTTTCCTTCCTCGCCCCGGCCGCGCCGCGATCAGGACACCGTCTCCAAAACCACACCGCGAGGAAGATACGTCCCCCCAGCACTGATCTCGACGGCGCCGGTCAATGTTTCCAATGCCCGTTCAATCCGCCACTCATCGTCGGTATGAAGAGTGAGCAGAGGCTGACCCTTCGTGACGGTCTCGCCCGGCTTGGCATGAATCTCAATGCCGGCACCCGCCTGCACCGGATCATCCTTGACGGCTCGGCCCGCGCCAAGTCGCCACGAGGCGACACCCACGCTCAGGGCATCCATACCAACGATCATTCCATTGCCTTCAGCACACACCTCGTGAGTGTGCACGGCACGAGGCATGGCTGCGTCGGGGTCACCGCCCTGCTCGCGAATCATCGCGCGCCAGCGGTCCATGGCGCGCCCGTCGCGCAGGGCGGCCTCCACGTCAGCGTCGTGCACGCCAGCAAGATCGAGCATGTTACGGGCAAGCTCGCAAGTCAGCTCAACGACATCGGCAGGGCCACCGCCCGCAAGCACCTCGACGGATTCTTCAACCTCGAGGGCATTGCCGATCTTCCTGCCCAGCGGCACGGACATGTCGGTCAGCAGAGCGCGCGTAGCGACGCCCGCGTCGCGTCCTAGGTCCACCAGAGTGCGAGCCAACTCGCGCGCACTGTCGATGTCCTTCATGAAAGCACCCGATCCAACCTTGACATCCAGGACGAGGGATCCCGTGCCCTCCGCGATCTTCTTGCTCATGATGGAGCTGGAGATCAGCGGAATCGATTCGACCGTCGACGTGATGTCGCGCAGCGCGTAGAGCTTCTTGTCCGCGGGTGCCAGACCCGACCCTGCCGCGCAGATGACCGCGCCGCAGCCTTCACCGAGCTGAGCCAGAATCTCCTCGTTGGACAGATTAGCGCGCCACCCGGGGATGGACTCCATCTTGTCCAGGGTACCGCCCGTGTGCCCCAGGCCTCGGCCCGACAGCTGCGGGACGGCCACGCCGAAGCACGCGACGAGCGGAGCCAGCGGAAGCGTGATCTTGTCGCCCACGCCTCCCGTGGAGTGCTTGTCTGCAGTCGGTTTGCCAATCCCGGAGAAGTCCATGCGCTCCCCCGAACGGATCATCGCGTCCGTCCAGCGGGCGATCTCGGCGCGGTTCATCCCGCGCAAAAAGATCGCCATAGCCAGGGCAGACATCTGCTCGTCCTTGACGACGCCCTTCGTGTAAGCGTCGATCACCCAGTCAATCTGGTCGGGGGTGAGTACTCCCCCATCCCGCTTCGTGCGGATAATGTCAACGGCATCAAACAGTGCCAACGTTTCCTTCTTTCTTCTGAGACGAGGCCTGGGCCGCGTCGCGAGCATCATCTGACCTGGCGGTGCCGCGGGAGGCAGCCTCCTCCAGGTCGTGGGGGCCAAAGGCACCGGGCAGGACCTGGGTCATGTCGGCGACGCCGCCTGGCATGAGGACCAGGCAGGAGGGGCCGCCATGCTCGTAAATGAGCTGGCGGCACCGCCCGCACGGGGCCACCGGAACCCGGTCCCCGTTGACGGCGACAACCGCGACGAGTGTGCCTCCGCCGGTGCGGATCAGGTCCGAGACCATGCCGCACTCGGCGCACAGCGCCACGCCGTAACCCGCGTTCTCCACGTTGCAACCGCTGACGATACGGCCATCGGCACTCAGGCCCGCCGCGCCCACCGGGAAGTGCGAGTACGGACAATACGCGTGTGTCATCGCGTCGATGGCGACGCCCAGCAGGGCGTCCCAATCGATCGTCGTCATCTGTTCCACGCTCCTCACTTCACGTAGGGAATGTTCTCGGCCGCAGGGGCGCGCGACTTACCGACGAAGCCAGCCACAGCGACAATCGTCACCACGTACGGGATCATCGAAATCAGGTTCGCGGGAATCGAAGGCTCAATGTTGGGCAGCATACGGGCCGTCGCCTGTGCGAAGCCAAACATGACGGCTGCACTCATCGCACCAATCGGATTCCACTTGCCCAGGATCATCGCCGCAAGGGCAATGTAGCCATTACCCGCAGAGATGTTGTCCGTGAACGCCAGACCCGATCCGATCGTGAAGAACGCGCCCCCCAGCCCTGCGAACGCAGAACCCAGGATCGTGTTGGCAGTGCGCGTACGCCCCACGTTGATGCCGACCGTGTCGGCCGCGCGTGGGTGCTCACCGCACGCCCGCAGGCGCAGACCCCAGCGAGATCGGAACAGGAAGAACGACAGCGCGATGACGGCCGCGTACATGAGGTAGACGAGGATCGACTGATCGAACAGGACCGGCCCGATGACCGGGATCTCGACCAGGCCAGGGATCGGGAGGTCGGGCAGCGAGTAGCGGTTGGTGTTCAGGACATCCTGAGCATCCTTCATGATCGTCCCGTACAAGAAGGTCGTCAGACCCAGCGCCAGGACGTTCAGCACGACGCCGATGATAATCTGATCCACTCCGTACTTGACGGAGAAGAGCGCCAGCAGCGCCCCCAGCAGAGCGCCCGCGAGAGGCGCGGCCACAAGGCCCGCGTAAGCGGTCTGGAAGTAAGAGGCCGCCATGATACCCGCGAACGCTCCGACCAGCAGGTCACCCTCAATCGCGATATTGACAACGCCGACACGCTCAGAGATGACACCCGACAGTGCACCGAAAATTAGTGGCGTCGAGATCGCCACCGTCGACACGAGCGTCGAGGTGAGCGTCACTGCACCCGCCGAATCCGAACCCGCGTACAGCAGGAAGCCCAGAATCGTAGACACGCCGACAACGCTCATCCCTACTGCCCGTGCCCACGACGGAACATCGATGCGTCGGACAGTCACAATCAACTCACATGCGGTCACCAGAATGGTCAACGCCACAAGCACCCACACGATGGGAGCACCAGACGTGACGATGTCGGGGATCGAGTACGACTGCGACTTATCGTTCAGTCGAATCGTCACATCACCGTGCGTCGAGACACCAAACACCAACAGCAGGATGCTGGCAGCCACATACACGACTGGGAGCTTCCACGAGCGCTTGACCAGAACCTGCGCGTCCTTCTCAACTGTGCTCATTCGTCGTTCCCCTTTCCAGCAGCCGCCAGACGCTTCGCATCAGGCAGCCTGAACAGCCACCGCACCAGAGCCGGGGCAGCAATCAGCAACACGATCACTGACTGCAAAATCAAAATCATGTCAATTGGCACATTCTTTGCCTGCATCGCATAACCGCCCGCCTTAAACGCACCAAACAGCAGACCAGCACCGAACGTGCCCCACGCCTTGTTGCGTCCCAGCAGAGCGACCGTAATCGCGTCAAAACCAATCGAACCGGCCACGTCACGCGAGGCGTATCCGAGAGTGCCCAAGGCCTCGTTCGCACCCGCCAACCCCAGGAAGGCACCCGAGAACAGCATCGTGACCGCCGTGATGCGCTCAACCGAGATGCCCGCCGTACGTGCCGCCGCAGGATTCGCACCCACGACACGAATCTGGAAACCGAGCGTCGAGCGCTCCATCAGCCACCAGAAAATCACCAACGCAATAAGCGCAACGATGATGCCACTGTGCAGCTTGATCGGCCCATCGAAGAACTTCGCGAAGGCAGCCGTGTCAGCCACGTTAGGAGTGACCGGCTGGTTCGAACCGGGCCGCTGCCACGACGGCTGCGACAGGACGTATCCCAGCCCCAGGACTGCAATCGAGTTGAGCATGATCGTGACGATGACTTCGTTAGCCCCCGTCTTTGCCTTCAAGACACCCGCGATGCCAGCGTACGCAGCGCCCGCGATAATCGCCGCAGCCACAGCGACGAAGGTGTGAACGACCGGAGGAAGGTTCATCGAGAAGCCCACCCACACGGCCGCGAGTGCGCCAACGATCATCTGGCCTTTACCGCCGATGTTGAACAGTCCGGCACGGAAGCCGAACGCGAGACCCAGACCCGAAATAATCAAGGGAATCCCAAAGAACACCGAGTCTGTCAGCGGCTTAATCGCGCGCATGAACGTCGACGCCTGCGGGTCCACGATGGCCCCGCGGAACATCGCGTAGTAGGCGTCTGTGACGGAAGCCCCCGTAGCGGCAATCAGGATCGCTCCGATCGCGAAGGCAATCAAGACTGAGAGCACCGACACGAACCCCTGCGAGCCAACAATCCTCGTAAACATGCCCAGGGAGGCAGTCTTCTTCTTACTCATTGCTCCTCCTGTCCTTCGCGAGCGTCAACCGCGCCACCGCGATGCGAGGTCGCCACGGCCTCGTCCTGAGGAACGCCAGCCATCATGAGACCCAAGACATCACGCTGCGTATCCGCAGGCACAATGCCGACGATACGACCGCGATACATGACGGCGATCCGGTCGGCCAGCGCCACAACCTCGTCGAGCTCCGACGAAATCAGCAGCACTGCGCACCCCTGGTCGCGCACCTCTACGATCCTGCGGTGAATAAACTCGATCGACCCGACGTCGACGCCGCGCGTGGGCTGGTTGACGACCAGCAGCTTCAGCTCTCGTGACATTTCGCGCGCAACGACAACCTTCTGCTGATTACCACCCGACAGGGAGGAAATCGGATCATTGATCGACGTCAGGCGGATGTCGTATTCCTCCTGCTTCGCTCGCGCATTGCGGGCAACCGCTCCCAGCTTGCGCGACGGACCCCAGGCAAACTCGGGCGCATTAAACTGATCGAGGACCAAGTTGTCAGCAATGGAGAAAGAAGACACCATACCGTCTGTCATACGGTCTTCGGGAACGAACCCAACCCCAGAATTCAGGGACTTTCGAGGATTCGCGCGAGTAATATCCTTTCCCTCGAGGGTGATCGTCCCGCTATCGGGAGTACGAAGGCCAAGGATCACCTCCGCAAGTTCGCTCTGACCGTTGCCCTGCACCCCGGCAACCGCGAGGATCTCACCACGCTGAACCTTGCATGACACATGATCAAGTTCGGGCACGCCACCCGCGCCTAGCAGGGAGACATCATCCAAGACGAGGCCACCTCGGCGAAGCCGAGCCGGTTCCTTATCGACGCGCAAAAGAACCGGGCGCCCCACCATCTGCGAGGCCAGCGAAGCCTCAGAGTCCGTCGGGGAGGCCGTGCCGACGACCTTTCCACGACGGATCACCGTGATATCGTCAGCAACTGCACGCACCTCGCGCAGCTTGTGAGTAATGAAGACAATCGACGTCCCCGCATCGGCGAGCTGACGCATGATCTTCATCAGTTCATCCGTCTCTTGCGGTGTCAGCACGGCCGTCGGTTCGTCCAGAATCAAGACCTTCGCTTGACGCGACAGGGCCTTGACAATCTCAACGCGCTGCTGCGCACCGACCGGCAGATCCTCGATGAGCGCATCGGGATCCAGGTCGAAGCCGAAGCGTGCCGATACTTCGCGCACCGTCTGACGCGCGCGCTCACGGCTAATAATGCCCGCAGGGCCAGTCGGCTCATAACCTAGTGCGATCGATTCCGCGACCGTGAACACCGGGATCAGCATGAAGTGCTGATGCACCATACCAATGCCCGCAGCAACAGCGTCACCCGGGCCTTTAAATGTCACGGGCTCACCATCGATGATGATCTGTCCCTCGTCAGGCTGGTGCATCCCGTACAGGACGTTCATCAGCGTGGACTTTCCCGCACCATTTTCACCAAGCAGGGCGTGAATGTGCCCCTCCTCGATCGTCAGATCGATCGAGTCGTTAGCAGTGAGGGGGCCAAACCTCTTCGTGATCCCCCGCAGCTCTAGTTTCATTCCTTCGACCTTCCCCAACACCGGTGGGCGATAGGCTCCCAACACCCGGGTGGGGCTGCGGACAACTCGCCGACAGCCCCACCGCTGGGAGATCACTTCGGGGCGTTCGGCGACTCAACCTTCAGCGTGCCAGCCTTGATGTCCTCGGTGAGCTTGTTCAGTTCAGACTTGAGTTCATCGGACACCTGAGCATCGAAATCGTGGAAGGGTGCCAGGGAGACGCCGCCGTTAGCCAGCGTACCCACGAACGGTTCCGGCGTGAACTTGCCATTCACCGAGTCCGTGATGGTCTGCTCGACAGCAGCACCGATCTCCTTCTTGACCGACG
This sequence comes from Actinomyces sp. ICM47, assembly GCF_000278725.1. Lineage (GTDB taxonomy): Bacteria > Actinomycetota > Actinomycetes > Actinomycetales > Actinomycetaceae > Pauljensenia. Next base: position 9,863 of record NZ_ALCA01000101.1, on the reverse strand, counting down.
TCAGCACGATCGAGGAGTAGTCGGGGTTTGCCTCGTACCAGTCGGAGTCCACACCGACGATGCGCGTGTTACCGTCAGCCTTGGCAGCCGCCGCGGCACCCAGGCCCACGGGGCCGGCGACGGGCATGATGATGTCGGCGCCCTGCGAGATGAACTGCTGCGCCTGCTGCTTGCCCAGTGCCTGATCGTCGAAGTTCTGCGTGAACGAGCCGTTCTGAGATGCCTTGTCCCAGCCGAGCAACTGAACGGAGGTACCATGCGCGGCGTTGTAGGCATCAACGCCGTCAGCGAAGCCGTCCATAAAGACTGTCACCGCAGGGATCTGCATGCCACCGAAGGTGGCAACCTTACCCGTCTGCGACATGCCGGCCGCCGCGTAACCCGCAAGGTATGCAGCCTCAGCCGTGTTGAACAGCAGCGGACGCCCGTTCTTAAGGGTGACGGTCTCCTTGCCTTCGCTGAAGCTGGAGTCAATGAGGGCGTAATGCAGGTCCGTATTGTCATCTGCGGACTTGTGGATCGCCTGCTCGAGGTTGAAGCCGACGCCGATGATCAGGTTGCAGCCGTCGGAGACCATGGACTCAACGTTGGGCGCAAAGTCCGTGTCGGAGCTGGACTCGGCCGCGTTGATCTGAATACCCAGCTTGCTCTGGGCATCCTTCAGTCCGTTGTACGCTGACTCGTTGAAGGACTTGTCGTTCCAGCCGCCGGCGTCCGACACTGCGCACGCCTTGAAAGACGCGGCGTCCTGGGCCTTGCCAGAGCCGCCGGAGGTTCCACCTCCGCCACATCCAGCCAGCGCGAGCGCGACAATACCCGCCGATGCGGCGAGCCTCGTGAAATGCTTCATCTGTGTGATCCTTTGTTGAAGTGATTCTTCGTCGAACCGTGAGCTACACAAGCCCCGATTCGGTTCGCACAATCACCGTGCGAACATTTGCATAAATCGACTTTTACGTCTGATCTAAGTGTCCCGTGCTGCAACACCCATGTCAAGGTTTATTTGTTCTCGCTTTGGTAACGGTTAACTCGTTTTGATAACGATTAAGTTGCTTTAGCAACGATTAAGCCGGCGGCAAGCTTCCGTGCAGCGACACCAATCGCTGCGTTGAAAGCTTCGCCGCCGGCCAACCCGGCGAGAGATTACTTCGGGGCGTTCGGCGACTCGATCACGAGCCGTCCCTTCTTGATATCCTCCGTCAGCTTGTTCAGATCCTGCCGCAGCTCCTTGGGAACCTGGGTTTCGAAATCATGGAAGGGAGCAAGCGACACGCCACCATTAGCGAGCGTACCGATGTAGTGCTCCGAGGTGAACTTCCCCTTGACCGAATCCTGAATGGCCTGCTCGACAGCAGCACCGATCTCCTTCATGACCGAGGTCAGGATGATCGACGAATACTGGGGATTGGTCTCGTACCAATCCGAGTCGACGCCAACGATCAGCGTCTTGCCGTCAGCCTTCGCAGCGGCCGCAGCACCCATTCCGACAGGACCGGCGACGGGCATGATGATGTCAGCACCCTGCGCGATGAACTGCTGCGCCTGCTGCAGCCCCAGCGACTGGTCATCGAAGGAATCCGTGAAGGCTCCTGTCTGGGTGTCCTTGTCCCAACCAAGCACCTGCACGGAGGTCCCCTTCGCCTCATTGTAGGCTTTCACACCGTCCGCAAATCCGTCCATAAACACAGCCACGGCGGGGATCTGCGCACCACCGAAGGTCGCGACCTTACCGGTCTTTGACATCGCCGCCGAAGCGTAGCCCGCGAGGAAGGAAGCCTCGGACGCATTGAACAGCAGCGGACGCCCATTCTTCAGGACCGCCTCGTCGGTGCCGTCAGTAAAGGTCGTGTCGATCATGGCATAGTTGCGATCAGGATGCTGCAGGGCAGACTGATGAACGGCCGGCTCCAGGTGGAAGCCAACGCCGATGATCAGCGTGCAATCGGCGGCCACCATCTTGTCAACGTTGCCGACGAAATCATCCTCTGTGTCAGACTCGGCGGTATCCACCGTGACCCCCAGATAGGACTTCGCCTCCATGAGGCCGTCGTAGGCGGACTCGTTAAAAGACTTGTCCTGCCAACCGCCGGTATCGGAGACAGCGCATGCCTTAAACGGAAGCTCAGCCTTGGCTTCACCAGACTGAGCGGCTTTTCCCCCTCCGGCACAGCCGGTCAATGCCAGGGTGACGGCGCCCACAGCGGCGGCAAATGTGGTGATGTGCTTCATGACGATCTCTCTCTATTGACGTGAACTCTCTGACGACTCGATAGTGGCGTGGAAAACATGCCTCCTTGAGAATACAGGGAATTTATCAACAATGCGAACCGGCGGTTACACCGTATCCAAGTATCCTGCACGAGTGTCACTCACGTCAAAGCAAAACGCTTACCTGCTGGTAACGATTTGGGCACGACGTGCCAGGAGACCGGCGAGACCACACACAGCAAGCACACACACCACAGGCACCCCTTGCGTATCCGCACCTGTTCGCGCCAACACACCGCCTGACTTGGACGCGCCTGGATCCTTTTTCGAATCCTCCGGAACACTCACGACCGGCTTGCTCCCCTCGCCAGAATCGGCAGATGGAGACGGAGCTGCCACACCCGCACACGTCACCGGGATCGACAAACCGTCTGAGGCCTCGACGACCGTCGCGAAGTCGGTGGCGACAGTGACGGGCACGTTCACGACCTCACCGGCCGCCTTACCCTCGCAGGCACCCACGACCGTCACGTCCACGCTCGCCTGCCCCGCGCCGTCCGTCGTGATGACTGCGGCGCCGTCCGATGCATGGGCATCCACGAGGGAGTTATCCACGTCGGCAACGGCTTGCGCGCCACCCGCGCTCACGTGCACCTTCGTCGTGATCGAGGGTCCTTCGGAGAAGGACAGGCCGCGCAGCGGGATCGTCACGGTCGAGCCATCGGCGACCGGCTCGGCGGGCAGGGTCAGACCAATCGAAGACTTCGCCGCGCGCGGAGCCAGACCGCTCGCAGCGTCGGCGGATCGATCCTTCGTGGGCGAATGGGCGGCCAGGTACTCGTTGAATGCGTCACGGTCCAGGTTACCGTTCGTCACGGTTGCTCCCCCGCGGGTGAGGGCATCGAAGGAATCTCCGCCGTCCAACAGGAAGTTCACGGACCCGACCGTGTAGGTCCCATCTGCCTTCAGCGGCTCACCGTTGATCGTCACCGACGTGATGCGTTGTCCGTCGGGCTTCGCCGGGTCGTAGGTGTAGCGCACGTTCGAGGACAGATTGAGCTTGAGCATCGGACGGGAGTTCTGCGAGTTCAGGTCGTTCTTCCACTGCTGTTCGAGCGCGTCCTTGAGGTCCGATCCCTTGAGGGTTACGTAGCCGAGTTCGTTGGAGAAGGGTTCAACCTCGTAGGTCTGCGCATAGGTGATGGTGCCATCCTCGTTCGGCACGAGGTCTTCGCGCAGGCCTCCCGCGTTGATCATGCCGACATCGACGCTCTTTCCGTCCGGTGTGAGGATCGTCTCACGCAGGGAGTCGGCCACCAGGTCACCGAGGGAGGACTCGATACCGCGGTTCGAGCCCGGCTCGGTCAGCCCGTCGGGGGTCGTGAAAACGCCGCGCATGAAGGGTGTCGTGTAGCCGGTGGCGACGACGCGCTTGCCAGCTTCCTTCGAGTCGGCGTCGGCCTTATCAACGATTGCCTGGGTGTCGGGGTCCGCGCCGCACTGGGCAACCTCGGCGGCCGGGATGAGGATCGAGTCGGCACTCGTGACCTGGCGCGTCGCGGGATCAATCGTCAGGCGGATCAGACCGAGGTTATCCGTGTAGGAGCCGGACGCGATACCCGCCAGGCGCGGGTTCGCTGACTCGAAGGACTCCACCGAGTTCACGTGGTCGAACTCGTAGGGCACGTGCGTGTCCCCGCCCATGAGGCCATCGACGTCCTTGCCGACCTTCGTGTAGTTGTTCTTCACGTCGTCGTCGAGCATGGCGATGACAACGTCTGCCGTACCGCTGCCCTTGAGAGATGCGGCCAGCGAGTTGATGCGCGCAATCGGGTCGCTAAAGGTCAGGCCCTCCGTCGTGCCGGGGCTCAGCTTGTAGGGGACGTCCTGCGCAATGGCCCCGATGAAGGCGACCTTCATGCCCGAGGGCGACGTCCACAGCTTGTAGTCCCCGAGGTAGGGGGTGCCGTCCCCGTAGGTGCCCATCCCCTCGATGTTGGCCCCCAGGTACGGGAAGGTCGCCTGCACGTACTCGCTCGGGTTGGAACCGTCGACACGCTGTTTAAAGACGGCCTGCCCCATGTCCAGCTCGTGGTTGCCGATCGTGGAGGCCAGTGGGTTCAGGGTGTTGAGGGCCGCGATAGTCGGGTTGTCGTTGAGCGCGCCCGAGATATAGGGGGACGCTCCAATGTTGTCGCCCAGCAGCGTGAACGAGGAGTTGGGGTTGGTTTCCCGAGCCTTCTTCAGGTAGCAGTTCATCGCGGGCAGGCCGGCCTCGCGAACGACTCCCTTCTTGGCGACCTGCTGGATGTGCCCGTGGACGTCCGTCAGGTTGTAGAGGTCCAGGGTGATCGACGGGGCCTCGTCCTGCGGGGCAGCTGCCGTCATGGTCGGCAACGACGCGAGGGTAAGCGCCGCCACCGAGGCGAACGCGAGGCGTGTCCATGGTTTACGCATGGTGTGTTCCTTTCTGAGCGACAACAATGCCGCGTCACGTGGTGAATGGGATGAGTGGGTGCTTAGGGGTGCCGGGAGCCGCGGCGCGCCGCGCTCCGCGCAGCGACGCCCGCGAGGGCGAGGAGAACGCCAGCCCAGACCGGGGCCGCCGCGTCCACGCCCGTGCGGGCGAGGGAAGCGCGCGCGTTCGCCGGCGTCATGCGCCGTGAATTTCCAGCGCCCTTTCGCCCTCCTCGGGACGAGGCCGTGGCCGGGTATCCGGTGCCGCGCGGCGTCGGGGCACCGGCGCTCGGTGACGGCGTGGATCCCGGCGCTGACGAGGTGCTGGGCGACGGGTTGGCTCCCGACGACGGGTTGGCTCCCAGCAGGTTCAACCCGATGATCTCGGGGTTGTGATCGGAGGAGCGGTATGGGTTCTCGGCCTCGACGGCCAGGTGGGCGTTCATGCCCGCGCGCGAGTATTCGAAAGCGATGGATTCCTGGGCGTTGACGGCCCAGCTGGTGACACCCGCCAGGAGAGGCTTCGCGGCGGCATTAGCAAACACGTGATCGAGGGAACCGGAGCGGCCCGAGTACACGTAGGACGCCTCACCCCCGCCGGACACGCGCTCCCACCCGGCACCCTCCAGGGCCGTCACCGGGTCCTCCTGGGAGTAGGAGTTAAAGTCGCCGACGAGCAGGGTTGGTTTGTCAGCGAATTGAGCGGCGAAGGAAGCGAGCGCGGTGGCCTGGGCGACACGGATCGCGTTCGCGTTCCCCTGCCCGTCCCCACTATCGGTATTGCCCTCGCCCGCACCCTCGGGCACGGATCCCTTGGACTTGAAGTGGTTGGCGATCACCACGAAGGAGGGTGCAGCCGCCCTCTCGCCGCTCCTACGCGCGAACTCCTGGGCCAGGGGTTGGCGCGCGAGGCCCCTAAACGCCGGATCGTCATGGATCAGAGAGGGACCGACGGGGGTGACCGTCGCAGTTTTGTAGATGAACGCGACGCGGATGACGTCCTCGTCTGCGGGAACGGTCTTGGGCGAGGGCACGTACGCCCAGGTCTCAGCCCCCGCCGCCTTGTTGAGGGCCTCGACGAGGCGCGCCAGGGACGCGTCGCGGTCGGTTCCCACCCCCACAGCCACTGGGTTTTCGATCTCCTCCAGGGCGACCACGTCCACCCCCAGAGCGTTGATCGCGGACACGATCTTGGCCTCCTGGTTTGCGAAGGCCTCGCGCGAGAACGCGCCGCGCACCTTGCACTTCTTAGCCGTCACGAAGGCCCCCGTGCGGTCGGGGTAACCCGCGCATCCGGCCTCGTCGACACCCAGGTCGGAGAAGTAGTTGAGGACATTAAAGGTCGCCACACGCGTATCCCCGCCGACCGCGGGCGCGCTCGGCCGCTGCCCGGTGATTGTCACGGGAGCGCGGTCGGGATGCCCAGCGACCAGAGAGGTCGGCTGAAAGACCCAGGACCCATGCCTCGGCTCCAAGACGACGGGAGCGGAGAACGTCACGTGATACCCGACGCGGGCAGGTGCCCCGTTCGCCAGGTACGCGTAGGGCACCTCGGTCGCCGCGCCCTTCAGCAGGTTCGTGTTCGTCCCGTCGTCGAGGGTGATCACCCGCGCGGCATTGGCGGCCTCGTAGTCGCGCGCGTCCTGCCCCGGCGCAACCACGTCGGTCGCGGCGCGCAGCGGCTCCATGCCCGGCGTGAGCGCCAGCGTCCCATACTGATTCGCCGCATAGTTGTCCGTGATCGTCCACGTTCCCTGCGGATCCAGCAGCATCGACTCGTATGCCTCCGCCCGCCCATCCACAGGGACACCGGTGACCGGAGTGGGAGCCACGGCCTCGCACCCGTCGACCTGCGTGAATCCGGTGGCAGCCAGCTGGGTCAGGCTCGACGGGTTGGACGTCGCGGTCGTCGCGGGGAACTCCCCAACCGTGCCACTCACGCGCACGCATGTCCCAACCGCAGGGATCTGACCGTCCTTCCCCACGTAGATGAAGAGGGCGTCCGAGCGCGCCCGCCCCTCATCCCACGCGCCGCCACTGCCCGGCGTCTGAATCGTGTACCCATCCAAGGTATCTGCCAGCCCAGACTCACCTGCCGGATACGCCGCAGTCACGACGCCAACCGTCGTCACGGTGGCACCCACCATCGCCGAGTCGTCCCCCTCCCCCACCGTCTGAATCTCCGGGATTGGGGTATCGACGGTCGCACCTTTTAGCGCGGCATCCTCAGCAGTTGCAACCGTGCGCCCAGCGGCACCTTCCGGGGTCGCGGCCGCGCTCGCGGACACGCCCCCAGTCGTCTCGACGTCGGCGGAGGGCTGAGAGCCACGACTCTCGGGGGCGCTCAGCTGCCCCTCCCCCGTCATCGACGAGGCCGACTGCCCCTTGGTGATTCCGCTCTCCTGGGCAGTGGGCGCGCCGGATGTTTCGGGGGCACGTTGTCCTCCCGACTGAGCAGGGTGTCCAACGCCCGACTGAGCAACCTGCGCGAGTTCCGCCCCGGCGTCAGTCGCCCAGGCGGCAGGAACAAGCCCCACCGTGGACAGAGTGAGTACGCCGAGTACAGCTAACGACCGAGTCCCGTGCGTCATCGGGATGTCCTCTCAACCTCGCCTCACCGTGAGGGACCCACAGGTCCCGAACCGCAGGCATCTTTACCAACGGCACCACGAGTTGCGACAAGTGTATGCGCATCCACGCACAAATGGAACCGCATGGGAGGATTCCCGTCCCCCGTGACGACATACGAGAAGTCGCGCAGGAGCGACGCGGTGCCCGACGATCTCGCCCCGGCCTCGTCCCTGTCGATGAGCGACAGTCAGGACGCCGAATACGGCGAGACGACCACCTGGGCGCGCTGAAGATCCTTAACCTCGGCGTAACCGGTCGTGGACATGGCACGCTTGAGGGCACCCACGAAGTTCAGCGAGCCGTCCGCGCGCGTCGAGGGGCCGTAGAGGATCTGCTCGAGTGTGCCCGTCGTTCCCACGTGAACGCGCTGGCCGCGCGGCATGTCAGGGTGGGTTGCCTCGGAACCCCAGTGCCAGCCGCGCCCGGGAGCCTCCTCGGCGCGAGCGATGGCCGCGCCCAGCATAACCGCGTCCGCGCCGCACGCGATAGCGCGCGCGAGGTCGCCGCTGCGGCCAATACCGCCGTCCGCGATGACGTGTACGTAACGGCCGCCGGACTCATCCATGTAGTCGCGCCGGGCCGCGGCCACGTCCGCGATCGCGGTCGCCATCGGCGCGTGCACTCCCAGGGACTGACGCGTCGAGTGGGCCGCTCCCCCGCCGAAACCAACGAGGACGCCCGCCGCGCCCGTGCGCATGAGGTGCAGGGCCGCCGTGTCCGTGCAGACGCCGCCGACGATGACGGGAACATCCAGCTCGTAGATGAAACGCTTGAGATTCAGAGGCTCACGGCGCGACGACACGTGTTCGGCGGACACCGTGGAGCCACGGATAATGAACAGGTCGACGCCTGCGTCCACGACCGCACGCCAATGCTGCTGGACGCGCTGGGGCGACAGCTTACCGGCGACGACCACCCCGGCCTCGCGCAGCTGCGTGAGACGCTCCGTGATGAGCGCGGGCTTAATCGGCTCCGAGTACACGCGCTGCAGGGTCGCAATCGATTCTTCCTCGCCGAGGTGCGCGATCTGGTCGAGGATCGGCTCGGGATCCTCGTACCGGGTCCACAGGCCATCCAAATCGAGGACTCCGATGCCACCGAGGCGACCGAACGCGATGGCCGTCTCTGGACTCATCACCGAGTCCATGGGGGCCGCCATGAGGGGCAAGTCCACGTGATAGGCGTCAATCTGCCAGCCGACGTTGACGTCCTCAGGATCGCGGGTGCGCCGTGCGGGCACGAGCGCAATGTCATCCAGTGTGTAGGCGCGCCGACCGCGCTTGCCGCGTCCGATTTCGACTTCGTGGCTCATAAACCGATTCTACTGCCTCCGGGACGCAGATGTGCCCGCCCTCTGCCACACTGGTGGAACCGGCGAGGACAGGAGCAAACATGAGCTGGATCGACGACCCGTGGATGGGTTTTGACACCGAAACGACGGGCGTGCGCGCGCTCAAGGACCGCCTGGTGACGGCGGCCCTCGTCCTGCGTATCGACGGCGCTTCCTACCGCAGCGGGGTCAGCGCCCCCGACCAGGTGGCGACCTGGCTGACCGACCCGGGCATTGAGATCCCCGAGCAGGCCACGGCCGTCCACGGCATCACGACCGAGCAGGCGCGCCGCGACGGCCGCCCCATCGAGGAGGTCCTCCACGAGCTGGCGGGTTCCATCGTCGAGCATTGGCTGCGCGGCTACCCGGTCGTCGCTTTCAACGCGACCTACGACATCACGCTGGTGAACCAGGAGCTGCGCCGCCACCGCCTGGGGTCCTTTGAGGAGCGCCTGGAGGGCGCGCCGATGCTGGTCGTCGACCCGCTCGTTTTGGATCGCAAGCTCGATCGTTTCCGCAAGGGCAAGAAGACTCTGACGGAGATGGCCCCCGTCTACGGGGCGGTCGCCTCCCCCGACGCTCACACGGCCGAGGTCGACGTGGCCATGACGCTCAACGTGCTCGCGGGCATGGTGGACAAGTACCCGCAGCTGGCCTCCATGAGCGCCCGTGAGCTCATGGATTATCAGCTCCAGGCCCACCAGGATTGGGCGGAGGACTTTGAGAAGTACCTGCGCAAGCAGGGCCGCGACGCGTCCATCGACCGCGAGTGGCCCCAGATCACGCCGCGAGGCCGCGGGGGTGACAGGGAGTAAGGGCACGTCAAGCGGGGGTCGGTGAGTACCGGCCCCCGTTTCGTTATGCCTGACGTGCCCTCCGCGCACAGGGCGCTGTCACGAGGCCGTGGCCGGGTTCCGGCGGAAGCCTCGGGCGGCGCATCGCAATGGGCCCGCAGGGCCTGGCTGGACTTCGAGCCGACGCGCCAAGCAGGCAGCCCGACTCCCACGGCCACCAACACACACGGATAGGAAACGAGCATACGGATAGGTAACCAACACTCGGATAGCTTAATAACCTATCCGGATACGCATAACCTATCCACGTGCGCATAACCTATCCGGATAGCACCGGGGTCTACACGGTTTTGCCGTGCAACGCGCACCATGCGCCACCAGTGTGGAGGGTGCCGGCGGGCCCGCAGGGCCTGGCCGGGCTTCGAGCCGACGCGCTGAGCCGC
>NZ_ALCA01000100.1 GCF_000278725.1 Actinomyces sp. ICM47 | reverse complement strand
CGGGCGACCGTAGCGGGCCGACCAGTCGCCGGTGAGGAAGTCAGCGGCGCGCTCGGGGGTGCCGATGCCGCCGCCCACGGTCAGGACGATGTTGGACTGGGCGCGCAGCTGGGCGTAGGTGGCCAGCAAAAGGTCGGAGAGGTCCTCCCAGGAGTGGTGGCCGCCGGAGTGGCCGTCTTCGACCTGGACGATGACCTTGATCGGGTCGGCCTCGCGGGCGATCGCGATGACCTTGCGGATCTGGTCGACCGTGCCGGGCTTGAAGGCCACGTAGGGGAAGCCGTCGGCGCGCAGCTGCTCGATGAGGGCGAGAGCCTCGTCCTGCTCGGGGATACCCGCGGAGACGACGACACCGTCGATGGGGGCACCGGACGCGCGCGAACGCGACACGATGCGGGCCTGGCCGAACTGGAGGTTCCACAGGTAGCGGTCCAGGAACATGGAGTTGAACTCGGCGGTGTGGCCGGGGCGCAGCTGGGCGCGCAGGCCCGCGAGGTTCTCGTTGTAGACCTCTTCGGTGACCTGGCCGCCGCCCGCCATCTCGGCCCAGAAGCCGGCGTTCGCGGCAGCGGCGACGATCTCGGGGTCCACGGTCGTGGGGGTCATGCCGGCCAGGAGGACGGGGGAGCGGCCGGTCAGGCGCGAGAAGGCGGTGTCAACGACGGTCTTGCCGTTGGGAAGGGTGACGAGGCCGGGGCGCAGGTGTGACCAGTCGGTGCCGGGTTCGGGGGCCCAGCCGGGGGTCGCGGCCTTGTCGCGGTCGGAGGCGGTACCGGCGGCGACGACGCCGACGCCGGTACCCTCAACGAGGGCACGGGTCATGCGAACCGTCGTGGCACCCGGACCCATGTCAACGATCCACGTGGCACCAGATTCGGCGGCGGCGCTGATCTGCGCGGGCCAGTCCACGGGAGTCGTGAGCACGGCGGCTGCCAGCGAGTGCGCCAGCTTCGCATCGATGCCGCACTGCGCGGCCCACTCGTCCACGAGAGCGAGAGCGTCGGCGAGCATAGGGGAGTGGAACGGCACGTAAACCGGCAGGTATTCGCACACGGGGGTCAGCGGGCGGCCGCCGCGCTCGTGAGCGTCGTGCGCTGCCTTATCGGCGGCGGCCACGCGCTCGATGGCGGCAACCAGGGATGCCAGGTCATTCGGTGCACCCGAGACCACGTGCGTGTCGGTGTCGTTGCGCAGCGCGATCGACAACGGGTGCGAGGTAGAGGGCAGGGAGTCAACGATGCGGGTCAGCAGCGCGTCGGACACGCCACGCACGGACACCATGTAGGTCGCGTCCCCGGCGTGCGGGGCGCGCGCACGACGCGTCACGCGGGCGGCTGCCGCACCGATCAGGCGAGCAAGCGCGAACACAGACGCAGCCCGGGCCTCGTCCCCCGCGATCCAGGCGCGCGCGATCTCCACGCCGAGCACACCCTGCGAGTGACCCTCGAAAGCGGTGGGCTGGTTGCTCATGATGTTCAGGCCCGCGCGCGTCAGGTCGATGAGCGCGCCCAGCTGGGCGGCGACGATACCCGGAACGGACAGGGCGGCCTCGTCAGGACCGGCAACCTCGCGGGTCACGGCCACCTCACCATCGGGAGCGGGCAGAGTGAAGGGGAGAACCGACACGGACTGCGTGGCCAGCGAGCGGCGCACGGGGGAGAGCACCTTGTCCGAGGCCTCGATGACGCCCGCGACGATCGCCGCGATCTCCGGGTCGTGGGCAATCTCGTCGAGCGCAGCGCGCCACGGGGTCGCCTGACCAGCGAAGGTCAGCGCGTAGGGGGTCTCATTCAGAGAGGACACAAACGACATGTTCATTCTTTCAATCGGGGACAATACTTCTCAAACGACACCGGTCACAGGGGACCGTTGTCGTGACGCTTCACATGGGGGGCACGCTGATCCTTGGTGGCCAGCAGGTGCAGGGAATCGATGATGGTCTGACGGGTGTCTGCCGGAGCGATGATGCCGTCAAGCTGACCCGAGGCCACGGACACCTCCGGGTTGACGGTCTCATCCTCGTAGCGCGCCACGAGAGCAGCCTTCGTCTCGTCGAAGGTCCCGTCCTCGCGGGCGGCGGCCAGCTCGCGGCGGTACATGATCGAGGCCGCGCCCTCGGCACCCATGACCGCGATCTGAGCATCCGGCCACGCGAACGCCAGATCCGCGCCAATCGACTTCGACCCCATCACGATGTACGCACCGCCGTAGGCCTTACGCAGGATGACGGTCACCATCGGGACGGTCGCGTTCGCGTAGGCGACGATCACCTTCGCGCCGCGGCGGATGATGCCCGCCTGCTCCTGCTCGGTGCCCGGACGGTAACCCGGAACATCCACAAAGGTCACGATCGGCAGACCGAAGGCATCGCAGAAACGCACGAAACGCGCCGCCTTCTCCGAGGCATCCACGTCCAGCGTGCCCGCATCGTTCATCGGCTGGTTCGCCACGATGCCCACCGACTGCCCGTCCACGCACGCGAAACCAATCGTCACGTTGGGGGCGAAGAGGTCCTGAATCTCCACGTACTCGCCATGGTCCACGAGCGCGCGCACGACGTCACGCACGTCGTAGGGCTGACGCGCCGCGGTCGGCACCAGGTCCGCGACCGCACGGGCCGCATCCTCATCCTCGGCATTGGGAACGTACTCGTACTTGGGGGGCGCAACCTCGCACGAAGACGGCAGGTAGGCGAGCAGCGAGCGCACGTAGTCGATCGCCTCTTCCTCGGTGTCAGCCATGTGGTGGGCCACACCAGACTGGAAGTTGTGGATCGTTGCGCCACCCAGCTCATCAAGCGTGACCTTCTCACCCGTCGTCGCGGCGACGACATCCGGGCCAGTCACAAACATGTGCGAGTTCTCGCGCGTCATCACAATGAAATCGGTCAAAGCCGGCTGGTAGACCGCACCGCCTGCGCAGGGACCCAGAATGATCGAAATCTGGGGAACCAGACCCGAGGCCTCACACGTCTTCTTGAAGATACGACCGTACTGGGCGAGCGCGACGACACCTTCCTGGATACGGGCACCACCCGAATCCTGAATGCCGACAATCGGAATACGCATCCGAATACCCCGGTCAATGAGATCGACGATCTTGTCGCCCTCCACCTTGCCGAGCGTCCCACCCAACACCGAGAAATCCTGCGCGTACGCGGCGACCATACGGCCCTGCACACGACCGAAGCCGGCAGCGACAGCCGAACCAACGCGCCCCGCACGAACGGACCCACCAATGAACTGGCCGACCTCATGCCACACGCCGTCGTCAAAGAACAGCGCGAGGCGCTCGCGGGCCGTCAGCTTCTGCTTGGCGTGCTGACGCTGGGCGGCCTTTTCTTCGGCCGCCTTGGCGATCTCTTCCTGGGCTTGGATGAACCCTTCGCGCGTAAACCGGTTGGGGGTGGTCATTGCGCCTCCTCTTCAGTGGCGATGTGTGCGATGCGGGTACCCGCAGTCACGGTGTCACCCTGCTTGATGGACAGGGACGTAACGGTGCCCGCACGGGGAGCCAGCAGCGGCTTCTCCATCTTCATAGCCTCCAGAACGGCCACGAGTTGGCCTTCCTCCACCTGATCACCGTCAGCGACGGCCAGGGCGACGACGATGGCCTGCATGGGGGCGACGATGTCGCCGGGGGCACCCTGGTGGGACCCTGCCTGGTGCGTCGAGGTTGCGGCGCGGCGCGAGGCCGAGCGCAGCGGCTGCGGCGGACGAGGGGGCGCAGCAGACGGTGCGTTGAACATGCCGGCGGGCAGGGTCAGGGACACGCGGCGACCATCCAGCTCGATGATGTAGGTCTGGCGCGGCAGATCCGCGGTGGACGAGGCCTCGGCGGGGACAGCCAGATCCGAGTAGTCGTGCTGGGGCATGAACGTCGTCTCGAACCAACGGGTGGAAACGTTGAAGCCGCCGACGCCGCAGAAGTCGGGGTCGTTGATGATGTCCTGGTAGACGGGCACAGGAGTGGCCACGCCCTGCACTGAGAACTCGGCCAGCGCGCGCCGCGAACGGGCCAGCGCCTGTTCGCGGTCCGCACCCGTCACGATGATTTTGGCGATCATCGAGTCGAAGGCCGTCTGCACGGAGTCGCCCTGATCAATACCGAGTTCCAGACGAATGCCCGGCCCCAGCGGCCAATGCACCTCATCCAGGCGGCCCGCCGTGGGCGTCAGGTCCTTCGAGGGATCCTCCGAGGTCACTCGGAACTCGAACGAATGACCGCGCGGCTCGGGGGGCGTCGTGAGTTCCAGGCCCTGCGCAATACGAATCTGCTCGCGCACCAGGTCGATACCGGTCACCTCTTCGGAGACCGGGTGCTCAACCTGCAGACGCGGGTTGACCTCGAGGAACCAGATGTTGCCGTCCGGCTCCAACAGGAACTCCACCGTGCCCACACCCACGTAGTTCACGTGCTCGAAGAGCGCGCGGGAGGCGTTCACGAGCGTCTCGTGCGCGCCCTCGGGCAGGAAGGGAGCCGGAGCCTCTTCGACCAGCTTCTGGTTGCGACGCTGCACTGAGCAATCACGCGTCGAAATGACGTGGAAGTTCCCCAGAGAGTCACGCGCGGACTGCGTCTCAACGTGCCGGGCGACCTCGACGAAACGCTCCACGAAGTGGGCACCCAGATCAGCCGCATCCGTGTGACGTGCAAAGAACAGATCGAGGTCGGAAGCCGAGCGAATGATGCTGATGCCTCGTCCACCACCACCGTCGGCACGCTTGAGCACCACGGGATAACCCGCCGACTCAATAAACGCCTCAACTTCCTCACGCGACGTCACAGGCTCCGACACCCCCGGCACAGGGGAGACACCGCAGGCCTCGGCAATGCGACGCGCATTGATCTTGTCGCCCAACGCATCGATCACCGAAGACGCGGGACCCAGCCACGCGATACCGGCGTCCTCGACGGCGCGCGCAAACTCGGAGTTCTCAGACAGGAAGCCATACCCAGGGTGAATGGCATCCGCACCGGTCTCCAGGGCAATCGCCAGGATCTTCTCACCGTTGAGGTACGTCGACGCAGCATCGTCCCCGCCCAGCGAGAGCGCCTCGTCGGCCTCGCGCGTGTGGGGAGCAGCCATGTCCTGATCGGCATAGACCGCAATCGTGGCAATGCCCATGTCGGTGGCCGTTCGGCACACACGCAGGGCGATTTCGCCACGGTTGGCGACGAGAATTCGGTTAATTGTTCGCACGCTTCTCCTTGGTGTCGTGAACGGGTGTCAGGGGAGTGCCGGTCGCAAGCACGTCCCCGGCGTCAATCTGGTGGGTCTGCCCATCGTCATCGCGCACCAGCAGCGCGCCCGTCGGGGCTAGACCGAGCGCAACCCCCTCAAGCGCCGGAGTCCCGAATGCGTCTGTGGGGCTGGCAAGCACAATGCGCGTACCGATGAGCGGCAGAGCAGCCTCGGCCTCGGCTGCGAGGCCAGCGCTCGCGGCATCGCCGTGGGCGACGAGGGAGCGGATACGCTCATCGAGGCCGGCGAGGATCGCTGCGAGGACCTCGTGGGTGACGGCTGTGGGGTCAGCTCCCGCCTGCTCATCTCCTTCGGCCAGCAGGGACGTGGCCTGCGGAGTGGGAAGAGTCCCCGGCGCTTGGGCGATGTTGACGCCGTAGCCGAGGATGACCGCAGTCGTGAAGGGGGACGAGGCTGGGGCGAGCTGGGCGAGGATGCCGCAGATTTTGCGTGAACCGTCGACGAGGACATCGTTAGGCCACTTGAGGGTGACGGTGTGACCGAGGGGTTTCAGGCGCGCGGCCAGAGCGTGGCGCACGGACAGTGCGCACGCATGGACGATCCAGCCGAGAGCGTCAGCGTGTAGGGAGACGGGCAGAGAGATGATGGTCGAGGCGAGGAGGGCCTGGCCGGGTGGGGTGATCCAGGAGCGGCCGAGACGGCCTCGTCCTGCGCTTTGACGATCCGCGATGATCGTCGTCAGGTGGGGGGTGGGCGTGGCGGTGTCGGCCAAGAGGGAGGCGGCCAGGTCGAGGGTTGAAGTCACGCTTTCCACGTAGTACACGGGGGCGTGAACGGCGTCGATTGAGATGCGCGTTGGTGCAATCATGCGCGCTCCTTCCCATGAATGGCCGTGTTTGACAGGGGCGGGTGAGCACCCCTGTACTTAAAAGTTTGTCTTAAAACTCGAAGAGATGCACGTAGTTTTTAAAAAATTGGAATAGTTTCCCAAAAATCACTACGGAGGCGTAACCAAGCGCGATGCCCGTGACTGCGCGGAAGGCGCGAAATACCCACGTTTTCACCCTGAGATGAGGATCACCGAGGCCTCTGGTGCCCTGGGGTCCAACCTGGCGCCGTTGGGATCGGTACCATAGGAGCGAACCCGCGCGCGCGTGCGCGCCTCGAACCACCCGAACGGAGTAACGTGGCGGAGTTTATTTATCAGATGATCAAGGCCCGCAAGGCCATCGGTGACAAGGTCATCCTCGACGACGTCACCATGGCGTTCTTCCCGGGTGCCAAGATCGGTATGGTCGGTCCCAACGGTGCGGGTAAATCCTCGATCCTGAAGATTATGGCCGGACTGGATGAACCCAGCAATGGCGAGGCTCGTCTGACCCCTGGCTACTCGGTCGGCATCCTCATGCAGGAGCCGGTCCTTGATGAGACGAAGACCGTTATCGAGAACGTGCGCATGGGTGCAGCTGACATCTTTGGCAAGCTCGCACGATTCAATGAGATCTCCGAAGAGATGGCAAATCCGGATGCCGACTTCGATGCTCTCATGGACGAGATGGGTAAGCTGCAGACGGAGATCGATGCTGCCAACGCGTGGGATATTGACTCCCAGCTTGACCAGGCGATGGATGCGCTGCGCTGTCCGCCGCCGGATCAGCCTGTCTCCGTTCTCTCCGGCGGTGAGCGTCGTCGCGTTGCGCTGTGTAAGCTCCTCATCGAGGCCCCCGACCTGCTCCTCCTCGACGAACCTACTAACCATCTCGACGCCGAGAGTGTCCTCTGGCTCGAGAAGCACCTCGCGTCCTACCCGGGTGCCGTCATCGCTGTCACCCACGACCGTTACTTCCTTGATCACGTCGCCGGCTGGATCGCGGAGGTTGACCGTGGTCATCTCTACCCCTACGAGGGCAACTACTCGACCTACCTGGAGACCAAGGAGAAGCGTCTGCAGGTTCAGGGGCAGAAGGATGCCAAGCTGGCCAAGCGCCTGAAGGAAGAACTCGAGTGGGTTCGCTCCAATGCGAAGGGGCGTCAGGCCAAGTCGAAGGCTCGTCTGGCTCGCTACGAGGAGATGGCTGCCGAGGCCGAGCGTACCCGCAAGCTTGACTTCGAGGAAATCCAGATCCCGCCGGGTCCGCGTCTGGGCAGCGTCGTGATCGAGGCCAAGGATCTCCAGAAGGGATTCGGAGACCGTTCCCTCATCAACGGTCTGTCTTTCTCGTTGCCGCGCAACGGTATTGTCGGCGTCATTGGCCCCAACGGCGTTGGTAAGACGACGTTGTTCAAGACGATTGTCGGTCTCGAACCCCTTGATGGTGGCGAGCTGACGATCGGTGAGACTGTCAAGATTAGCTACGTCGATCAGTCTCGCGCCGGCATTGACCCGGATAAGACGCTGTGGGAGGTTGTCTCGGACGGCTTGGACTTCATCCAGGTTGGCAACGTCGAGATGCCTTCGCGTGCCTACGTCTCAGCCTTTGGCTTCAAGGGTCCGGATCAGCAGAAGCCCGCCGGTGTACTGTCTGGCGGCGAGCGTAACCGTCTGAACCTGGCCCTCACCCTCAAGCAGGGCGGCAACCTGCTCCTGCTGGACGAGCCGACCAACGACCTGGACGTCGAGACCTTGGGTTCTCTAGAAAACGCGCTGCTCGCATTCCCCGGCTGTGCCGTCGTCGTCACCCATGATCGTTGGTTCCTCGACCGCGTCGCTACCCACATCCTCGCGTGGGAGGGGACCGAGGAGCATCCGGACAACTGGTACTGGTTCGAGGGGAACTTCGAGGCGTACGAGAAGAATAAGGTGGCCCGCCTTGGTGAGGCTGCTGCGAATCCGCATCGCGTGACGCACCGTAAGCTGACGCGCGACTAATGCGCTGAATAAACGTGTAGGGGGAGGGCCTGGCGGTCCTCCCCCTACACTTGTGTCTCGAGGTGGCGATGCCCATCGTGTTTTCTCTGGTCACCGATGTGTCACTGGGATGGGCGGAGTGCGCAATTGTAGCTGGGTGCAGAGTTTTTGCTTCTGTCAATGTCTTTTTGCTGGAGATTTGCTCATGTAGCGGATCCCACTTGCCTTTTGTACAGGTCACATCTAGCATGTGATACGTATCGCAAACTTTTAGCGGCGCGAAAGGGGCTCCGATGGCGATTGAACAAGCGCTCATCGACGCGCTGGGTGGACACCTCAACATTGTTGAGATCGAACCCTGCACAATGCGTATCCGTGTTCAGGTAAAAACCCAGCGGGCGGTTGATGAGGCTGCACTACGCGTGGACGGTGTTTTGGCTGTCGTGCGCTCCGGTGACATCGTTCAAATTGTCTGCGGGGCTTCCTCCGACGATGTCGCAAGCGCGATGATCGCTTCGCTTGAATCCGTGGCCCATGACACGCCGGTGGAGGCTTTGTCACAGCGGGCGCACGCATAAACTAAATGTGTCCCTGGCCCACAACGTAGAGAGCTTTTCCCGTGGATATTCATTCACCCGCATCTGACAACATTGACCTGCTGCGCCATGTCGCTGACATGAATGGCGTTGCGACCGGCTTTTGGGACTGGTATGGGAACTGGGTGGGCGTTGGTGCCCCAACCCTCCTGAAGGTCCTTGGCGCGCTCGGTCTTCCCCTGAACGAATCGTCTACGGTGGGGGACGTCGAGCATGCGATGCGTCTGACTGAGGAACGTGAGTGGCGTCGGACTCTGCCTCCGACGATTGTTGCCCGCGAGGGTGGCGGTTATCTGTTCCCGGTGCATGTGCCCGACGGCTCGTGGGTCAACGTTCAGTGGGTCCTCGAAGATGGTCGTAAGGGCCAGTGTAAGCAGGTTGATCGCTACGTGCCCCCGCGCATGATCGACGGTCAGCTCGTGGGGCGCGCGACCTTCGATGTGCCGCATTGGGTGCCGATCGGTTGGCATCGCCTCGTTGCAACGGTTGAGGGAGGACATGTCGAGTCCGCAACTCTCATCGTTGTTCCCAATGCCCTGTCGTTGCCCATCTTGGAGTCCTCTCGCCGCGCGTGGGGCGTCAACGCTCAGCTCTATTCGACGCGTTCGTCCTCTTCCTGGGGGATCGGCGACGCGGCTGACCTGGCTGACCTGGCGGCGGTGTGCGCGGACAAGGGGGCGGACTTCCTTCTCATTAACCCTGTCCACGCGTCCCAGCCGGTTTCTCCGCTGGAAACCTCCCCGTACCTGCCGGTGTCTCGCCGCTGGGTGAACCCGATTTACATCCGCCCCGAGTCCATTGAGGAATTTGCCTCGTTGCCTCAGGCTTCGCGCGAGGCCATTGAGCAGTTGCGCGATGTCACTCGCGAGTTCGCCAGTCGTGAGGATCTGATCGACCGCGACCGCGCCTGGGAGGCTAAGCGTAAGGCGCTGGAGATTATTTTCGCTGCGCCGCGGACCTACCACCGCCAGTCGCAGTTCGACCACTTCGTGGAAAAAGGCGGCTCCGAGCTGTCTAACTATGCGCTGTGGTGTGCGCTTGTCGAGCGTGAGGATACGCTGGAGCTGCCCGAGGACCTCGAGCGTTCCTCGTCGCCGCGCGTTGAACTCGAGCGCCTTGAGCTGGCCGACCGCGTCGATTTCTGGGAGTGGTGCCAGTGGATTGCGTCCGAGCAGCTGGTCCACGCGCAGGAAGTGGCCCGCGAGGTCGGCATGGAGATCGGCATTATGGCCGACTTGGCTGTGGGCGTCCACGGCCATGGGTCCGAGAAGTGGAGCCGTCCCGAACTGTTCGCCTCTGGCATGACTGTGGGTGCTCCGCCGGACGTGTATTCGCAGCAGGGCCAGAACTGGTCACAGCCGCCGTGGTCTCCGCGTTCGCTGGCTGAATGTGGCTACACGCCTCTGCGCGACATGGTGCGCGCCGCCCTGGCTAACGCTGGTGCCGTGCGTATCGACCACATCCTGGGCATGTTCCGCCTGTGGTGGATCCCGGAGGGCTGTGTGGCGACCGAAGGCACCTACGTGTACTACGATCACGAGGCCATGATGGGCATTATCCTCCTGGAGGCCCAGCGTGCGGGTGCTGTTGTTATCGGTGAGGACTTGGGCGTTGTGGAGCCGTGGGTGCGCGATTACCTGCGCGACCGTGGCGTCCTGGGTACCTCCGTCGTGTGGTTCGAAAAGGAGGGTGGCGGTTGGCCGCTGCGTCCCGAGCACTACCGTGATCGCGCGCTCGCTGCGGTCAACATCCATGACTTGCCTCCGACGCTCGGTTACATCCGTGGTATCCAGACGACGCTGCGAAGCGAGCTGGGGCTGCTGACTGACGACATTGAGACCGTGCGTGCAGCGGATCGCCTCGAGCTTGATCAGGTCGCGGCTCGCCTGCACGAGTACGGCTGCATCGATGGCGCGGAACCCAGCGAGCGTGACATGGTCGAGGGCCTGTACCGCTATGTCGCGAAGGTTCCCTCCAAGCTCGTCGTCGCCTCCTTGGTGGACGCGGTGGGCGACGTGCGCCCGCAGAACATGCCGGGCACGGGCGCGGATCAGTACCCGAACTGGTGCGTGCCGCTGTGCGACTCCGACGGCGAGGAGGTCTTTATTGAGGATCTTCCCTCCAACGAGCGTCTGACCTCGCTGTTCTCCTTGCTGAGGGGTTCCGTGAGCTAGCGCGGCCGTTTGACAGTATGACACCCCGTAGCCCGTGAGGGCTGCGGGGTGTCGTACGAGTGAGGCGATGGCGCCGGTGCGGCCCCGAGTAAGGTGCCTAGCGTGAGGTCTCGGTCGAAAAGAGTGGCGCGAGCGCGGATACGTCGGGGTCGGTTACTTCGTGCGTGACGGCGGCACCCGGCGGAGTGATGACGACGATGGGGGCGCAGGGGGAGAGGCCGGCGTCTCGCACGGGGGTGAGGTCCCAGTGGATGAGCGGGGCACCCGCCGCCACGACGTCCCCCTCATCGACGAGGGCCGCGAAGCCCTTGCCATGTAGACTCACCGTGTCGATGCCGAGGTGGATGAGGATCGATATGCCCTGCGTGGAGGTGATGATGGCGGCGTGCGGCTTGAGCTTGGTGACGACGCCGTTGATAGGGGAGTGGACGGTTAAACATTCCGAGGCGGAGTCGGGGATGAGCGCGCAGCCACCCCCGACGACTCCGCTTGCGAAAACGGGATCAGGCACCTCACTCAGCGCCATGACGTGCGCTGCGAAGGGTGCGCAGACAGAGAGTGTCACCGGCTGGCGAGCATTTCGTCGACGAGATCCTCGGAATCGGGGCCAATGACGACCTGAACCGCGTCGCCTACGATGACGACGTCGAAGGCACCGGCGGCACGTAGCTTGGCCTCGTCGATGAGGTCGGTGTTGGCGGCGTCCAGGCGAATGCGTGTGATGCAGGCTTCAAGATTGGAGATGTTCTCCCAGCCGCCCAGGGCTTCGATGATGGTCGTTGCGGTGCTCATGGGGTCCTCCTTGGCTCATGCGGTTTGCCTCACACTTATGGTATCGCGGAGGTGGAGTCGTTGGCACGCCATGGGCCTGGGAGCGCGTCACATTATGGGACGGTGTTGATGGCGCTGGTGCCGCGGATACGAGCCGCGGGGGTGAGGCCCATGGCGATGCTGGCTCCGACCGCCAGAGCAATGAAGACGTACGTGGCGGCCTCGACCCCCATCCACGAGGCGGCCGCGCCGGACGCGAGGGAGCCCAGCGGCATGACGCCCCACACGGCAAAGCGAAAGATCGCGTTCATGCGTCCGAGCATGTGGGGCGGGCAGATCTCCTGACGCAGACTCATCTGGGTGACGTTGTAGATGGTGAGGAAATAGGAGGAGACAATGCCGGAGACCGCAATGATTGCTGCGGCCGCAGCGGGGGCGTGAACGGCTGCCGGTTGGGCGGCTAGGACAGCGACGCCGATGATGCTTGTGACGACGATGGTGCGCCCGATGCCCAGATGCTTCATCCATGCCGAGCGCGTGAGCGCGCCGAGGATCCCGCCGATTGCCCCGACGCTCAGGAGGAGGCCGAGCTGGGTAGCGCTCATGTCCAGCGTGCGCAGGACAAGGATGGGCAAGAGAACCTGGATGCCGGCGGCAGCGAATGCGGCGGCCGCAATGCAGGAAAAGAGGGGAAAGAGTAGGCGTTGCCCGCGTACGAAGGCTAGCCCCTCGCGGATCTGCGCGACAAGCGTGGCTTCGGTGCGCGTAGGCGCAGGCTCCGGGGTGGCGATGCGCCAAATCGCCCAGGTCGAGAACGCGTAAGTGAGGGCAGTAAGCAGATAGACGAGAGGAGGGGCGAGCAGCCCGAGGAGCCATCCGCCCAAGCCCGGTCCACCCGCGTGCCCCACCTGGTAGGAGGCCTCGAGCCGCCCGTTGGCCGCACCGATATATCGCCGAGAGGCGATGATCGGAACATAGGACTGGTAGGCAACATCGAAGAAGACGGTGCACAGGCCCAGAAGCGCGGCGACGATCATCAGGTGCGTCAGCGTGAGGGTCGCGAAGACATAGGCCAGGGGAATCGAGACCAGGGCACCGATGCGTGCTAGGCCCGCGATGATCATGACGCGGCGCTTACGCCACCCATCCACCCAGGCACCCGCCGGCAAGCCGACGATCAGGAAGGCGAGTGTCTGCAAGGCAGAGAGCACACCGATCTGGGTTTCGCTGGCACGCAGGACGCTAATCGCAATCGCTGAGGTAGCCAGCGTCCCCACCTGGAAGCCAACCTGCGCAGCGGTCTGCCCCGCCCACAGGTGCATGAACGCCGAGTTACGGGTGAGCGGGTGGTGGAACCAGGCCCTGACGGTGACGGCCATCTGTCGGCGCCGAGGCCTAGGCCGGGCTGGGTGCCCCGTCGATGAGCCCAGCGGCGGCCAAAGCCCAGGCGAGGCCGTCGTCGCCAACCGCGGGGGCGACAATATCGGCAACCTCAACCAGAGCCTCGCACCCGTCCCCAATACTGACGCCGACAGCGGCACGTGCCACGGCCTCGACATCATTGTTAGAGTCGCCAATAGCCACAGTACGTGACATGGGGACGCCGATGTGCTCACACACGGCCTCCATACCCACCGCCTTGGACAAGCGATCCGGGAGAATCTCGAAGGGAACATACCCTGCGGCCCCCACAGAACCAATAATGGCGCGATAGCCGTCGGGCAGCGCCGCACTCACGCGCTCCATCGACGCCTTCTCCGGAGGCACATAGGCCGTCACCTTCGTGAAAGACCCACCCTCAACGTCAACGACAAAGGGCGTCACCGACTGGGCATACTCGGCCCAATCCTCAGGGTTAAGACCCGCCCGGGGCACGAAAAACTCCAGATAGCCGCGCGAAGGCCCCATCTGATCAGGCCCCTGCCACACGTAGAACGCATCCAAATCCTCCCACAGAGCAGTCAGAACCCGGACGTGCTCGGCAGGCATACGCTCATCAAGCAGCACCGTGTCACCCACCGCCGCATACCCGCCAGCCCCACCCACGATGCCCTCAAAACCCAGGTCAAAGAAACGCGGATAGACCTCCGGGACAGAACGCCCAGTACAGAGCAACAGACGGTGGCCACGCTCACGCACCTGCGCCAACGCACGAACCGCTGAACCGGGAACGCGCTGGCGGGAATCACACAGCGTCCCATCCACGTCGATGAAAACTGCACGAGGAGCAGCGCCCTCAGTGTTCCGACCAATCACACCCGCGTCACAGCTCATAACGCCATGGTAGCCCAGCCACCACCAGCGACACCCCACACAACAAACCCAAGAAACAACAAACCACGCATTCGATTGGTAAAACCACACCCACATAACCCACACTGGAACCAGCGACGACACCCGCAATGGAGCACGAAAGACAACTCACAACGATGCAACACACAGCACTCACGAACGCCAGCAACCTCACCCTCCTACAAGCAGCGGCTCTCCTCTCCGGGGCAAGCGCCTGGAACTCACGCGCCATCCCCACAGCACACGTCCCCTCCTTCATCATGAGCGACGGCCCCCACGGCGTACGCCGCCAACTCGGCGACGCCGACCACCTCGGCATCGCCGACTCCGAAAAAGCCACCTGCTTCCCGACGGCCTCCGCGCTCGCGGCCACGTGGAACCCCGACCTGGCCCGCCAGATGGGTGAGGCGTTGGGGACGGAGGCGCGTGGACTCGGAGTCAACGTCCTGCTTGGCCCCGGCCTGAACATCAAGCGTTCGCCCCTGTGCGGACGCAACTTTGAGTACTTGTCCGAAGACCCGATCCTCGCAGGGCGCATGGCGGCAGGCCTCACCCAGGGCATCCAGTCCACGGGAACTGCCGCCTGCCCCAAACACTTCGCCGCTAACTCCCAGGAGCTGCGACGCATGGCGTCGGATTCCGTTATGGACGAGCGTACGTTGCGCGAGATCTATCTGACCGGTTTCGAAATCGTGTGCCGCAGCGCCAAGCCTCGAGCAATCATGAGCTCCTACAACCTCGTCAACGGAGCCCACGCCCACGAAAACAAGCATCTGCTGACCGACATTCTGCGCACCGAATGGGGTTTTGACGGCATGGTCGTCTCCGACTGGGGAGGATGCACGGATGCCGTCGCCGCCGTCCGCGCAGGTGGAAGCCTCGAGATGCCCGCCCCCGGACTGGAGGATGCTCGTCGAATTGTTGCCGCCGTCGAAGCCGGGACGTTGGAGGCATCCGATGTGTATGCGCGCGCCCAAGAGGTCTTGAACGTCGCCGCCGCGAGCGCCGACCTTCCCGCACCTACCCCCTACGACCTCGACGAGCACCACGCATTAGCCACGCGCATCGCCTCCGAAGCGATCACGCTCCTGCGCAACGAGGACGATGCCCTGCCTCTGAGCTCCGGCACCAGTGTCGCCCTCATCGGTGACCTCGCTGACACGCCGCGCTACCAGGGAGCAGGCTCCTCCCAGGTCAACCCCACACGCCTCGAGACCCCGCGCGAGCTACTCGAGGCGGGGGGAGAGTCCGCCCGAGGCTTGGTCCTGACAGGATACGCCCCTGGGTATGCGCGTCACGGTGGCACGAGTGACGCGCTCATCGCCGAGGCCGTGGCGCTCGCGGCGCGCGCCGACGTTGCGCTCGTGTACGTGGGTCTCGACGAACTCGCTGAGTCGGAGGGACTGGACCGGCCCCACATGCGCCTACCCGAGGGGCAGGATCGACTCATTGAGGCAGTCGTGGCCGCCAACCCGCGTACCATCGTCGTCCTGACGGGCGGCGCCAGTGTGGAAATGCCCTGGGCGTCCTCCGTGCCTGCGCTCGTCAACGGCTACCTGGGTGGCCAGGGAGGGGCTGGCGCGATGCTGGATGTCCTGACCGGTGTCGTCAACCCCTCGGGACGCCTGGCTGAGACCTATGCGCGTTCCTTGGAGGATCATCCGACCGCCGCGTGGTACCCGGCGACCGGTCCTTTGTCCTACTACCGTGAGGGTCCCTTTATCGGCTACCGATACTTCACAACTGCTGGCGTAGATGTTGCTTTCCCTTTCGGGTACGGCCTGTCCTATTCACGCTTCGAGTACTCCGATCTTGCTGTCGATCAGGATGGGGCGACCCTGACGGTCGCCAACACCTCAATGCGTGACGGTACCGAGGTCGTTCAGCTCTATGTAAGCGCCCCGGGCGGCGTCTTCGGCCCTGCGCGCGAACTTAAGGGGTTCACCAAGGTTGTCGTTCCAGCCGGTGAATCTGTGCGCGTCACCATCCCCTTTGATCGCTACACCTTCCGCCACTGGGAGACCTCACGTGGAGCGTGGGAGACCGAGGCTGGAACCTGGACGATCCATGTGGGGCGCAACGTGGAGGACACGCCGCTGAGCGCCACCCTTGAAGTCGAGGGGACCACGCCCTCGCCAATCGACCCGGCCCTCGGACACTACCTGAACGCCGACGTCGCGGGCATTACCAACGGAGAGTTCGCGGTCCTGCTGGGTCGCACCATTCCTACCGCTCACCCGAGGGAAGACATCACGGCGTTCGACCTGATGACGGATCTGATCCGTGCCAAGAGCTGGCTTGCCCGATTGGCGGGCCGCAAGCTACACGCCGACAAAGCGAAGGCTGACGCTAAGGGCATCCCGGACCTCAACGTTCACTTCGCGCTCAACATGCCGCTGAGGTCGCTCACCAAGTTTTCGAACGGTTCTGTGAGCACAGGCATGATCGACGCGGTCGTGGAGGTCATTAACGGCCACTTCTGGCGAGGTATCACGCGTCTAGCGATCCGTTATTGCGCCAACGCGCGTGCCAACAAGGCTACCCAGCGTGAACTTGACCAGACCCGATGACGAGGCCTCGGCCTCGGCCTCGTCCTTGTCAGGCAACGCCGTACAAGAATACTGATCCAGGCAGCGAAGCACTGATGGTGCGCCTGAAGGATTGCACACCGCGACCGCACAGGCCAGCACCTTCAATGCTCACCGTCAGGTCACCGTCACATCGAACTCCTTGGTCAGGAAGATAGCATTCTAGTACGCGAGTGCGTGCGTTTTGTCCACCATGCCCACCGCTGTAGCCATGTCCTTGTGGGGTGTTTTCTTACTCGTCACAGCGATTTTCGCACAGGAAGATCTCAAGGAGAGCGCGCAGGTGAATCAGGCACAGTAGACTACTGCCAGACCTGCGAGAGGAGAACCCATGAGCACGCCCCTTCTGACCGTGATCGTGCCCGCCTACAACTCCGAGGACTACATTGACCGGGCGTTAACCACGCTCGTCGGATACGGCGACGAACTCGAGGCGATCATCGTGAACGACGGCTCGAAGGACCGAACCGCACAGATCGCCGACGAGTGGGCCGCTCGTTACCCCTCCGTCAAGGTCATTCACCAGGAGAACAAGGGGCACGGCGGTGCCGTCAACGCCGGCCTCGCTGCCGCTACCGGCACGCACGTGCGCGTTGTCGACTCCGACGATTGGCTGGACCGTCGCGCCACGAACGCGGTGCTCGACCTCCTGCGCCAGGAGCGCGAAGCCGGGCGTCACCTCGACTTGCTCGTCACCAACTACGTCTACGACAAGCAGGGAAAGGCCCACAAGGCCGTCATCCGTTACCGCAACGTCCTGCCGCGCGGACGCACCTTCGGCTGGGCGGACCTGCGGCGGTGCCGCTACGACCAGTACCTGATGATGCACGCCTTGACCATGCGCACCGAAGTCGTGCGAGCCTCCGGCCTGGTCATGCCCGAACACACGTTCTACGTGGACTACCTCTACTCGTTCGTGCCACTGCCCTACATTTCCACGATCCGCTACCTGGACGTGGACCTCTACCACTACTTCATCGGGCGCGACGACCAGTCCGTCAACGAGAAGGTCATGATCACGCGCCTGGATCAGCTCGCGCGGGTGAACGAGGCCATGACCCGTGCGCTGCCTCCGCGCGCCGAGGTCGAGGATAAGCTGTGGCGCTACATGGTCCACTACCTGCGCATCAACGCCGTCGTCTGCTCCGTCATGGCTCAGCTGTCGGGCACACCTGAGCACCTGGCCCTCAAGGAACAGATCTGGGAGACCATGGACCAGATCAACCCCGAAGCCACGGAGCGTCTGCGCAAGGATCTGCTCGCCGGCCTCGTGCGCCACGCTTCCCCGATGGTCGTGCGCGGCGGCTACAAGGTCGCGGCTGCGGTCCTCGGCTTCAACTAACGAGCGCCGTCAGTGCGCGGCGAGCGCCAGCTCGGTGCAGTGGACGGTGAGGTGCTTACCGATGAGCGGGTATTCCACGCCCTCCTCGCGGCTTCGCCACGTAAAGCCGAGCTTTTCTGAGACGCGTCGCGACGCATCGTTTCCGTCGAAGTACTTCAAGATGATTGTCTCGACGCCCAGTTCCCTCGCGCGCTCGATGATGGCGCGCCCCGCCTCGCTCGCGTAGCCGTTACCCCAGTAGGGCGCGCCGATCCAGTATCCGATGTCAGCGACGGTCGCTTCGGGGGAGTCTGTGTCAATGCGCAGTGCGATTGAGCCGACCAGTTCACCGGTTGATGACAGCGTCACCGCGTAGCTGTCGGGTGCCGCCAGGAAAGTCGACAGTGCCTCGTGTGCATCGTCGATGCGCTCGTAGGGCTTCCATCCGCACAGCATCCCGATGCGGGGATCGCGGGCCAGCTCAAAGAGCGCGGGAGCGTCCGCGTCGCTCCAGGGGCGCAAGCACAGGCGCTGAGTGTGAATGATCATTGGTCGTTCTTTCCCGTTGACAGTGACGGCAGGTAGGAGACGATGACAGCAGGATCGTCGGAACCAATCAGTGGCGGGCGACATCCGGCCTCTCCAGGACTTCAACGTACACGCTCACATGACCCTCTGTCCCGCACCTCAACCCGCTTACCGGAACGTAGGCGGGGTCGCCCACGTCCTGGACAGCGGGTTAGCGTGCGGAGCCACCCGACATGTCAGCAGATGGAACAAGAATAGGTGAGCGTCACCTCTCTGTTTGAGCGTGTCCGCGCCCCGGCCTCGTCCCCGTTCCAGCACGCCCCGGCCTGGGCGGATACGATGGTGTTAATCAAGTGAAAGGGGAGCGGCGTGGATCTGCTCGTTGTTGGATCGGGCTTTTTCGGCCTGACGTTCGCCCGCGAGGCCGCGGAGCGATTCGGTATGAACGTGACGGTCATCGAGCGCCGCGACCACATCGGAGGCAACGCCTACTCGTCCATCGACGAGGCCACGGGCGTCGAGGTGCACCGCTACGGCACCCACTTGTTCCACACGTCGAACGAACGCGTGTGGTCCTACGTCAACCGCTTCACAGCATTCAACGACTACCGCCACCGCGTCTACGCCAACTACCGGGGCGTCGTCTACCCGCTGCCCATCAACCTGGGTACGATCAACCAGTTCTTCGGCGCCGCCTACTCGCCGACCGAGGCCCGCGCGCTCATCGAGCAGCAGGCCGCCGAAATCACGGGCGAACCCGACAACCTTGAGGAGAAAGCGATCAGCCTGATCGGTCGCCCGCTCTACGACGCATTCATCGCCGGATACACGGCCAAGCAGTGGCAGACCGACCCGCGCGAGCTGGCCGCCTCCATCATCACGCGCCTGCCCGTGCGTTTCACCTACGAGAATCGCTACTTCCAGGACCGCTACGAGGGTCTGCCCCTGAACGGTTACGGAGCGTGGATCGCGAACATGGTTGACCACCCGCGCATCAGCGTGCACACGGGCGTGGACTTCTTCGACGGCGCCTCGCCCTTCTCGAAGGCCGCGACGGTTGGCCAGGTGCCTGTCGTCTACACGGGCGCGATCGACCGCTACTTCGACTACGAGGCCGGCGAACTCGGCTGGCGCACTCTCGATTTTGAGACCGAGGTCGTGGACGTTCCCGACTACCAGGGTTGCTCGGTCATGAACTACTCGGACCGCGACGTCCCCTTCACGCGCATCCACGAGTTCGCCCACCTGCACCCCGAGAGGGATCGACGCGGTGCGACCAATACGATCATTCAGCGCGAGTACTCGCGATTCGCGCGCCCCGGCGACGAACCCTACTACCCGATCGCCTCGCCGTCGGATCGCTCGACGCTCGCGGCCTACCGGGAGATGAGCGCGGGGGAGAAGGACGTTCTCTTCGGCGGGCGCCTGGGCTCCTACCAGTACCTGGACATGCACATGGCGATCGCATCGGCCCTGACGAAGGTCGACGAGGCCGTGGCCGCCTGGCGCTGACGGGTTTCCCACTCGCATGGTATCGATCGTCTGGTCGGTCCTGGCGATCGCTCTCATCATCGGCGTCGGCTGGATCGCTCGCCGAGGGGGTGCACTCGGCCCTGATGCCGCTGGCTCCCTCGCATCGGCAACGTATTGGGTGGCCAGCCCAGCGATGCTGTTCCACGCGATTGTCTCGACCGGCACGTCCGGAGTTTTTGGCGCTCCGCTCGCTGTGGCCGCCGCGTCGGGCGTGGGCACCGCACTGCTCTTCGTGCTTGTCGCACGCCTGTTTCTGCGCCTGTCGCGCGGGGAAACCACCTTGGGGGCCATGGCCTCGTCCCTGAACAACGGGGCCTACATCGGCATCCCGATCGCCGTCTACGTCTTGAACGACGCCTCCGCTGTTGTTCCCATCCTGGTGTTTCAGCTGGGTTTCTTCACCCCGATGTTTTTCGTCCTGGCCGATCTAGTGGGGTCGGGGCAGCGCCCGTCGGTGCTCGGTGTTGCGAAGGTCGTGGCGCGCAATCCCATGGTCATTGCAGCGGCGTGTGGCTTCCTGTTCTCCGCCGCGGGGTGGCCGATGCCGACGCTCCTCGACGTATCGACCTCGATGCTGGGGTCAGCAGCGCCCCCGATGATCCTCTTATCCTTTGGGGCGTCCCTCGTGGATCGTCGTTCGGCGTCCGGGGATTCCGGTATTGCGGCGACCACCTGCGCTATCGCCTGCAAACTCGCCCTCCAGCCCGCTATCGCGTGCGGCGTCGGAGTGCTGCTTGGGCTGACCGGTCCGGCCCTCATGTCGGTGACCATCATGGCTGCCCTGCCAGCCGCGCAGAACGCCTACATCGCGGCCACTCGGGCGAAGGCGGGGGAGCGCATCGCGCAGGGAACCGTCCTCGTGACGACCTTCGCCTCCCTGCCCGTTGTCGTCGGTATTGCCGCGCTTTTCCACGGCCTCGGACTGGTGGCTTGACCCGCCCGACGGTGCCCGGCGCAATCCGGCGCTGACCCACAAACCAGCCATGGCCTCGTCAAAAAGAGGTCAAAAGCACGGTCTATATCGTGGACTGTAGCTGACATCCTCGTGTAACGGCCATAGTCTGACTGAGCATTATCCCAAAATCAAACGAATCCAAGGAACACGATTCATGTCATCCTCCGCATCCCGCCCCGCGCCCCGCGCGCGCGACTCGTGGAGCGGCCAGACAGGCTTCCTCCTGGCAGCCATCGGCTCGGCCATCGGCCTGGGCAACATCTGGCGTTTCCCCGGCGTCTCCTACTCCAACGGCGGCGGCGCCTTCCTGGTCCCGTACCTGGTTGCCCTGATCTTCGTCGGTATCCCCATGCTGTGGCTCGACTACGCGGTCGGCCACAAGTTCCGCGGTTCACCGCCGTGGGCACTGCGTAAGATCATTGGAGGCGGCGAGTTCATCGGCTGGTTCCAGACCTTCGTGTGCTTCGTCATCATGGTCTACTACGGCGCCGTCCTCGCGTGGGGCGTGCAGTACACGATCTACTCCGTGAACGAGGCCTGGGGTGCCGATCCGACGACGTTCTTCCTGGAGTCCTTCCTTGAGAAGGTTCCTGGCGACACCTTCTCGTGGGCCCCTGCATGGGCCGTCATGATCCCGCTTGCTCTCGTGTGGGTTCTCGTGCTCTTCGTCATCGGTCGCGGCCTGTCCAAGGGCGTCGAGGCTGCGAACAAGGTCTTCCTGCCGCTCCTCGTCATCCTCTTCCTTGCGCTCGTCGTTCGAGCAATCTTTCTGCCGGGCGCCATTGAAGGCCTCAACGCCTTCTTCACCCCGAACTGGGGCGCGCTGGCCGACCCCAACGTGTGGCTGGCCGCCTTCGCGCAGATCTTCTACTCGCTGTCCGTGGGCTTCGGCATCATGCTGACCTACGCCTCCTACCTCCAGCGTAAGTCGAACCTGACGGGCACCGCTCTGGTCGCTGGCTTTGCGAACTCCTCTTTCGAGATCCTCGCTGGCATTGGCGTCTTCAGCGCTATCGGCTTCATGGCACACCAGGGTGGCGTGAGCGTCTCCGAGGTTGAGGGCCTGACCGGCCCGATCCTCTCCTTCGTGACCTTCCCGAAGATCATTTCGATGATGCCCGGTGGGCCCCTCTTCGGCGTGCTCTTCTTCTCGTCCCTCGTTCTGGCCGGTGTCACCTCTCTGCTCTCCCTGCTTCAGGTCGTCTCCGGTGGCCTGCAGGACAAGTTCGGCTGGTCGCCCGCTCGCTCGGCTCTTGTTCTTGGCGTTCCCGCCACCGCCATCTCGCTGGTGCTCTTCGGCACCCGATCGGGCCTGAACAACCTCGACATCGTCGACAACTTCATCAACTCGGTTGGCGTCGTGTCCTCGGCGATCCTGTTCGCCGTGCTGTGCGCAGTCGCCGGCCCCCGCCTTGGGGTGCTCCGTGCACACCTCAATTCGGTGTCCAGCGTGAAGGTCCCCAAGCTCTGGGAGCCCCTCGTTGGCATCGTCATCCCGGTCGTCCTCTTTGTCATGATGGCGATGTCGATCGTGAAGGTCCTGAAGGATGGCTACGAGGGCTACCCCAGCAGCTACGTGCTGATCTTCGGCTGGGGTTCTGTGGCGGTCGCGGTCATCGCGTCTCTGATTTTCACCCTCATCCCGTGGAAGCACCGCCCGGTGGATACCCACGCGACGGTCGCTCAGATCCTCGCGGAAGACGCCGAGGAGACCGCTTCGACCGAAGGAGGCGCCAAGTGACCGCTCCCGCTATCGCCCTGATGATTCTGACGATCCTGCTCGTGTGGGGTGGCCTCGTCGCTTCCGTCGTCATGCTGCAGATCCTCCCCGTCCCCACGGACGAGGAAACTGAGGCTGCCCAGCGCGCTATCGATGCCGACCAGGCCGCCAGCCGGTAGGGTGTCAATCGTGAAGCTCGTTGCCTTTGATCTCGATGACACGCTGGCCCCCTCGAAGTCGCCGCTGCCCGCACGCATGGACGTCGCGCTGCGGTCCCTGCTGGACCATGTGGAGGTGTGCATCATCTCCGGTGGCCAGATGGGGCAGTTCCGTACGCAGGTACTCGACAACCTGAACGCCTCCGACGAGGAACTCTCGCGTCTGCACCTGATGCCGACCTGCGGCACTCGCTACTACCGCTTCGAGGGCGGGCAGTGGGTCGAGCGTTACGCGCACGACCTGGACCCTGAGGTGGCCGCCCGCGTCATCGAATCCCTGGAGCGCCATGCCCGCGAGCTTGGCCTGTGGGAGGAGAACCCATGGGGCAACATCATCGAGGACCGTGGCTCTCAGATCACCTTCTCGGCGCTCGGGCAGGAGGCACCCCTCGACGCGAAGCGCGCGTGGGACCCGGATGGGACCAAGAAGGCTGCTCTGCGTGATGCGGTGCAGCCCGATGTGCCGGAGCTGGATGTGCGCGGCGGTGGCTCGACTTCGGTCGACATTACGACGCGTGGCATCGACAAGGCCTACGGCATGGGCAAGCTCGTCGAGGAGACGGGGATTCCGGCCTCCGAGATGCTCTTCATCGGCGACCGCTTGGATCCCGAGGGCAACGACTACCCCGTCAAGGCCGCCGGCTACGCGACGCGCGGCGTGTCGGGTTGGGAAGAGTGCGTCGAGGTTATCCGCGAACTCGTTGACTCCCTGAGCTGACGCAGAGACGACTACGGTACGAGGCCGGGGCTGGGTATCCAGCTCCGGCCTCGTTTCGTTGTACGTCGCTCAGCGAGTGCGGTTGCCTAGGCTCCGATCCCGCGAGTCGCCCAGAAGACGACGGCGGAGGCAGCCGCGACGTTGAGGGAGTCGACCCCGTGGTCCATGGGGATCTTGACGGTGTAGTCGGAGGCGGCGATAGTGCGCCTGCCGAGGCCGTCGCCCTCGGTTCCCATGACCATCGCAAGGCGCGCGCCCGGCCTTTGGAGGGCGGGCAGCGCTGCGAAGTCGTCGAGAGAGACGGAATCATCCGACAGAGCGAGGGACGCGACGGTGAAGCCAGCCTCTTGCAGCGCCTTGATATCGCCGGGCCAGGATTCCAGGCGAGTCCACGGCACCTGGAAAACGGTGCCCATCGAGACGCGCACGGATCGCCGATAGAGCGGGTCCGCGCACTGCGGGGTCACGAGGACTGCGTCCACGCCGAGCGCCGCTGCGCTGCGGAAGGCTGCGCCCACGTTCGTGTGGTCGACTAGGTTTTCCAGGACGACGACGCGCCGTGCGGGCGCGCCGTCTCGGGCGGTGGCCAGCAGCTCGCCAAGGGAGGGCAGGAGGGGGCGTTGCATGGCGGCCAGAGCGCCGCGGTGCAGATGGAAGCCCGTCATGTGCTCCAGCACGTCCTCCTCGGCCACAAAGACCGGGACGTCAGCGCCGTCGCCGGATCCCGTGGCGCGCTTAATGAGTGGCGTCAGGGATTCCAGCCACCGTGCCGACATCAGGAAGGATCGGGGCCGGTGCCCCGCCCGGATGGCCCGTTCGATGACGTTGGCGGATTCGGCCATGTACAGTCCGCGTTCCGGCTCGATCTTCGACCGTAGCTTGACGTCTTTGAGGCGCGTGTAGTCGTCCAGGTGTGGATCCGCAGACAGATCGGCGCTGGTCAGTTCGATGATCACGTTATTCCTCAGGCGCGCTGGAGGGCGCGAGAGACCTCGCCCGGCCAGGACGGACCCTCGAAGATGAAGGCGGAGAAGGCCTCGACCAGGTCGGCACCCGCGCCGATCATGCGCAGCGCGTCCTCGGGGGAGGAGATGCCGCCCGTCCCGATGAGGATCTGTTCGTCGTCGAGGTGGCGTGCCACCAGGGACACCACTTCGAGCGCGCGGGGCAGCAGGGGAGCGCCGGAGACACCGCCCTCACCCAGGTCGTGGTTGATCGTCGTGTTCGTGGCCACAACGCCCGCCAAGCCCAGTTCCTTTGTCAGCTCGACGACGGCGACGATGTCCTCGTCGGCCAGATCGGGCGCGATCTTGACGAAGAGGGGCATGACGCGGTCCGGTGCGCCGGCCTCGCAGCCGCGTCGTGCGGCCTGGAGAATCGGGCGCAGGTGGTCGACCGACTGCAGGTCACGCAGGCCGGGAGTGTTGGGGGAAGAGACGTTGACGACGACGAAGTCGACCCAGTGGGCGAGCGTCTTCGCGCAGTATTCGTAGTCGGCGGGGGCCTCGGCCTCGGGGGTCACTTTGTTCTTGCCGATGTTCGCACCCACGATGGCGGCGCGGCCCGCGTGGGTGGAGCGCAGCTCGCGCAACTTCTCGGCGGCCGCGTCCGCGCCCGCGTTGTTGAATCCCATGCGGTTGCGCAGGCCTCGGTCCTCCATGAGGCGCCATAGGCGTGGCGCCTCGTTGCCCGGCTGCGGGCGCGGTGTCACGGTGCCGATCTCGACGAAGGCGTAGCCCAGGGCGCTCATACCCAGGACTGCTTCGGCGTCCTTGTCCATGCCGGCGGCGAGGCCGAGGCGCGAGGGCAGCTCGCGGTGACCCAGCATGAGCGGGACCTCGACACCGCCGACGATGCGGGTCGGTCGACGCAGGGGATCCATGTAGCCCAGGGTGGCCCGCATGAGTCCCCGCGTGAGAGCGCAGCGCCCTGCGAGGGAGATCGCACCCAGGCCCAGGTGGTGTGCCTGCTCCGGGTCAGAACGCGAAATGAAGTGTCGGAAGGTCCAGTTGTACGCGCGTCGGATCATAGCTCCAAGGGTAGTTGATTAGTCCCACCATGCCCACCACCAGCGCGCGGATGATGCGTCTCGCACGAGGAATCGCATCTCGTCGGGAGGGACGGCGTCTGCTCCCAGCCCGAGGACCTGAGCGAGGGTCAGCCAGTGTTCGTACGACGGACAGGAGGCGTCGTCAATGGGGCGTCCGGTGTGTGCGATGATCGCGGACTCGGGGACGCATACGGTGTCGATGCTGACGCGCTCGTCCCAGCGGGGAGCGCGGATGACATATCCTTCGAGCGTGAGACCGTCAATTCGGGTGGCAGCACGCAGCAGGTCGGAGATACGCGGCGCGTTGTTCTGTCGGTCATCGCGTGCGAGCGGAGGCAGGAGCGTGCGCAGCCTGCGCGCCTCTTCGCCCGACAGATCAGCGAAGCGCGCGTAGTCGCCCGTGTCCCATCCTTCGCAGATGTAGGGAGCGAGCAACGCCGTCACGTGGCGGTCGTCGAGCCAGTGCATGGGTCCGTACATACCCTCGCGCACCGGCCCCTCCTCGGTGGGGTCCTCATACGGAGATTCGACGCCGGGTTCCGTTTGCGCCGAGGCTGTGGTGTCCTGCGTGGAGTCGGGGACCCAATCGGTCGGGTTGTCTGCGGGGATGGGAACGGTCGAGGCCGTGGTGGCCTCGCCGGTGGGGGTGGCACGGAGCGTCACCGATGTGTCCTCGTCATCGATGTGGACCTGTGAGGTGGCGGTGAGCGTGAGTGAGACGCGCATGGCGGTGTCCTTCCGGTAGGGGCGGCGTTGGTGCCGCATGTATGTCAGGATCGCGCCCTGGACTCGCTCAACTCCAGCCGCGTGCGCCACCCTGTGGATAGCGGGGCAACACGAGGCAGGCCTGTGGAAACAACAGCCGCGGCCCCACACCCTGTGGATGGGTGCGGGGCCGTGAGTGAGAATGCCGTGGGGGTTACTTGGGGAACTCTCCGCGTGCTACCTGGGGGCGCGGGGAGCGCCAGCGGCGCGGCATGATCATGCGCGAGAAGGTGTAGTAGCCGGTGCCGCGCGGGATCTCGTCGCGGGGGTGTTCCTGCGTGAAGGCGTTCTTGATCCTACGCCACACGAGCACGGCCTCGACGCCGGTGGCGATGAAGGCACCGTACATGAGGATCGTGGAGGCGTAGAGGATGTAGACCTGCGTCTGCTCGGGGATCTTGTTGCCAAAGAGCGAGAGGATCATGATGAGGATGATGGAGGCCATCATGACGAGGAGAACCCACTCGGAGAACGAGTGGCGGGCATCGACGTAGTCGCGCACGAAGCGGCGTGCGCTTCCCTTGTCGCGCGCGGGCAGATGCTTCTCATCGCCCGTTACCAGGGCACGCTGTTCGGCTTCCCAGCGGGCGTTGCGCGCCGCCCTCGCTGCCCGCTTTGCTTCCTTGCGGTCCGCGGGTACGAGGGGGTGAAGGCGGGCGGCCTCGGCCTGCTTGCGCTTCGGCGTGGGGCGACCTTTTTTGCCGCCGGGCGTGGTCGAGACAGGCTCGACGGTCGTTGAGGTCTCGTCGCTGTTGTTTTTGTTTCGTCCAAACACGCTCCAAGGCTAGCCGATAGGCCCCCCGCCGTGCACTGTCATGGTCTACCCTGTGCGTATGGCTGAAACTTCACATGAATTGTCGACGTCCGTTTTAAGGGAGCGCCTCGAGGCTGCTTTCCCGTCTCTCCTGGAGGAGCTCACGCAGCTGGTCGCTATTCCGTCGGTGTCGTCGGACCCGGCTCACGCGGCTGACCTGGAGCGCAGTGCCGAGCATCTGAGGGAGCGTTTTGAGGCTCTGGGCCTGGCTGCGAAGGTCCTGCGAGAGACGGCCGAGGATGGCACGGAGGGCAAGCCCGCCGTTGTCGCCCACACGCCCCATATTGAGGGTGTACCGACCGTCCTCCTGTACGCCCACCACGACGTGCAGCCGGTGGGTGAGCTGAGCCGTTGGAGCATGGATCCCTACAAGGCTGAGGTGCGCGGCGACCGTATTTACGGGCGTGGCTCCTCTGACGACGGCGCTGGCGTGACCGTCCACTTGGGTTCGCTGTCCATCCTGGGCGCGGACCTGCCTGTCAACGTTGTCGTCTTCATCGAAGGTGAGGAGGAGATCGGCTCTCCGTCCTTCACTGCCTTCCTGGATGCTCACAAGGATGAGCTCGCCGCTGACGTCATCGTCGTGACGGACTCGTCGAATTGGAAGCCGGGCGAACCCGCCGTCACGTCGACGCTGCGTGGTAACGCTATCGTGACGGTTGACGTCACGGTCGCGGATCACGCGGTTCACTCGGGTGCCTTTGGCGGCCCCCTGCTCGATTCGGTCGCGATTTCCTCGATGCTGATTGCGTCTCTCTTTGATGACAAGGGCGACGTCGCGGTGCCGGGTCTGGGTGGCTCGGATCACGCGGACGTTGATTGGCCGGAGGAGGAACTGCGCGAGGCAGCAGGAATGGTTGAGGGCCTGCAGCTGGCCGGTTCCGGTGATATCGCGGCTCGCATGTGGACGAAGCCGTCGATCTCCGTCATCGGTTTCGATGCCCGCCCCGTCTCTAACGCCTCAAATACGATCGCCCCGCATACGCGCTTCCGTCTGTCGATGCGCACGGTGCCGGGTGTGGATCCCGCGCAGGCGCAGGCCAAGCTGGCTGACTTCCTGCTCTCCCATGTTCCCTTCGGCGCGCGTGTCGAGGTCACGTGCGAGGACGCAGGTGCCGGCTACCAGGCTGACATGGACTCTCCGGTCACGAAGACTCTGCACGAGTGCCTGACCGAGGCATGGGGCGTGCCCTCCGTCAACATTGGCGTGGGCGGTTCGATCCCGTTCATTTCGGACTTCCAGCGTATCTTCCCGGGCGCGCAGGTCGTCGTCACGGGCGTTGAGGATCCGCTGACGAACGCGCACTCCGAGGACGAGTCGCAGTCGATCCCGGATCTGAAGGCCGCGATCCTCGCCGAGGCGCTGCTGCTGACCCGCCTGGCCTCCCTGTGAGGCGAGTCGTCGTAGCCGGTCGGTGGGATGGGGCACGTCCCCTCCTGCCGACCGGCGTCGCGTTGGGGGAGATCAGCCAGGGCGTTCTCGCCGGCTGCGCGGACGCGGAGCCGGTGCTCCTGCCGTTCGGGGCTGGCCCCACCTTCGACGAGGCCGTGGCCGCCTCGCGCTCCCAGGCCTCGTTCGTGCGCGTCCCCACGGACGTGGCCTCGACTCGTGAGGCTGGTGAACGTGTGGCGATGGCGCTGGGGGAGTCCAGGGTCGTCGTCGAAGGCGGCCACAACGCCTCTCCTGACTGCGGACTTGGCTTCCTGGCGGGCCTGCTCGGCGTGGCCAACTCCGAGGTGAGCGGCGACGCACTGCCCGCTGCCCTGACGCGCGCCGAGGAACTGGTCGCGGCCAGTGGCACCGACCTCGTGTGCGCCGCCTCAACGCCTCGGCCCCTGCTGGGCCTCGATTCGGTGCTCGCGGTCGCCCCCGACCTCACCCCCATTGAGGAACAGAACACAGCGCTCACGGGGTTGCTGACGCAGGCCTTCGCGCACCGGCCGCTGGGGCGTCGCCAGTTAATTGAGAGTTCCTTCGGTCATCCTGCGCGCGGCTATGGATCCGGAGCGGGGGGCGGCGTGGGCGCGATCATCGCTGCCAGCGGAGGGCGCATCGTTCCCACAGGAGTGCTGCTCGATGACCTCCTCATCCTCGATAAAGCGCTAGAGTCCGCCGATCTGGTGATCGTGGCAGAACCGGAGTTGGCCTCGCCGCTGCTGGCTACGTCCACGCTCGACTCACTGACGAAAGCTGCTGGAGCGCACGCACTTCCGGTCGTCGGCTGCACCGTCCGTTCCAGCCTGTCCCATGTGGAGCGAGCCGAGTG
Organism: Actinomyces sp. ICM47; assembly: GCF_000278725.1. GTDB lineage: Bacteria > Actinomycetota > Actinomycetes > Actinomycetales > Actinomycetaceae > Pauljensenia. The sequence continues at coordinate 42,896 of NZ_ALCA01000100.1, read as the reverse complement.
GGGACTTCACGGCGTCTTCGAGACGGAGGCGCGCGTCACCCTTCGCGAGGCCGGGAGACGCATCGCGCGCACGTGGTTACGCTAAGCGCGCATCCCACCTCTCGCGCGGGGCGCAGCCGGGGGAGTACTGTGTCAAGCGCATACGTCTATTCAGCACGATAAGGAGCACCATGTCCGAGTCCACAACTCAGGCTCCCACCCACGAGGTCACCCTCACCGACGTCGCTGCCGCGAAGGTGAAGAGCCTCCTCGAGCAGGAGGGTCGCGACGACCTGCGCCTGCGTATCGCCGTGCAGCCCGGTGGCTGCTCGGGCCTGATCTACCAGCTCTACTTCGATGACCGCATGCTCGACGGGGACGCTATCCGTTCCTTCGACGGCGTCGAGGTCGTCGTCGACCGCATGAGCGTGCCCTACCTGAGTGGTGCCACGATTGACTTCGCTGACACCATCGAGCGTCAGGGCTTCACGATCGACAACCCGAACGCCCAGAACACCTGTGCCTGCGGCGAATCCTTCCACTGAGCCGAAAGAGACTCCCACCCATGATGTCCTCCCTGCGCCGCTTCGGCGCCCTCGCTGGCGCTGTTGCCCTCGCACTTGGCCTCTCCGCCTGCACCGACCTGACCTCCTCGTCCAACACGACGTCGTCCGCGTCTCCCGCCGTCTCGGCAAGCGAGATCGACTACTCCGCGTGTGCGACCGACGATTCCGCGGACCAGCAGAAGTTCGTTGACCGCTCCGGAAAGGGGTCTTTCCCCGGTGTCACGGGTGACGACACCCCCGTCATCGCCGCGGGAACGGGTTCTGAACCCACCGACAAGGTCCTGGTGAAGACCCTCAAGCAGGGTGACGGCGCGCTCGTGTGCCCCGGTGCGACGGTGAAGGTCAACTACGTTGGCGCGCTGTGGAACGGCACCGTCTTCGATTCCTCCTACACGAAGGGCCAGCCGATCGAGTTCCCCCTCAGTAAGGTCGTCAAGGGATGGGGTTACGGTCTGGCCCACACGCACGTCGGTGATCGCGTCGAGCTGGTTATTCCTTCCTCGCTCGGCTACGGGTCCCAGGCAAACGCCTCGATCCCGGCGAACTCCACGCTGGTGTTCGTGGTTGACATCCTGGCAGCGAGCACTCAGAAGATCGCCGATGCATCTGTCCTGACCGGCGCGACTGCGACCGGCGAGGAACTGCCCGCCGGTATCACCGTGTCCGGTGACGCTGGCGTCGAACCGACTCTGGCGATCGACGAGTCTCAGAGCGTCCCGACCGAACGCAAGATCTACACGGTCTACAAGGGAAGCGGCGAGGAGCTGGCGAACGGCCAGACGTTCCTGTACAAGGCGGTCGCCGGTGGATTCGGAGCGCAGGGACAGACTGAGTCGACCTGGGCGCAGGCAGTTGAAGAAGCTCCCGTGACCGATGCCGGTCTGGCCGGGTACACGGTTGGTTCCCGTCTCCTCTTGGTCACCCCGATTCCTGGCGCAGGCGGGCAGTCGGGCGCTTCGGCTCAGGCGAGCGTCATGATCGTCGATATCGTCGGCGTGTCCTCGATGGAGTAATTGACTCCGACTTGATTCCAGTCAACGGTTGCGGGCGGCTCCCAGTGGGGGAGCTGCCCGCAACCCGTTAGAATGTGGCCAACGCGTCTATTTACGCCACACACGCAAGGAGAGTTTCCATGAGCGACGAAACCGTTCGAATCCTGGTTTTCAGCGACGATAAGGACAAGCGCGCCGCCGTCATCAACGGCATCGGTCTGCGCGCGTCTAAGGACACGCCCCGCATTGAATGGGTGGAGGCCGCCACCGGCTTCGGCGTGCGCGACGCCTTCGACCAGCAGGATTTCGCGTTGCTCGTCCTCGACGCCGAGTCAAAGAAGGAGGGCGGCATGTCCGTCGCCCAGGATCTCCAGGAGACCCGCGACGGCGTTCCCCCGATCATTTTCCTGACGGCGCGCCCCCAGGACGAGTGGCTGGCCACCTGGGCCGGTGCCACCGCCACGGTTTCCGACCCGATTGACCCGATCATCCTTCAGGAAACTGTCGCCGAGGTCTTGCGCGGGGCAGCCCGATGAGTCGGCGCGAATGGGGTCCGATCATCGCTTCTCTCATCGCCGGTGAGTCGCTGGACTACGACCAGTCCTACTGGCTCATGGACCAGGTGATGAGCGGCGAGCTGGGTGAAGCCCGCCTCGCCTCCTTCCTGACTGCCATGGCGGTCAAGGGAGCCACAGTCGAGGAGATCCATGGCCTCGCTGATGGCATGCAGGATCACGCGCAGCGCGTGGACCTGCCCAGCCGCGCCCTCGACATCGTCGGCACGGGCGGGGACGGCTACAAGACCGTCAACATTTCGACCATGTCCGCGATCGTGCTGGCCGCGATGGGCATTCCTCTCGTTAAGCACGGTAACCGGGCGTCCACGTCGAAGTCCGGTTCTGCCGACGTGATCGAGGCGCTGGGCGTCAACCTGGACGTCGAGGTTGATCAGCTGCGCTCCATTTTCGATGAGGTCGGCATCGCGTTCCTTTTCGCTAACAAAATGCACCCGTCGATGCGCTTTGCCGCCCCGGTGCGCCGCGCGCTCGGCTTCCCGACGGCCTTCAACGTGCTTGGTCCGCTGACGAACCCCGCGAAGGTGCAAGCCTGCGCAATCGGTGCGGCCAAGGAAGAAAACGCGCGCCTCATGGCGGGGGTCTATGCGTCGCGCGGGCTGTCCGCCCTTGTTTTCCGCGGCGCGACCACGGGACTTGACGAGCTGACGACAACTGATACGAACCAGGTGTGGATCGTGAACGGTGGTCACGTCAGCGAGGTTGCTTTCGACGCTCGTGACTCTCTCGGCATGGCGTCGGCGACCATCGAAGACCTGGCCGGTGGCGAAGCCGTTGAGAATGCTGCCGTGGCCCGCGAGGTCCTCTCGGGTGGTGGAGCAGATGCCGTGCGCGACGCCGTCGCCCTCAACGTTGGTGCGGGCATCCTGGCCTGGGAGGGCCTGGACAACCCGGTCAGTCCCGCCGACTTCGAGGAGCGCATGCGCGTCGCGGTTGATCGCGGCCTTGCTGCTCTCGCGGACGGTGTCGGAGCACGCCTGGTTGAACGCTGGGTGGCCGCGTCCAACGCCTAACAGCCTGTTCGCGCCTACGCGCGCGAGCGTTCGTGCGGATGGGCGGTTGCGTGAGCGAGGAGTTCACGCAGCCGCCCGTCGCGTAGGGGGCTGAGCATCGGTGCCGCCCATGGCAGGGGAGACTCCCACGCGATGAGGCGCGTGCCCGGCTCGCTCAGCTGGGCGCAGATGAGCGCGCTCTCCGACCATGATGCTGCCTGTGCCGCGAGTCCATCGACCTCGAGCACAGGCGTCGATGTCAGGACCTCGATCCACGCAGTGGGATCGGTTCGGGGCGGCACCACGACCGAATTGATGTAGCGCCCATAGGACGCCACATGCATGACCCATCCGGGTTCGCCCGCGTCTCGGCGCGCGCCCCACACAATGCGCGGTGCCGCGAGGATCGGGCGCATCGTCGCGCGTTCAACGCCCGCCATGTAGGCACCGAGCTCGTCGCGCGCGCGGGCTGCCGACTCGAAGAGGCTCTGGGCGCCAAGGCGCGTCATGACCGCGGTGAGGGCCTCGGGAACGGCGAGCGATGAAGCGGCCACGGCCTCGTCGATGAAGGAGGGGGCCTGCGCGTCTTCGCTCTCCGAAAGCGCCCGCATAATCGCGTTCGCTGCCCGCGTGGCGTGTGCACGCGTGCCGAAGGGGCCGAGCGCCCGGGGCAGGTCAGAGAGACCGACGCGGGGGACCACGATGGCACGATCTGCTTCGCGCACGACCCAGTGCTGATTGGCTTGCCTGCGCGACGCTGAGTTGTATGGCGGTGCCAGCGCCGCGATGTCGCGCAGCTCCCGCACACGCGCCTCCAGCACGGAGGCAGTGGGAAAAGAGCGCACCCCGGCCGCCAGAGACACCATGCGCTGGACCTTCGGGCGCTTCTCCGCGCGCGTGTAGTAACTGCCCACGCGTGAGCGCAGGGACGAGGCCGACCCGACGTAGAGCGCATCCCCCGAGACGTCGACGAAATGATAGACACCCGGAGCGCTCGGCAGCTCGGCGACGAAGGACGGCGTGGCGGGGCGGCGGGAGGGAGCTGCATCGCTGAGGACCAGCAGGTCCTCTACGTCGGTGACGCCCGCCGAGGCCAGGAGGTCTACGAAGCCGAGCAATACCTCGGCCGTCGCGCGCGCATCCCCGAGCGCGCGGTGCTCCGGGACTGTCGCGGTTCCAAAGTACGAGGCGATGGTTCCGAGCTTGTGGTTACGCACGAGCGGACGGGGCAGTGCTAAGCGCGCCAAACCGAGCGTGTCCACAACCTGGACCTTCGGCCAGGGACGCCCCGACGCGCGCGCCGCTCGGCGCAGGAACCCGACGTCGAAGGACGCGTTGTGAGCGACGAGCACAGGCGCATCCTCACCCTCCAGCCCCGACCACTCAAGAAAGCGTTCCAACACCGGTCCGATAGGATCCGCATCGGCGACCATCGCGGGAGTGAGGCCCGTCAGGGAGGTAATGAACGGGGGAATTGGCGCGCAGGGACGCGCGAGTGAGGAGAACTCGTCGGCAAGGCGCCCGCCTCGCACGCGCACCGCGCCGATTTCTGTGATCTCTGCTCCGACGCCCAGACCCGTCGTCTCCAGGTCGACGACCACCCAGTGCCCGTCCGAGGCCGGGGTGCCCACAGCGTCGAGGCTCAGCTGAACCTCCGGTCTCGCACTACGAGACAATGTGTCAGAAACAAGCTCGCGAGCATAGCGTTTGTCCGACCCCACGGGCGCGATGCTTCCTGAACAATTGCGCACGTGAGTCTCTTTCGTCATAGAGTTGATACTAATTCGAACGCGCGCCCGCGCGCCCGCTGACAATTGAGGAGTCACAGTGGCGTTCTACCAGGCACTCAAAGCGACCGGCAGTCCCGTTCTGAAGGCTGCGTATCACCCGTGGATTCGAGGCAAGGAAAACGTCCCCGCCGAGGGGCCCGCCATCCTGGCCTCCAACCACAATGCCGTGTGGGACTCCGTGTTCTTGCCCATGATGCTTGACCGCGAAGTCGTCTTCATGGGCAAGGCCGACTACTTCACCGGCACCGGTGTGAAGGGCTGGATGACCAAGGAGTTCATGCGTGCGGTCGGCACCATCCCCGTGGATCGCACCGGCGGACGCGCCTCCGAGGCTGCGCTCAACGCCGGACTCAAGCGCCTGCGCTCGGGTGAGCTTTTCGGTATCTACCCCGAGGGTACGCGTAGCCCCGACGGTCGCCTCTACCGAGGCAAGACCGGCGTCGCCCGCCTGGCCCTCCTGTCTGGCGCGCCCGTCATCCCCGTTGCCATGATCGGCACGCACGCTGCCCAGCCGATCGGCCAGAAGATCCCCTCGCGCACCAACATTGGAATGGTCATCGGTGAGCCCCTCGATTTCTCGCGCTACAAGGGTCTGCACAAGGACCGCTACGTGCTGCGCGCCATCACCGATGAGATCATGTACAACCTGATGCTGCTGTCCGGTCAGGAGTACGTCGACCTGTACGCCGCGGATGTCAAGGCCCAGCTGGCAGCCGAGGGCGCGTTCGAGGGGCCGGTTCCCTCCAACGGCCGCACCGCCCCGGGCGGACGCACGGCTCCCGACGTGCCCGTGCCGACCGCTCCCGAAGAAGAAACGTCGGAGGAAGAGAACAAGGAGGATTCCTCCAAGTAATCGCCTCTTGCGGGACGATGCTTCGGCATCGTTCCGTGGGACGGGCGTCCTTGGCGAAACGTGACACGGGCCGGGTAGAATGGACTGTGCCCTGCTCACGCGCGGGTCCATGCACTAGGCAGCCCCATCGGGCAGCCCGGGTGTCGCGGCTCGCCTATCTGCGCGGGGCCGTACCTAACCAACCTGAGAAAGGTGACATTCATGTCGGTCCGTCGTGTTGCCCTGCTGACCGCAGGTGGCTTCGCCCCGTGCCTGTCCTCCGCTGTCGGTGGACTCATCGAGCGCTACAACGAAATTGATCCCTCCGTCGAGATCATCGCTTACCAGAATGGCTACCACGGCCTGCTCACCGGCAACTACGTGCTGGTGGACGAGGAGGCTCGTAAGCACGCTGCCGTCCTCCACCGTTACGGCGGATCCCCGATCGGTAACTCCCGCGTCAAGCTGACGAACAAGAAAAACCTGGTCGAGCGCGGCCTCGTCGCCGAGGATGAGGATCCGCTGCAGAAGGCTGCCGAGCAGCTGCGCACCGACGGCGTTGATGTCCTGCACACCATCGGTGGCGACGACACCAATACGACGGCCGCCGACCTTGCTGCCTACCTGGAGGAGCACGACTACCACCTGACCGTCGTGGGCCTGCCCAAGACCATCGACAACGACGTGGTGCCGATCCGTCAGTCCCTCGGCGCTTGGACCGCCGCCGAAGAGGTGTCGGAGTACTCCCAGAACGTTATCGGCGAGCATCGCTCCAACCCCCGCATGCTCATCATCCACGAGATCATGGGCCGCCACTGCGGGTGGCTGACCGCTGCGGGTTCGCACCGCTACCACGAGTGGCTCAAGACCCAGGAGTGGGTGCCCTCGATCGGCCTGTCGAAGGAACGTTGGGACATCCACGCCATCTTCGTGCCCGAGATGAAGATCGATCTGGACGCCGAGGCCAAGCGCCTCAAGGCGATCATGGACGAGCAGGGCAACGTCAACATCTTCCTGTCTGAGGGCGCTGGCGTCCCCGAGATCATCGCGGAGATCGAGGCTGCCGGTGGCGAGGTCCAGCGCGACCCCTTCGGCCACGTCAAGCTCGACACGATCAACCCCGGCCAGTGGTTCGCTAAGCAGTTCGCCGAGAAGATCGACGCTGAGAAGGTCATGGTTCAGAAGTCCGGCTACTTCTCGCGTTCCTCGCGCGCCAACGCCGACGACCTTCGCCTGATCAAGTCGATGACCGACCTGGCCGTCGAGTGCGCGTTCAAGGGCGAGTCCGGCGTCATCGGTCACGACGAAGAGGACAACGATCGTCTGAAGGCTATCCCGTTCCCGCGCATCGCGGGTGGCAAGCCTTTCGACATCTCGGCTCCGTGGTTCCTCGAGATGATGGCCGAGATCGGCCAGAGCGTCGAGCCGGCTGGCGAGTGAGTCGCTTCGCGTGATTCCTTCCATCACTCCCGGACGCGGCGGGGAGCCTGTGCGTAAGCCTCGCACCCGCCGCGTCCCCGAGCGTCTGTGGTCGCCCGAGTCCGGGGAGCGCGCTCCCTGGGATACGTGGCGCGGCCTGGACGCGGCCCAACAGCCCTCGTACGCGGATGCCGAGTCCGTGTCCGAGGTGACGGCTCAGCTGCGCCGTCAGCCGCCCCTCGTGTTTGCGGGCGAGGTCGATGACCTGCGCACGTGGATGGGTGCGGCGTCCCGCGGCGAGGCCTTTGTGCTGATGGGCGGAGACTGTGCCGAAACCTTTGCGGAGGCGACCGCCGATCACGTGCGTTTGAAGATCCAGACGCTGCTGCAGATGGCTGTCGTCCTGACGTACGGCGCGTCGCTGCCGGTCATCAAGGTCGGTCGTATCGCGGGGCAGTACGCTAAGCCTCGTTCCTCCGACCTGGAGACGCGCGACGGCGTGACGCTGCCGAGCTATCGCGGCGACGCGGTCAACTCGTTCGAGTTCACTCCCGAGGCGCGCGAGCCCGACCCGCAGCGCCTCCTGTCCCTGTATAACCATGCGGCCTCGACGCTGAACCTGATCCGCGCCTTCACGAAGGGCGGCTATGCGGATCTGCGGCAGGTACACCGTTGGAATCAGGGCTTCATGTCGAATCCGGCGTATGCGCGCTACGAGTCGCTGGCCGCCGACATTCACCGCGCGATCAAGTTCATGGGAGCAGCGGGCGTTGATTTTGAGACGCTGCGTGACGTGGACCTGTATTCCTCGCATGAGGCTCTGCTCCTGGAGTATGAGTCGGCGATGACGCGCATTGATTCGCGTACGGGCGAGCCCTACAACACGTCTGCCCACTTCCTGTGGGTGGGGGAGCGGACGCGCGAGGAGGAGGGAGCTCATATCGAGCTGCTGTCGCGCGTGCGTAACCCGATTGGGGTCAAGCTTGGTCCGTCCACGACACGCGATCAGATGCTCTCGCTCATCGACCGTCTCAACCCGGATGGCGAGGAGGGACGCCTGTCCTTCATCACGCGCATGGGTGCGCAACGCATCCGTGAGGTGCTGCCTCCGCTGCTTGAGGCGGCGCGCGAGGATGGCCGACCGATCACGTGGATGACGGATCCGATGCACGGCAACACGATCACGTCGTCGACCGGATATAAGACACGTCGTTTTGAGACGGTCATGGACGAGGTCCGTGGCTTCTTCGAGGCGCACGAGGCAGCGGGCACTGTGCCGGGCGGCCTGCATGTCGAGCTCACCGGTGACGACGTCACCGAGGTGATTGGCGGCTCCGAGCATATCGACGACGAGTCGCTGCGTGATCGTTACGAGACGCTCGTCGATCCTCGTTTGAATCATCAGCAGAGCTTGGAGATGGCATTCCAGGTCGCTCAGTATCTGGCGAAGGGTTCCTCCCACGAGGAGTGAGCTATCGCGGAGAGAGGATCCCCGGCCTCGTTCATTCATTCATGTGGACGAGGCCGGGGATCTTTCTGTGCTCGAGGCTCCCCCGCGTGCGGTGAGTTCGGCGAGCGGCGGATAGTTGCCGCGCCGTGGCGTCACACGATGGAGATCGTCACGGTCGACCCCTTCTTGACCTTGCTGCCGCCGGCGGGGTCGGACGAGCGCACGGTGTTGAAGAAGCCTCCGAGGATCAGGTCTTCCTGGACGGTGAACCCGGCTCCTTCGAGCTTGTCGTGTGCTTCCTGACGCTGAAGGCCGACGACGTCAGGAACGGTGACCATCTCGGGTCCCTTGGATACGGTGTAGGAGACGGAGTCGCCACGGTACACGGTGGAACCCTCGCGGGTCTGCTGGGAGATCACCTGTCCCTCGGGGACTGTGTCGGAGTAGGCCTCGGTGGGTGAGGCAACGAGGCCGAGGGCCTCGATCGAACTCTTGGCGGCGGAAGCACCCTTGCCGGTCAGGGTGGGCACGGTCCGGGGTTCGCGGCCCTTGGAGAGGACGACGTCGACCGTGGAGTCGTGGGCCAGGGAGGTGCCCGCTGCGACGGACTGGGAGATGACCTGACCTGGGGGAACTTCTTCGGAGTAGGCATCAGTGACAGCGCCCAAGGCCAATCCGGCGTCTGCCAGGGTACGCGAGGCCTCGTCCTGTCCCTTTCCGACGACGTTTGGAACGTCCTTCATGTCGATGCCCTTGGAGACGTACAGCTGGACGTTCGTGCTCTTATGCACGGAGCTGCCGCCGTCCGGGTCGGAGTGGGTGACAATGCCGGATTGGACGTCGTCAGAGAACTCCTCTTCAACGGAAGAAGCCAGTCCTATGGCACCCAGGTCTGCCTGCACGTCTGCCAGGTCCCGTCCCGTTGTGGTGGGCATCGTCAGGTAAGAGCCGGGACCATACTCGGTCCACCACCAGCTCCCGCCGAAGCTGGCGGCGACGATGAGCAGAAAGGCGATGACAGCCAGGAGTATCGCTCGCGTGGACATCTTCGCAGGAAGTTCGCCCGCGGAAGGGGTCTCGGTCGAGGTGGAGGTATGCACGGTGGTGACGGCGGTCGCGGCGGGGAGAGCAGTCGCGGTGGTGACGGCGGTCGCGGCGGGCACGGGCATCGCTTGCGTGAGCTGGGTGGGCATGACCTCCGTGTTCAAGGCGGTTGTCTCGGAACCGCTTCGGCTGTCCTCGCGTGCTACCTCGGCGCGGCGGTTGGCGATGTCAAAGGGGATGGACGCTGCGGCCCGCGCCACCAGGTCGAGGGCATCGGACGCGTCGGCGCATCGGTTCGCGGGGTTGCGCGCGGTGAGCGCGGCGACGAGGTCGTCGATCTCGCGGGGGATCCACGGAAGGGTGGCCGAGGGGCTCGGAACGTCCTCCGAGACGTGGTGAGAGGCGATCTGCAGGGGTGATTCGTCAGCCCACGGCACGGCACCGGTGAGCATCTCGTAGAGCATGATGCCGACGGAGTACAGGTCGGAGCGTGCGTTAGCTTCGGTGGTCAGAACGATCTCGGGCGCGATGTAGGCGACTGTTCCCAGCATGTTGCCCGTGGCGGACGTCGACCCTTCCGAGACCGCGCGAGCCAGGCCGAAGTCGGCGACCTTCGCGGGGCCATCGGTGGGAACAAGAATGTTCTCGGGCTTGATGTCGCGGTGAATGACACCCATGCGGTGGGCTGCGCGCAGAGCTTCGAGGATGTCGGTCGTGTAGCGCAGTGCCTGCGGAATCGTGAACGCGCCCTGGGCATTCAGGAGTGCGCGCAGGTTGGTCCCATCGATGAGCTCCATGACGAGGAAGCCCTGGCCCGAGACGACTCCCTGGTCGAAGACGGAGACGACGCCCGGGTGGACAATGCGGGCGGCGGCGCGCGCCTCTCGGTGGAAGCGCTCGACGAAGTCATCGGATTCAGCGAGGTGGGGGTGCATGACCTTTAGGGCCACGGGTCGCTCCAGGCGTTCGTCCTGGGCGACGTATACGGTCGCCATGCCGCCGCGCGCCAGTCTGCGCGTGACCCGGTATCGCTGATCAATCAGGCGGCCGATCAGTGGGTCGGTTTGGTCGTATGTCTTCTCGTCGCTCACTTTGTTGATTCTATGGGAGTTTTCGGCAAATCATTGGAGGTGTAGACACCGGTGCGGCGCAGCGATGCGGTAGTGTTGCGGTCATGACCAGTGCTGATATGACCCTGTTATCCACCGACGAGGTGTGCCGTCTGCTCGGTATTGAGGAACGCCGCCTCAAACAGCTAATTCGTGACCGCGTCCTGATCGAGGCGCGCTCCGCGTCCGGCGAACGCGGGGTACCCCGCGACATCATCGTGAAGGGTGAGAACGGCTGGGAACCGCTGCCCTTCCTGCAGGGGACGCTGACCCTCCTGGCCGATGACGGCTTCACGCCCGAGGAGTCCCTGGCTTGGTTGTACACCGTGCAGGACGAGCTGGGTGAACGCCCCATCGACGCGCTCACCTCGGGTCGTCACCACCGCGTCAATCGCATCGCCTCAACCTTGGCGTTCTGATGCCCCTCGCCCCCCGGTGTCTAGGCGCGCCGGGCGGTGAGGATGTCACAGAGTTCACGCAGCATGGCGGATGCTTCGTCGCCGAAGGCTGACGCGTCAAGTGCGCGGTGGCCTTGTGCGACGAGGTTCGCAATTTCAGCCTCGTGCGCGCTGCGTCCGTTGCGCTCGATGATCTGTGTCGCGACCGCGATTTCGTCGGCCGAGGCCTCAGCAACCCCGAGTACGTTCGCGAGAGCTGTGCGCTCGGCGGGGGAGGAGGCCGCCCAGGTCAGGGCAAGCAGGACGGTTCGCTTACCCTCGCGCAGGTCGTCCCCGGCTGGCTTGCCGGTGACTGTTGGGTCTCCGAAGACGCCGAGGTCGTCGTCGCGCAGCTGGAAGGCCAGCCCCCAAGGCGTCAGGATTGCATCGAGGGCGTCGGTCAGTTCGTCGATGATGTGTGTCGAGTTGGCTCCGCAGATCGCGCCGAGCTGGGCGGGACGCACGACGGAATAGTGCGCGGACTTGTGCAGGGCGACATCGAGGGAATCGGCTGCGCTCAGCGCGTCGGCGCGCCGGGGATCCAGCGGACTTTGTTCAGCCATGATGTCGAGGTACTGGCCCAGTGCAACCTCAGCATGCATGTCGGCGAAGCTGTGGGCGAAAGCGCGCGCATTCGCCTCGGGCAGGTTCAACGCCTGTTCGTCGGCCTCGGCGCTCGCTGCCGAGAAGAGGAAGTCTCCCACGAGAATCGCGGCGTTGCGGCCAAAAGTCCCTGACGACCCGATCCATCCCGCGCCCCGGTGGAGGTCTGCGAGGCGGCGGTGAGGCGTCGGTGCACCGCGCCGCTCATCCGCATGATCGATGATGTCGTCGTGGACGAGGGCGCTGGCCTGGTAGAGCTCGAGTGCGGCTGCCAGGTGGGGCAGGCGCGCCTCCGACAGGGGTCTGCCCGAACTCAGTGACCAGCCGACGTGGGCCATGAGAGCGCGGAAGCGTTTGCCTCCTTCCGCCGAGGAAACTACGGCCTCGGAGAATGCGGACGAGCGCGGTGTCGCGCCCGCGCGGGCAAGGAGGCGTGCCAGGGCGGTCGCGGTCGCCTCGTCGATGTGGGGACGCAGCACGGAGAAACTCTCGCTCAGACTCATGTGGTCACTGTAACTGACGGGCGAGGGTATGCGCGGGCCTTAGGCAGGGAAGCGTCACACCTACCGTCAGGAAAACTATCGAGTAACGCACTAAACTGGTGATGGTATGCCGATTTGCAATCGGCGCTGTTTTGCATACCCATCAATGAAAGGGACCCGTGTGAGTGCATCGCGCGCTTCGGCAAAGGACTCCGCGACGACTGAGGACGCCCCGGAGGTGAAAGCCCTCGCGCAGAAGACGACGCGCACCAGGAAGGCCGCGTCGACTGCGAAGGCTGAGGCAGCCTCGGGCACCGAGGAGAAGAAGCCTGCCGCCAAGAAGTCCGCCGCGAAGAAGGCTCCCGCGAAGAAGGCTGCTCCCAAGAAGACCACGAAGCGGGCGGCGGAGGGTGCCGAGGAGAAGAAGCCCGCCGCCAAGAAACCTCGCGGCCGCAAGAAGAAGGATGCGGAGGTTATCGAGGAGGTGACGCCGGATCTCGAGGTCGCGGAAGAAGAAGACTTTGATCCCACGGGTGAAGACCTTGAGGATCCGGACCTGGAGACCGATACCGACGACGAGGATGTGACCGAGGGCGAAGAGGAGCCTGAGGAAGAAGAGACGAAGGCAGCCGAGGGTGCCGCGCTGCGCGAACGCACGAACTCCGGCATTCACGTCAAGGGTGGATTCGTCGTCTCCGACTCTGACGAGACCGACGAGCCCGTTCAGCAGGTGACGGTCGCTGGCGCGACCGCCGACCCTGTGAAGGACTACCTCAAGCAGATCGGCAAGGTCTCCCTGTTGAACGCCGAGCAGGAAGTCGACCTGGCCCGCCGTATCGAGGCTGGCCTGTACGCCGAGTACAAGCTGAAGAACCAGGCCGACGAGATGACCAGCCGCGAGCGTCGCGAGCTGCACTTCCTGGCCCAGGATGGTCAGCAGGCGAAGAACCACCTGCTCGAGGCCAACCTGCGTCTGGTCGTGTCGCTGGCTAAGCGCTACACCGGTCGCGGCATGCAGTTCCTGGACCTCATTCAGGAGGGCAACCTCGGTCTTATTCGCGCGGTCGAAAAGTTTGACTACACGAAGGGGTACAAGTTCTCGACCTACGCCACGTGGTGGATTCGTCAGGCGATCACCCGAGCGATGGCTGACCAGGCTCGCACGATCCGCATCCCCGTGCACATGGTCGAGGTCATTAACAAGCTTGCCCGTGTCCAGCGCCAGATGCTGCAGGACCTGGGTCGTGAACCCACCCCCGAGGAACTGGCGAAGGAACTCGACATGACTGCCGAGAAGGTCGTCGAGGTCCAGAAGTATGGCCGTGAACCCATCTCGCTGCACACGCCGCTGGGCGAGGACGGCGATTCGGAGTTCGGTGATCTCATTGAGGATTCCGAGGCTATCGTGCCTGCCGACGCCGTATCCTTCACCCTGCTCCAGGAACAGCTCCACCACGTCCTCGACACGCTGTCGGAGCGTGAGGCCGGTGTCGTCTCCATGCGTTTCGGCCTGGGTGATGGCCAGCCTAAGACGCTCGATGAGATCGGCAAGGTTTACGGCGTCACGCGTGAGCGCATCCGCCAGATTGAATCCAAGACGATGTCGAAGCTGCGTCACCCCTCGCGTTCGCAGGTTCTGCGCGACTACCTCGACTGACGTACACCGTACGTACATGGGGGCCAGGAACATACGTTCCTGGCCCCCATGACAACATCGTCACAATGCGGTTAGCTTCGGGTGGCCTCGTCGCACTGAATGGGGTTGGTAGGGCAGGATGAAGACATGCTTGAGGGTACGCTGATTCTCGTTGTGACTGTCATTCTGGTTATCGTCGTCGCGGCCGGTGTTGTGGCCGTCCTCGCGCTGTCGCGACGCAGCGCCGACGACTGGAAGGGTGTCATCAAGCGTGAGCGCGAGGAAATCACGCAGGATGTGCGCACGCATTCCTTACCTAGGCGTGCCTCGTCGTCTTCCGATGGGCCTGTCGTTCCGCGTACGGCGTCACTGGATGCTCTCTTGAGCACTGCTGACTCTTCTAACGCGTACTTCGATGCTGATCGGCTGCCCGGCGTTGATCGCCTCGAAAATGTCACCGGGCGTGTCAGTGGTCGGTTCGACCGCAACGGTAAGGAAAACAAGCGCGGTGGCGGCTCGCGAGGCAAGGCGCAGGGTCAGTAACGCACCCGGCGTGACTCACGCTTTCATCCGGATGCGTCCATGGGGGATAATGGCCCCATGGACGCATTTGTTTCATTCCTTCAAACGCCGTGGGCAGTCGTCGTCGGCCTGGTGCTCGCCGTGCTGGTCGGCCTGGTCATCCGCCTGGTCGTCAGCTCGCGTCAGCGCCCGTCCGAGGACGTTTCGGTCCCGGCCCAGCCCCAGGTGCCCGCCACCGGCGAGAGCACAACGCCGACGCAAGCCGATGGGGAAAGCCCAGAGCGGCCTCGCGCCGGTCCCGAGGCATCGGAAGAGTCCGCCGCCCCGGCTGAAGCGGAGATCACCGCCGAGCCGGCCGTCGAACGGCCCGAACCCGTGCGCGGGCGCATGGAGCGCCTGCGTGAACGTCTCGCTTCCTCCGGCGCACTTGGCCGCGCGATCCTCGGAGTTCTCAGTCGAGGCCAGCTCAGTGCCGCAGACTGGGAAGAGATCGAGGAATCCCTGCTCATCGCGGACCTTGGCTTGGAGGCGACCGACTCCCTCATGGAGGCGCTCAAGCGCCGCGTCGCCGTCGAGTCCACGACTGACGAGGCTCGCATCCGTGAGATCCTGCGCGAGGAACTCCTGGCCCTCGTCGGCCCCGACATGGACCGCTCTCTTGATCTGACCCGCCCGGAGGCGGACGGAACATCCAAGCCAGCCGTCGTCCTCATGGTTGGTGTGAACGGTACCGGCAAGACGACGACCGTCGGTAAGCTTGCGCGCATCCTTGTCGCGGAAGACAAGTCCGTCCTCCTGGGCGCTGCCGATACCTTCCGCGCCGCCGCCGCCGACCAGCTCGCCACGTGGGGCGAGCGCGTGGGCGTCGACGTTGTGCGAAGCGACCGAGAAGGTGCCGACCCGGCATCCGTTGCCTTCGAGACTGTGCGCGAGGGCATTGCGCGCGATGTCGACGTCGTCCTCGTCGACACGGCGGGCCGTCTGCAGAACAAGTCCACACTCATGGATGAGCTTGGCAAGATCAAGCGCGTCATGGAAAAGCAGGCCCCCGTCTCCGAGGTCCTCCTGGTCCTGGACGCCACCACCGGTCAGAACGGTATGAAGCAGGCGGAGGTGTTCGCGCAAGCGACCGGAGTGACCGGCATTGTGCTGACCAAGCTTGACGGATCCGCGAAGGGCGGCATCGTTGTCTCGGTCCAGCGGGCCCTGGGCGTTCCCGTGAAGTTCGTCGGCCTCGGCGAAGGTGCGGACGATCTGGCACCCTTCGACCCGCAGGGTTTCGTCGACGCGATCGTGGGCCGCGCCTAAGCACCCACTTGCCACGCCACTATCCTCGGCCCTGGTCACACGACCGGGGCCGAGGTGCGCTAACCTGACCTAGTACTGTAGCCATCTTGGGAGAACACACGTGTTTGGAAACCTGTCAGATCGCCTGACCCAATCCTTCCGCACCCTGCGCAGTCGCGGGGTCCTGACCGAGTCCGACGTCGATCAGGCGATTTCCGATATCCGCCGCGCCCTCATCGAGGCGGATGTCGCCCTTCCCGTCGTCCGTCAGTTCACCTCCCAGGTTCGCGAGAAGGCCTACGGTGCGGCCCGCTCCAAGGCTCTCAACCCCGGCCAGCAGGTCGTCTCCATCGTCCACGACGAACTCGTTGAGATCCTGGGCGGTGCCACCCGCGAACTGACTTTCGCGGAGTCCGGTCCCACCGTCTTTATGCTCGCCGGCCTTCAGGGTGCCGGTAAGACCACCCTGGCCGGAAAGCTCGGCAAGTGGCTGCGTGAGGAAGGCAAGACCGTCCTCCTCGTGGCGTCCGACCTCCAGCGCCCTAACGCCGTCCAACAGCTTCAGGTCGTCGGCGAGCGCGCCGGCGTCAAGGTGTGGGCTCCCGAACCCGGCAACGGTGTGGGCAACCCCGTCGAGGTCGCACGCAGCGGTGTTGAGTTCGCCCGCCAGAGCGGCATCAACGTCGTCATCGTCGATACCGCCGGTCGCCTCGGCGTCGACCAAGAGATGATGGACCAGGCGATCGCGATTCGCGACGCCGTCAACCCGCACGAGATCATGTTCGTCCTGGACGCCATGGTTGGTCAGGACGCGGTGTCCACGTCGACGGCATTCCGTGATGGCGTCGGATTTACCGGAGTGGTCCTGTCCAAGCTGGACGGCGACGCGCGAGGCGGTGCCGCCCTGTCTGTGCGCGGCGTGACCGGCGCTCCGATTCTCTTCGCTTCCACGGGCGAGGGACTCGATGACTTCGAGCGCTTCCACCCGGATCGTATGGCCGGGCGCATCCTCGACATGGGTGACATCCTCACCCTCATCGAGCAGGCCGAGAAGAAGATGGACGCCGAGGAGGCCGAAAAGGTCGCCTCCAAGGCCCTGGCCGGCCAGCTGACCCTCGCCGATTTCCTCAGTCAGCTCCAGCAGATTAAGAAGCTGGGGTCCATGAAGAAGATGCTCGGCATGATCCCGGGTGCTGCCCAGCTGCGCGAGCAGATCGACAACTTCGACGAGCGCGAGGTCGACCGCGTCGAGGCTATCGTCCGTTCGATGACGCCCGCCGAGCGTGAGGATGTCTCGATCCTCAACGGCTCGCGCCGCGCGCGTATCGCCCGCGGTTCGGGCACGACGGTGAAAGAGGTTAACCAGCTTGTCCAGCGCTTTGAGGCTGCCCGCGAAATGATGGGCCAAATGGGCCAGATGGGTGGGGGAGTGCCCGGCATGGGTGCTCTGCCGGGACGCGGCGGCAAGGCCAAGCAGAAGGTGAATGCCCGTAAGGCACAGGCCCAGCGCGCTCGCGTGAAGAAGAAGGCTCGCTCCGGTAATCCCGCGAAGCGCCGCCAGCAGGAACTCGAGGCCATGCTGCCCCCATCGGAGCGCAGCGCCCCCCAGGGATCCTCCTTTGGTGGTGCCGCTCAGGCACCCGCCGCGCGTCCGACGATTGACGATCTGCCGGACGACGTCAAGCGTATGCTCGGACAGCTCTGAGCCGTGCTCGTCACCGGCGTCGGCCTGTGGGCCGAGGATGCGCTCGCTCGCCCGCAGTGGGTGAGTGGTACGTGGTCTGTGTCCGACGGACTCATTCGTCGCGTCGGTGACGAATTGGCGAATCGCGCCGAGCGCTGCGGCTTTATCGTGCCGGGCATGGTGGACGCGCACTGCCACATTGGTTATTCCTCGTCCGGCCCGGTGTCGCCCGAGGAGATGATCCGGCAGTCGGCGCTCACGCTTGCCAGTGGCGTGACGCTCGTGCGTGATTGTGGCGTGCCCGTCGATAACTCGTGCGTGAACGACCTTGTTGGTCCGCGCCTGATCCGCTGTGGCCGCCACGTTGCGCGGCCCAAGCGCTACATGCGTGACCTGCCGCTGGATGTCGAGGATCAGCGTGAGCTGCCCCGCGTCCTGGCCAACATGGCGGGGCGCTGCGACGGCTGGGTCAAGATCGTCGGTGACTGGATCGACCGCAGCGGCGGCGCGGACGCTGACCTCATGCTGCTGTGGGATCCCTCCGTCCTGCGCGAGGCGGTCGCCGCCGTGCACGAGGCCGGGGCACGCATCGCTGTCCACGCTTTCTCTCACCGCGTCATTGATTCGCTCATTGAAGCGGGTGTCGATGACATTGAGCATGGCAGCGGCATCGACGCGGACCAGGCCAGTGAGATCGCAGCGCGCGGCATCGCCGTAACGCCGACCCTGCGCCAGGTTGAGCTTTTCGCGGACTTCGCCGCGCAGGCGGGGACTAAGTACCCCGTCTACGCGGCCACCATGCAGCGCATGTATGACACGCGTGTCGAACACTTCCAGATGCTTCTGGACGCAGGCATCCTCCTCCTGCAGGGAACCGATGCTGGTGGATACCAGGAGCACGGTTCCATCGCGGGCGAGCTTGACCTGTGGTCGCGCTGGGGTGCCTCGTCCCAGGCCGTCATCGACGCGTCCACCTGGGTCAGTCTCCGATACCTGGGCCGCCCCGGCCTCGTCGAAGGATCGGACGCTGATCTGCTGATACTTGACGATGATCCGCGCGCCGACCCGCTCGCCCTCGCGAGGCCGACCTCCGTATATATCGGGGGAGAGTGTGCGTGGGAGCGTCCCTAGACACTCCACGTATGTGTAGTGATGGATCTAACCGCGCTGCAGTGTCAAGCATGGCGTTCCCCTGTGGGATTCAGGCTCGAATTATGGCATAATCGCTAGCTGTACCCGGCGGAACGTAGACCCTCTCACTGCGTGTCGTCGTGTCCCGGTCCGATGCGACCCCTGTGTTTCCCACCTCGGGACGCAAAGGTCCACACCAATTCTGAAATGGAGAGACCACTCAAGTGGCAGTTCGAATTCGCCTGAAGCGCATGGGCAAGATCCATGCCGCCCAGTACCGCGTTGTCGTCGTCGATTCCCGCAAGAAGCGTGACGGCCGCGTCATCGAAGAGGTCGGCTACTACGATCCTCAGCCGAACCCGTCGATCATCCGCATCGACTCTGAGCGTGCCCAGTACTGGCTCGGTGTTGGCGCTCAGCCCTCCGACCAGGTCCGCAACCTGCTGGTCCTGACCGGTGACATTGCTAAGCACAACGGCAAGGCCGACGCGGTTTCCCGCGTCATCGTCTCCGAGGCCGACAAGGCCGCCCAGGCCGAGCAGGCCATCAAGGACGCCGAGGCTGCGGCCGAGAAGTCCAAGGCTGCTGCCTCCGCCAAGAAGGCCGAGGAAGAAGCTGCTGCTGCCGCGGCTGCCGCCGAGGCCGAGCAGGCTTCTGACGAAGCCGCTGGAGAGGATGCCTGAGCATGCTCGCCGACGCGCTGGAGCACCTGGTCAGCGGCATCGTTGACCACCCCGAAGATGTCGAGGTGACCCCTCGCTCGATGCGACGCGGTCAGCTCCTTGAGGTTCGCGTGAACCCCGAGGACCTGGGACGAGTCATCGGTCGTGGCGGTCGGACGGCTCGCGCTCTGCGCACCGTCATGGGTGCGCTGTCTACGCGCGGCACCGTCCGAGTCGACGTTGTTGACACGGATCGCGAGTAAGACTCGCACACGTCACGAAGGGGTCCGGCACCGCCGGACCCCTTCGTTGTATCCTTCGGACAGATTCCCGTTCATGATGAGGAGAACCCATGCAGCTCACAGCCGCTATCGTCGGCCCCGCTCACGGCCTGCGCGGTGAGGTCATTCTCGACGTTCGCAGCGACGATCCGGAGGTGTTGACACCGGGCGCGCGCCTGGACGTCGCGGGACGCGGCACTGCGGTGACGGTCCGATCCATCCGCGTCCATAAGGACCGTGTCCTGGCCTCCTTCGAGGAGTGCGTGTCGCGCGAGGATGCCGAAGCGCTGCGCGGTGCTCGACTGCTTGTCGAGGAGCACGAGGAAGAGGACGCCTGGTATCCGCATCAGCTCAAGGGTCTTGCGGCCCGCACGCGAAGTGGCGAGGTACTCGGCACCGTCAGCGGCTTGACCCCCGGTGCCGCCCAGGACCTGCTGCTCGTCAAGACTCAGGCAGGTACCGTCATGGTTCCCTTCGTCACTCAGCTCGTCCCCACCGTTGACGTGGAGGGCGGTTTCGTCGTCATCGACGCGCCCCCAGGCCTGTTCGACGATCAGGCCGTTTCTGAGCGGGACGGCAAGTAGCGTGCGTTTCGACCTTATTTCGATCTTTCCCGATTATTTCGCGCCCCTGACGCTCTCCCTCATGGGCAAGGCAGAGGATGCCGGCCTCGTCTCGGTTGAAGCCCATGACCTGCGCGAGTGGGCCACCGGCAAGCACCGCAGCGTCGACGACACTCCCTACGGTGGCGGTGCCGGCATGGTCATGCGCGCAGACGTGTGGGCGCGCGCCCTCGATGAGGTGCTCGCCATCCCGCTGCGCACCGGTGACGAGGATGGGACCCTGGCCTCGTCGCGGCGTATCCTCGCGATCCCGACACCGTCGGGTACCCCGCTGACCCAGCCCCTTGTTGAAGACCTGGCGTGCGCCGATCAGATTATCGTCGCGTGTGGGCGTTACGAGGGGATCGATGCGCGCGTGGCCCAGCACTACCGGGGAGTGGGCGTCGAGGTGTTGGAGTTCTCCATCGGTGACTACGTCCTCAACGGTGGCGAGGTCGCGGCGATGGTGCTCACCGAGGCAGTCGCGCGCCTCCTGGACGGCTTCATGGGCAATCCCGACTCGCTCGTCGAAGAGTCGCACTCGGGCGCGGGTCTCCTCGAATACCCTGTTTTCACCAAACCCCGTGAGTTCCGTTCCTTGCAGATTCCCGAGGTTCTGCTGGGAGGCAACCACGCGGCCATCGAGCGCTGGCGACGCGACCGTGCGATCGAAAAGACCGCTGCGGTGCGTCCCGACATTGCCCTGTCGTTACGCGCCGACTCGCTTGGCCGTGAGGATCGCGCGGCTTTGGCCGCCTGCGGTGTCGCGTACCCGCGTGAGGGGGCGGCTCGCCCCGTCGACATTCGTCGCGCCGAGGTCGGGGATGCGCACGCGCTCAGTGCCCTGGCCGCGCGTACCTTCCCCGAGGCATGCCCTCCCGATTTACCCCGCGAGGCCATTGACGCGTTCATTGCGGCCGAGTTAAGCCCCGACATGTTCGAGGCCGTGGCCAGTCAGCCAGAGCGGTACCGAATACTGGTCGCCGAAGTTGATGGTGCCCTCGTCGGATACACGCTGACGGTCGTCGGCAAGGGAGCGATCCCCGACGAATGCGTGCGCCCCGGAAAGGTTGAAGCCGACGCTGCGTACCTGTCCAAGTGCTACGTCGACGCGCCGTGGAGGGGCAGTGGCATCGCCGATACGCTCGTCGAGCGTGCGCTCGCCGATGCGGCGCAGTGCGGGCACACATCCGTGGCTCTGGGCACCAACCGCGCCAACAAGCATGCGCAGGCCTTCTACAAACGCCATGGGTTCCGTCGTCGTTCCACCCGCATCTTCGATGTTGGCGGCGTCCTTAACCACGACGTTGTGATGGTGCGTCATCTCACGGGCGCTGACGGCAGGCAACTCGCCTAAACGTGCCCGATGTATGGGATACTAGCCAGGATTGTGCGTGGTTCATCCTGCCGCAGGGGGACACCGAGGCGCACAATCAGACGAACGAATGAGCGGGCACGGACCCGCCCAACCAGGCGCCCCCGACCTGCGGCAGAGGCGTCAAGGAGAAAAAATGCAGAAGCTGGACGCTGTTGACGCGCCTTCGCTGCGCGATGATATCCCGCCGTTCCGCGCGGGCGACACCCTCAAGGTGCACGTCAAGGTTATCGAAGGCAACCGCTCCCGTATCCAGGTCTTCCAGGGCGTTGTGATCGCTCGCCGCGGTCACGGCGTGTCCTCCACGTTCACGATCCGCAAGGTTTCCTTCGGTGTGGGCGTCGAGCGTACCTTCCCGGTTCACGCCCCCACGATCGACCACATCGAGGTCGTCACCAAGGGCGACGTGCGCCGCGCCAAGCTCTACTACCTGCGTGAGCGTCACGGCAAGGCCGCGAAGATCAAGGAACACCGCTCCGGCAAGGCCGAGTGAGGCTAGCCGGGCCACGTGCCTTGGCATTTTTCACGGAAAGGCCCGACACCGCGCGCTGGTGTCGGGCCTCGCCGTATTCTTGGATGGTCCACGAGGAATAAAGGAGAATGCATGATCTCGACTGCAAGCCCTGAACTCGGACCGGCTCACGCGCCGTCGCTCCGGGATCGCGAGCGCGCGGAAGCACGGGCACGGCGTAACCCCTTGGTGTGGTTGCGCGAGATCATCGTTATCATCGTCGTTGCACTCCTCATCTCCTCACTGCTGCGTGCCTTCATCATCCAGGTCTTCTGGATCCCGTCTCCCTCGATGCGTAACACGCTGGTGGAGGACGACCGTATCGCGGTCTCCCGTGTCGATGCGCTTCGATCAAACATTCACCGTGGTGATGTCGTCGTCTTCGACGATACGCTCGGATGGCTTGGACCTACGGAGATCACGTCTCCCTCCGCGATCCGCAAGATCGGAGAGTTCACAGGCTTCGTCCCTGCCGGTGGCGAGCAGACTCTCGTGAAGCGTGTTATCGGTGTCGGTGGCGATCACGTGACGTGTCAGAGCACCACAGGCAAGGTCAGCGTCAACGGTGTTGAGATCGACGAACCCTACATCGCGAACGGGCAGGTGCCCTGCGGTGAGCGTACGTTCGATATCACCGTTCCCGAGGGACATCTGTGGGTCATGGGAGATAACCGTTCCAACTCCGCCGACTCGCGCTATCACATGGGTGAGGGCCAGTCTCCCTACGTCCCTGTCTCCTCGGTCGTTGGTACGGTTCAGGCCGTCATTTGGCCGACGTCTCACTGGAGTACGGATGTGGGCCGCCCCGAAGCCTTCGCATCCGTCCCCAAGTCCTCATGAGCACAGCCTCGCGTGACCTCGAGATGTCCCTCGCGACGCGCTGGGGGATCGTCGCCGGCATGGACGAGGTCGGTCGCGGTGCTCTCGCCGGCCCTGTCGCCGTCGGCGTCGCCCTCATCGGGGCGGACGCTCCGCCCGTCCCCGCCGGACTCACCGACTCCAAGGCGCTCACCCCGCGCCGTCGAGATGCTCTCGTCGAGCCTATTCAGTCCTGGGTCCAAGACTGTGCCGTCGGATACGCCTCGCCTCAGGAAATCGACCGGTGGGGGATCATTGTCGCGCTGCGCCTGGCTGGGCGTCGTGCCCTCGCCGAGGTCGCGAGCCGAGGCCTCGTCCCCGGCGGCGTCCTCTTGGACGGCTCCCATGACTGGCTGTCCGAACCCGACGACCTGTTCGGGGGCATCGACGGACCCGAGGATCCGTTCGGCGTCGCCCTTCCCGTTCGTATGCAGGTCAAAGCCGACCTATCCTGCGCGGTCGTGGCCGCCGCGTCCGTCCTGGCCAAGGTCGCGCGCGACCGCCTCATGACAGAGACCGAGGATCCCGGATACGGCTGGGCCTCGAATAAGGGATACGGCTCTGCCGCGCATGCGCGCGCTATCGCTGAGCTGGGTGTAAGCGATTTTCATCGGCGTTCATGGAAGATGCCGACGAAGCCCACAAAGTAGGGCGCGCCGGGGTGGCAGGGTGACCCATGTGGTCTTCCCCGGCATGATGGGGTCCGTGAGCGAAGAAATCGAAGGTTATGAGAACAACCTGGAGCTGGAGCTTTTCAAGGAATACCGCGACGTCATTGGCTTGTTTAAGTTTGTCGTGGAGACTGAGAGGCGTTTCTACCTGTGCAATCACGTCGATGTCCAGGCGCGTCCCGTCGGCGGCGACGTGTTTTTTGAGCTGACGCTGACCGACGCGTGGGTCTGGGACATCTATCGATCATCGCGTTTCGTACGATCAGTTCGCGTCATCACTTACAAGGACGTGAATGTCGAGGAGCTGTCGAAGCCAGAACTCGACATCCCGTAGCGTTCTCCATCCACAGACCCCTCGCCGTGTCGCAGCGTATCCACAGGGCCTCGCGCGTGCCGCCTCCTATCCACAGGGGGCGGTTTTCACGTTGAAAGCGGCGTGTCCTGGGGAGCAGTGTGGTCGTGGAGGTGAGCTCACATGGATTGCTCAACACGACCCGACCGGCGGGTCCTAGGTGTGGCGGGGGAATACACGGCGCGCCTGATCATCGAAGAGGCGGGCCTGCGTGTCCTGGAATGCAACTGGCGCGACGGCAGGCGCGGAGAGCTCGACATCATCGCTCGCGACGACACTGATCCGGGAAGCCCGTGGACTGTCGTCATTGAAGTTCGCACTCGGGTGGGCAGACAACGGGGGAGCGCTCTCGCGTCGGTAGATGCTCGCAAAGTCGCTCGGCTGCGCGCGCTCACGGGCGCGTGGTGTCGACAACGAGGCCGACTGGGGTCTCGCGTCCGCATCGATGTTGTGGCATTGACCCTGGATGCGCAGGCTTTGCGTCACTGGCCGGTCGTGACGTGCACTGATGTGGATCTGCGCCCGCTTGGCGCGCAGGTGGTCTGGCTGCGAGGTGTGCAATGAGCGGGCCGGGTCTTGCGCGTACCTACTCGATGAGTGTTGTCGGCATTGAGGGGCACTTGGTCGATGTTGAGACTTACGCGGGGGCTGGCCTCGTGGCCTTCACGCTCGTCGGACTGCTGGACACATCGGTTCGCGAGGCGCGCGACCGTGTGCGCGCCGCCTTCGAGTCCTGCGGATTGGACGTGCTGGATCAGCGCATCACCGTCAATCTTTCCCCAGCAGGCATCCCAAAGTCGGGGTCCGTCTTTGACCTAGCCATCGCCTCGTCCATTGCGCTGGCGACCGGCCTGGTGTTGCCCAGAGCCTTCGAGGACAGCGTCATCGTCGGAGAACTGGCCCTCGACGGGAGCATTCAACCCGTGCGAGGGGTACTGCCCGCCGTGCTGTCTGCTCGTTCGCTCGGGGTGCGCCGCGTCATCGTCCCCTCCGCCTGCGCGCGCGAGGCGCAGCTGGTCTCAGGGATCGAGGTCATTGCCTTCGAACACCTCGCGGATATGATCGCATGGGCTGGGGGAGAGGCAATCAAAGCGCCCTTTCATGGGCACCTGGGCGTGCGCCGCCGGGATTGTTCCGCGGAGGATGTCTCGATCCTCGACATGGCGGATGTTCGCGGCCAGCCCGATGCCGTTGCAGCCATGGAAGTCGCCGCTGCGGGAGGACACCACGTGTTTCTGCTGGGCGAGCCAGGCTCTGGCAAGACAATGCTCGCCTCGCGCCTTCCCACAATTTTGCCCGACCTGGACCCGGACACCGCCCTGGTCACCACGTCCCTGCACTCTGTCGCCGGCCTCGTCCCGACGGGCACGGCTCTCGTCACGCGTCCTCCGTTCCAGGCACCCCACCACTCGGTGACGATGGCTGCGCTCATCGGTGGCGGCTCTCGAACCCTCACGCCGGGCGCGGCATCGCTGGCCCACGGTGGGATTCTGTTCCTGGATGAGGCTGCCGAGTTTGCGCCTTCCGTTCTCGACTCCCTGCGTGAACCCATGGAATCGGGTGCTGTCAACCTGCACCGCTCGGGTATCCACGCGCGCTATCCAGCCTCGTTTCAGCTGGTCATGGCATCCAACCCGTGCCCGTGCGGAGGGAGGAGTGGTGGACGTCGCTGCACCTGCTCGTCTATCGCGCGGCGTCGCTACATGGCTCGCCTGTCCGGACCGTTGCTGGACCGCATGGACATTCGCATCGACGTGCACACCCCGACCCGCGCGGACATGGCGATAGGGGACTCGCGTGACTCGGCGACCATCCGGGAGCGGGTGGTGGTCGCGCGTGAACGAGCACGACACCGACTGGCCGACACGCCGTGGCACTGCAACGCGCAACTGCCCGGGGCATGGATCAGGCGGAACTCCGGCATCGACGCCGACCTGGTGGCTCAGCTCGACCGACTCGTCGACGCTGGGGCGTCGTCAATGCGAGGCATCGACCGAATGCTTCGGCTGGCATGGACGCTCGCTGATCTGGACGGTGCCCCTCACCCGACAATTGACCACATCGTTGCAGCGCAGCAGCTGCGGAACGGACACGATCATGACAACTGATGATGACATCTGGGAGGGTGCCTGGTGGTCCGCCATCTCCGAACCCGCCGACCCCGCAGCGCGCGTTGTGCGATCAGTCCTCGGGGATCGAGCGGGTCGCGAATGGCTCCAAGGGTCCTGGGCGGGCGTGCCCTCACTGCTTGCCGCCCATGCGAGAACGGACTGGTTCACGCAGTGGAATCGGTGGCAAGCGCGCGTGCACGAGGTTGATGTCGATCAGGACCTTGCCCGCGTTGAGCGGGCTGGAGGGGGTTTTGTGTCGCCGTCGGATCCTCGGTGGCCCTCGCAGCTCTCCTGCCTGGGTGACGATGAACCGCTCGGCCTGTGGTACCTCGGGACTCTGCCCAGTGATTCCAGCAGTGATGGGTGCGTGTCGATCATCGGAGCTCGTGCATCGACCGGAGCTGGCGGCAGGTGTGCCCGAAACATGGCCTATCACCTAGCGCGCTCGGGGTATACCGTCGTGTCGGGCGGTGCCATCGGCATCGACATCGAAGCGCACAGAGGCGCGATGGCGGGTGGTGGGGCGACGGTCGCCATCCTGGCGGGTGGCGTTCTCAACCCCTACCCGGCGTGTCACATCCCCGACTTCCGAGCAATGACGGCTGGGGGCGGTGTACTCATTTCAGAGGTGTCTCCCACCGCCCGGCCTGCGAAATGGCGTTTCCTCACCCGCAACCGGCTGATCGCCGCGTGGAGCGCCGCAACCATCGTCGTCGAGGCAGGGGCGCGCTCGGGAGCACTGGCGACGGCCCGGTGGGCGATGAGCTGCGGTCGGGAACTCGGTGCCGTGCCCGGCGCGGTCGATGCCCCCATGTCGGTGGGATGCCTCGAGCTGGCGCGCAACGGCGCGACAATCATTCGAGACGGGCGCGATGCTGCCGAGCTGGCCGGTCCCCTCGACGTCGACGCTGAGGCGACGCTGTTCGGAATGCCAGTTGAGGAAGACCACGGCATCGATGCACTGCCACCTATCGCCCGCCGCGTGTGGGAGGCGCTTCCACGCAGCGCTCCCGCTGGCGTACCCGCGATCTGCGCATCCGCTGGACTTGGACGAGACGAAGTGAATCGTGCCCTCATGGACTTAACAGTCGCTGGCCTCGTCACTAGCTCGACGCGCGGGTGGTCCCGCAGGCGGGGGAGCGACACCGTAGGATGAACGCATGAGTGAGAGCGTGGGGGACCAGTGGGGTGAATACCTGCGTGTGGGCAGGCGGATGAGCGAGCACACCGTAGACGCCTACCTGGGTGACCTGCGTGCTCTCCTGGACTACCTAGGAATCGGTTGGGATGCACCCGCCGGCGAGTTCGCGCATGCCCTCACGCAGCGCCGTATCCGTTCATGGCTCGCCGACACGCTGGTACACGGGGGAGCGCGCTCGACGATCGCTCGTCATACGGCAGCCGTTCGTAACTTCACCGCATGGGCCGTGCGAGAAGAAATACTGCCGAGCGACCCGGCAGCCGCTCTCTCCGGCCCTCGTGCCGATCAACGTCTACCCACGCCCCTCGACGAGTCCGACGCGCGTACCCTCATTAACCTCGCCAAGTCTGAGGCGCTGACCGGCGGCCCCTCGCAGATGCGCGCATGGGCGATCCTCGAACTCACATACGCGTGTGGGCTGCGTGTCTCAGAGGTGTGCGCGCTCGACGTGTCCTCACTCAATCGAGAGGCACTGACCGTCCGCGTCCTTGGTAAAGGCAACAAGGAGCGCGTCGTTCCCTACGGTCCGCCTGCCGAGGACGCCCTCGATCACTGGCTCGTACGAGGCCGACCTCAGTTGGCTGGGGAGACCAGCGGCAGCGCGCTCTTCCTCGGAGACCGAGGCGGGCGCATTGATCCGCGTGTTGTTCGCTCCATGGTCCATCGAATGGCCGCGAAGGCCGGAGTACATGACATTGCGCCCCACGGACTGCGCCACTCGACGGCCACCCACCTCCTCCAGGGCGGAGCCGACCTGCGCGCCGTCCAGGAAATGCTGGGCCACGCCTCCCTGGTGACGACCCAGCGCTACACCCACGTCGATACAGCCAGGCTCAGCGCCATCTACCAGCGTGCCCACCCCCGTGCCTGACACACGCACCCACGAGCCTGGCGCTTCCAACCCCCGCGTTGTGGGCGGCGCGGGGCCTGCCCGCCCGCTCACAACCGCGCAGAGAGCGGCGCTTGGCACGTCGTCAGATGCACGGCCAGGCCCTACAAGCCCCGCGCTGCCCCGCTCGAGTCACCGTCGCGCCCATGGGACGCGACGGGTTCTTGTCAGCTCCCATCCCAGGGCAGGAGCCGCGGCCTGTCGACCGTCAACCGGATCGGATCAACGTACGTTTTCGGTCCTGTCTTCGCTCCCCAGTGCAGGGTCTGCGATCCTTCCTCGACAGCGCCGATCTGCGCGCCCATCGTGACTGTATCTCCGACGCTCACGCTCGGCGTCACCGGTAGATAGGTCGACCAGATGGTGTGCCCGCGCGTCTCGTGCTGGATCGAGATAACCCCGCGCCCGCCGACCTGGCCCGCGAACGTCACCGTTCCGGAGGCGCACGCGTACACGGGTGATCCGCCCGGATACGTCAGGGTGACACCGCGCCTTCCAGGCAGCCAATCGTGGACGGGCGGTGCGAACGAAGAGGCGACGGGAACGGGGGAAAGCGTTGGCCACTGCCAACGCTCACGATGCTGCGCAGACCCAGCGGGTGCGCACATGACAAGTAGAAGACAGTACGACAGAGAGACGAGGAGAACGGCGCGCAGCAGACGGCGGCAACAGCGTAACGAGTTCATCTCTCCACCCTGCGCTCACCGAACCGACAGGACCACTCAGAACGGCGAGCCTGTGGACAGGCCGCGACACGTTCGGACCCCTGTGGATAACGACCCGCACCCACCGCCGACTGTGCGCGATCGACCAAGCTGACCCAGGCCTCGTCTATCCGTATGAAAGTCAGCACACTCACACCCCTCCTGTCACAGGAGAGTGTGCGGCGGTGAGGTAAGATGGCCGGGCACTTGTTTCGTGCAGGTGACTTCGCGTGCCATTTATCGCACGTCCACGGGCAACCAAAGGGCGGCGAGACGCGGTGGCTTCGGTCCCTACGGGGATGGTCGCCGGTCATGGCACCAGGGTGCGCACTGCGCACAGCAAACCGATAACCCGGGGGAAACCCCACTGATCACTCGCGACTTGCGGGGAAAGGACGAACCATGGCAGTCGTTACCATGCGTCAGCTCCTCGAGTCCGGTGTCCACTTCGGCCACCAGACTCGCCGTTGGAACCCGAAGATGAAGCGCTTCATCCTCACCGAGCGCAACGGCATCTACATCATCGACCTGCAGCAGACCATTGCTGACATCGATATCGCTTTCGACTTCGTGAAGCAGACCGTTGCCCACGGCGGCACCCTGCTCTTCGTCGGCACCAAGAAGCAGGCCCAGGAAGCCGTGGCCGAGCAGGCCCAGCGCGTCGGCATGCCCTACGTGAACCACCGCTGGCTCGGCGGCATGCTCACCAACTTCTCCACCGTTGCCACCCGTCTGCAGCGCCTGAAGGAACTCGAGCAGATCGACTTCGATGACGTGGCCTCCTCCGGTCACACCAAGAAGGAACTGCTCATGATGCGCCGCGAGAAGGACAAGCTCTCGCGTACCCTGGGCGGCATCCGCGACATGACCAAGGTTCCCTCGGCCGTGTGGATCGTCGACCCCAAGAAGGAGCACCTCGCGGTCTCCGAGGCTCGCAAGCTGCGCATCCCGATCGTCGCCATCCTGGACACCAACGCTGATCCGGACGAGGTCGACTACCGTATCCCCGGCAACGACGACGCTATCCGCGCCGTCGCGCTGCTCACCCGCGTGATCGCCGACGCCGTCGCTGAGGGCCTGATCGCCCGTTCCGACGTCCGCAAGGGCAAGGGCGAAGAGAGCGCTGCTGAGCCGCTGGCTGAGTGGGAGCGCGAGCTCCTCGAGGGCGAGGTCAAGGCTGACGAAGCCGCCGCCGAGGTTGCCGAAGAGTCGGCCACCAAGCAGGACTGAACGTTTTAACTGAGAGGAATCATCCGATGGCGAATTTCACCGCTGCAGATGTGAAGGCGCTGCGTGAGCAGACCGGCGCCGGCATGATGGATGTCAAGAAGGCTCTGACCGAGGCCAACGGCGACGCCGAGAAGGCCCTCGAGATCATCCGCCTGAAGGGCCTGAAGTCCCTGTCCAAGCGCGAGGGCCGCCAGGCCTCCGCCGGCCTGCTGGCCGCTCAGACCGACGGCACCGTCGGCGTGCTGGTCGAGGTCAACTCGGAGACCGACTTCGTCGCCAAGAACCAGAAGTTCATCGACTTCTCCAACGAGGTCCTGGCCGCCGCCGTCGCCTCCAAGGCTGCCGACCTGGACGCACTGCTCGCCGCCCCCATGGGCGAGGGCACCGTCAAGGATCGCCTGGACGCCTTCGCCGCCATCATCGGCGAGAAGCTCCAGGTTGGCCGCATCGTGCGCGTTGAGGGCGAGAACGTTGACCTCTACCTGCACCAGACGAACCCCGACCTGCCCCCGCAGGTTGGCGTCTTCGTCGTTACCGATGCCGCTGGCAAGTCCGTTGCCCACGACATCGCGATGCACGTTGCCGCTTACATGCCCGCCTACCTTGATCGCGATTCGGTTCCCGCCGACGTGCTCGACAAGGAGCGCGCTACCCTCGAAAAGATCACGCTCGAGGAAGGTAAGCCCGCCAACATCGTTCCCAAGATTGTTGAGGGCCGCCTGAACGCCTTCTTCAAGGACAACTGCCTTGTTGACCAGGCCTTCGCCCGTGACCCCTCGAAGTCCGTCGGCCAGGTCCTCAAGGAGGCCGGTGCCACGGTCACCAACTTCGTGCGCGTGCACGTGGGTGCCTGATCTGGTGACGTCGTCAGCTTGCTGACAGTTGGAAGCGGCTCCGCCCACCGGCGGGGCCGCTTCACTTTTACCAGGTAGTATGGTTACTAACCGTTCCGCCCACCCAGGGCCGTTAAAAAGGAGAAGCGTCATGTCGACGAAGCGCCGCGTTTTGCTCAAGCTTTCCGGAGAGGCATTCGGAGGTGGATCGATCGGCTTGGATCCCAAGGTCGTTCGCAACATCGCTGAGCAGGTGGCCACGGCCGTACGTGAGGGCGTCCAGGTTGCAATCGTTGTCGGCGGCGGTAACTTCTTCCGCGGTGCTCAGCTTGCCCGCGAGGGTCTGGAGCGTTCGCGCGCGGACTACATGGGGATGCTCGGTACCGTCATGAACGCCCTCGCCCTGCAGGATTTCATCGACCAGACCGGCGTGCCCGCTCGCGTCCAGACGGCGATCACGATGGCCCAGGTTGCCGAACCCTACCTGCCGCTGCGCGCGATTCGTCACCTGGAGAAGGGGCGCGTCGTTGTCTTCGGCGCTGGTGCTGGTCTGCCGTACTTCTCGACTGATACTGTCTCTGCCCAGCGTGCCCTGGAGATTCACTGTGATGAGCTGCTCGTCGCTAAGAACGGCGTGGACGGCGTCTACGACGATGACCCGAATAAGAATCCCGATGCGCGCCGCTTTGACACGTTGACCTACTCGGAGGCCCTGCGCCGTGACCTGAAGGTGATCGATGGCTCGGCGCTGGCGCTGTGCCGCGAGAATGGTCTGACGACTCGTATTTTCGGCATGGGCGAAGACGGGGCTGTTACCCGCGCGCTGATGGGCGATGAAATCGGTACCCTAGTGACGGCGTGATATAACCTTCACAGACCACTGACGTTAAGGAGCACATAGTGATCGACGATATCCTCCTCGAAGCTGAGGAAAAGATGGACAAGGCCGTCGAGGCGGCCCGCCACGAGTTCACGAACATCCGCACGGGACGCGCGACGTCTTCGATGTTCGAGCAGCTGCTGGTGGACTACTACGGCGCACCCACGCCGATGCAGCAGCTTGCGAGCTTCCAGATTCCCGAGGCTCGCACGGTCCTCATCTCGCCCTTCGACCGTACGGCGACCCAGGAGATCATCCGCACGCTGCGCGAGTCCGACCTGGGTGTGAACCCGACCGACGACGGCAACGTTGTGCGCGTCGTTCTGCCCGCTCTGACCGAGGAGCGCCGTAAGGAGTACGTGAAGCAGGCTAAGAGCAAGGCCGAGGACGGCCGCGTGTCCGTGCGCGGTGTGCGTCGTAAGGCCAAGGATCAGCTTGATCGCCTCAAGAAGGACGGCGAGGCTTCCGAGGACGACGTCGAGCGCGCAGAGAAGCACCTTGACTCGACGACTAAGGCCCACACTGAGCAGATCGACAAGATGCTCGCGACGAAGGAAAGCGAACTGCTGACGATCTGATGGCGTCAACGGATCCTTCACTGCTGGCTCGTATCTTTTCCCCTGGTCCCACGCGCGATAATCATCCCGCGAGTGGGGCCACGGGGAAGGCGGGTCGTAATCTTGCGCAGGCAATCACGACGGCGGTCGTTCTGATCGCCGCTGTCGCGGTTCCCCTGTTTACGTCGCTGCCCGCATTCGTAGGTGTTATTGCATTCGTGTGTCTGGTGGGCATTTGGGAGTTGGCTGGCGCGTTTGTGCGCATGGGCATCACCCTGGCTGTGACACCGCTGTACGTGGGTGCGATCGGCATGGTGACGTGCGCGTGGTGGCTCGGCAGCGAGGGAATGCTCTTCGCTCTCTACATCACGGTGTTCGTGTGCGCTGCGTGGCGTCTGCTGGATCGGCGTCAGGAATCGAGGATGAGTGATGTCGTCTCGACGACGTTCACGGCGGCGTATGTGCCGTTCCTGGCCTCGTTCGTGGTGCTTATGCTCGCCGCGTGGCGTAACCCGTGGGTGTTCGTGGTTTTCGAGTTGATGGTGATCGCCAATGATACGGGCGGCTGGGCTGCCGGTGTTCTGTTCGGTAAGCACCCGATGGCACCTGCGCTTTCTCCGAAGAAGTCGTGGGAGGGTTTTGCCGGTTCGGCGCTGACTGCGGTCGGCGTGGGAACGGTTGGCCTGTGGTGGTTGGGTGCCGCCTGGTGGTGGGGAATCATCGCCGGCATCTCGATTGCGTTTGTGGGCACGATGGGTGATCTCACGGAGTCGCTCATTAAGCGTGAGGCGGGCCTGAAAGACATGTCGAAGATTCTGCCCGGGCACGGTGGTGTTCTCGACCGAGTGGACGCGCTGCTCATGAGCGCGCCGGTCGCCTACTTCATTTTTGCGTGGGCGCTGCCGGGTATTTCTTGGGAGTCCAAGCATTGAGTCAATCGACGAAGGGTCGTTCCGGGTCCGATAGGCGTGAGAGGGACGAGGCCGTGGCTGCGTCCCCGATTCGCCGTAGTCCGCGGCGCGAGGTGCGTCCGACGGATCAACCTCCGGAGGGTGCGACGCACAAGGATGCGAAGCCTGTCTTGTCGTTTACTGCGAAGCGCAGGGGCAAGGCTCCGTCGCATCTGGCGGATCTCGACGCCGCAGGACGCAAGCAGGTCCTGAAGGATCTGGGCCTGCCCGCATTCCGTGCCGACCAGTTGTCGCGTCATTACTTCACGCACTTCGAGGCGGATCCGGAGCGCATGAGTGATATTCCGGCAGGTATGCGCGCGCAGGTGCGTGAGGCGCTTCTGCCGACTCTCGTGTCGAAGGTTGTCTCGTTGGAGGCGGATGGCGGTCGCACGATCAAGGATCTGTGGCGTCTCTATGACGGCGCGCAGGTCGAGTCGGTCCTTATGCGTTATCCGCAGCGTACGACTCTGTGCGTGTCGTCGCAGGCGGGGTGCGGTATGGCGTGCCCGTTCTGCGCGACAGGCCAGATGGGTCTGACCCGTAATCTGTCGACGGCCGAGATCGTCGATCAGGTTCGCTACGCGCAGGCCGCGTGCCGCGACGGCGCGTTGGCGGGTGGCCCGACGACTCTGTCGAACATCGTGTTCATGGGGATGGGGGAGCCGTTGGCCAACTACAAGACGGTCATCGGTGCGTTGCATCGCCTCATTGATCCGGCACCTGAGGGCTTTGGTATGAGCGCTCGCAACATCACTGTCTCTACGGTTGGCTTGGTTCCGGCGATCCGCAAGCTGGCGGGGGAGGGGATGCCGGTGACGCTGGCCGTGTCCCTGCATGCTCCCGATGATGACCTGCGCGATGAGCTGATTCCGATCAACTCGCGGTGGAAGGTGGGTGAACTCCTCGATGCGGCCCGCGCCTACTTCCTGGCGACCGGTCGCCGCGTCTCGATCGAGTACGCGCTCATTAAGGACATGAACGATCAGGAGTGGCGTGCGCAGCTCCTGGCCGATGAACTCAATAGACGAGGCCATGGCTGGGTTCACGTGAATCCGATTCCCTTGAACCCGACGCCCGGTTCCATTTGGACGGCATCGACGAGGCACGCCCAAGACGCTTTCGTGAGTCGGCTGCGTGACAATGGCATTGCCACATCGATCCGTGACACACGCGGCTCGGATATCGATGGAGCGTGCGGTCAGCTCGCGACCGCGGTCGCCGAAGGTAAGCGCGGGCCTGGGAAGGAGAACGCATGATTAGGAAAGATTTTTCGCGCAGCTTTTTGCGTATGGGATACGACGCGAGTGAAGTTCTGAGCTTCCTCGTTGACATCGAGCGCACCATCACGGGCGAGGAAACCGATCCTGAGAAGGTCATTACCGCTCAGAAGGCGGAGGACCAGGAGTTTTCCGTGAAGTGGCGTGGCTTCAATGATGAAGAGGTCGACATGGAGATTGATCGGCTGATTCAGGTGTTGCGAGGCCTTGATCGCCAGCGCGAGCAGGCGGCGCAGAACGCCGAGCAGACTGAGACGGCTGCTGTTCCGGCCCAGCCTGCCGCGGC
The DNA here is from genome assembly GCF_000278725.1 of Actinomyces sp. ICM47. Lineage (GTDB taxonomy): Bacteria > Actinomycetota > Actinomycetes > Actinomycetales > Actinomycetaceae > Pauljensenia. The sequence continues at coordinate 8,133 of NZ_ALCA01000100.1, read as the reverse complement.
CTCGGCGCCGGTGGCTGCACCTGCGCAGCCCGCGCCGATTGCCGCCGTTGCGCAGATGCCCCAGGTAGCCGCTGGTGGCGCAGGCGTTGCGGGTGCCGCGTTGCCAGAGGGGACCGCGACGGAAAGCTCAGCTGTGCCGCTCGCGCGCGTGTCCGCTACGCTGCCTACGACTGACGATTTCATCTCGGCACCGCCTGTGGCGATTCCTGATGCCGAGCCGATGGCTCTGCCCGCCGAGTATGCCGATTTCGGCACGCAGAAGGCCGTTGATGACATTCTTCGTTCCATGACTCAGAGTAAGGAGCAATGATGGCTGAGTTCCCGAGGGTCGGTTTCTTCTCGAAGGGATACGACTGCGGACAGGTGGATGCGTTCTTTGAGGATGCGCGACGCGCGTATGAGGGCGGTGTGCCTCCGGAGCAGTTTAGTGCGGAGCAGGTGCGCCTGGCGACGTTCGAGCTGAAGAATCGTGGCTACCAGATCGAGGCCGTGGACGGTGCGATGAACCGCCTCGAGGCGGCGTTTATCAACCGCGACCGCGCCGACTCCGTGGCGGCTGAGGGTGAGGCTGCGTGGTATAACCGCGTCGCTGATCGTGCGACCACCCTGTACCCGCGTCTGCAGCGCCCGCGCGGTGAGCGTTTCTCGAATCCGACGAGTGGACGCGGCTACAGCTGCGAGGAGGTCGACGATCTGCTTGATCGCATCGCCGCTTACTTCGACGAGGCCGAAGAGTTGACTGCGAACGAGATTCGCACGGCGACGTTCCGGCCTAAGCGCGGCAAGAAGGCGTACGCGGAGGGGCCGGTGGATGCCTACTTGGCTCGCGCGATCGAGATCCTGCTCGCGGTCGACTGATGGAGGCTCGCGAGACGACCCTGATGGGTCCTGCCCCCGTTGTTTTGTTGGGCTCGACCGGTTCGATTGGTACTCAGGCGCGAGAGGTCATTGAGGCGCACAGGGGTCGTTTCGATGTGCTGGGTCTGAGTGCGGGCGGCTCGTCGATCACCGAGTTGGCTGCGCAGATCGTGGCCCTGACACCCGCGTACGTGGGTGTGGCGCGGGACGTGCGCGAGGAGTTGGCGGCTGCTGTCGAGTCGATGGGCGGCACGTGCCCCGAGGTGTTTGTGGGTGAGAATGCCTCCGTTGAGGTCGTGTGTGCCTCGGTCGAATTGGCGGCGCAGCTGTATCCTTGCGAGACGCCGGTGGTCCTCAATGGCATTACGGGTGGCGTCGGTTTGTCCTCGACGCTCGCGGCCCTCAACTGCGGGGCACGCCTGGCGCTGGCGAATAAGGAATCCCTGGTCGTGGGCGGCGCGTTGGTCAAGAACGCGATGCGTTTCCCGGGCCAGATCGTGCCGGTCGATTCGGAGCACTCGGCGATTGCCCAGGCGTTGGCCTCGGGCGTGCATGAGCGTGGTCTGACCTCGCCGGTCGTTTCTGGCCGTTCGGAGGTGGCCGATCTGGTGCTGACAGCCTCAGGCGGTCCTTTCCGCGGGCGTACTCGCGATCAACTGCGTGGGGTGCGTGCGGCGCAGGCGCTCGCACACCCGACCTGGAATATGGGTCCGGTCGTGACGATTAACTCCTCGACGCTGATTAACAAGGGCCTGGAACTCATCGAGGCACACCTGCTGTTTGATGTGGAGCCGGAGCATATTGTGGCGACGGTTCATCCTCAGTCGATCGTCCATTCGATGGTGACGTGGCGCGACGGGGCGACGACGCTGCAGGCGTCGCCTCCGGACATGCGGCTGCCGATTGCGTTGGGTCTGACGTGGCCTGAGCGCTTGGATGACGTGGAGGCACCTCTCACGTGGGGCAGTCCGTCGCAGTGGACTTTTGAGCCGGTCGATAACGAGACGTTCCCGGCGATTAACTTGGCCCGTTTTGCTGTGGGTGCGTCGGCCACTCACCCCGCGGTGCTCAACGCCGCGAACGAGGTCATGGTGGATGCCTTTATCGACGGTGTTGTGCCGTGGCTGGCGATTGTCGACACGGTGTCGGCTGTCGTTCATGAGCATGAGGGCGTCGCCGATCCGACGCTGGAGGATATTCTGGCCGCGCAGAGTTGGGCCGATCAGCGCGCACGCGAATATATCGGTGCCGGCCAGTGGAAGGATCAGTGAGCGTGGGTTCGATTACGGGTATCGTCGTCATCATCATCGGTATTTTGGCGTCGGTGGCTCTCCATGAGGTGGGGCATATGCTGCCCGCGAAGAAGTTCGGCGTCTTGGTGCCGGATTACGCGGTGGGCTTCGGCCCTGCCCTGTGGAAGAAGAAGATCGGCGATACCACGTACGCTTTGCGCGCGATCCTGGTTGGCGGCTACGTCAAGATCGTCGGTATGTATGCTCCGGCTCGCCCGGGCACGCGCCTCGTGGGGCGGCGCGGAAAGGTGACGCTCGCGCAGGAAGCCAGGGAGGCCTCGGCCGAGGAGATCCCGCAGGGCCAGGAGCATCGCGCGTTTTACCTGCTGAGCGCACCGAAGAAGATCACGGTTATGCTCTGCGGTCCGCTCATGAACCTGCTGATCTGTTTTGTACTCAGCGCTGTGACCATGGTGGGCATTGGCGCGCCCGCTGCGTCTCGCACGATTGCTTCGGTGTCCGCAACGATCCAGACATCGGAGGGGGAGATCGCCTCTCCGGCGTACGAGGCCGGGGTTCGTCCCGGGGACACGGTCCTTGCGTGGAACGGAACGCCGATCGAGACCTTCGCACAGTTCCAGCGGGCGGTGGGTGCTACCCCGGAGGGTGAGTCTGCTGTGCTCACGGTCGGACGTGACGGGACGACCGTGGATCTGACGGTGACCCCGGTGACGGGCGCGCGGGGTGCCCGGTATGTGGGCGTGACGGCCGGGTACGAGTATGTGTCCGCGTCGCTGACGGATGTGCTGCAGGCCGACTGGCAGATGTTTACGGGAACTGCATCTGTCATCGTGCGCCTGCCCCAAGCCGTGTGGCAGGTCGGACGCTCCGTCGTGACCGACGAGCAGCGCGATGCGACCGGCGTCGTCTCGGTTGTGGGCGTGGGCCGCATGGCGGGTGAAGTGACGGGAGATTCGGCGGCGTTGGGCCTGCGTGACACTCGTCAGGTGGTGGGCGCGCTGCTCAGTCTGCTGGCCTCATTGAACATGGCGCTCTTTGTCTTCAACCTGATCCCGCTGCCGCCTCTGGATGGCGGACACATCCTGGGCGCGGTGTATGAGGGCGTGCGTCGTCAGGTTGCGAGCCTGCGCGGCAAGGAGGATCCCGGTCCGGCCGACACTGCGCGTCTGGTTCCTCTTACCTGGGCGGTTGGAGGGGTTCTCATCGTGATGAGTTTCATTCTTATCGTCGCCGACATCGTCAAGCCCATTTCGCTTAGCTGATCCCGGTGTGCCCAGCTCCTCGACAAAGAATGCGTGGAGGCGAGGAAAGCGAGCCTGACCACGTGGGCGGTGCCCGCGTGGGAAGGATGCGCCCGGGTAAGCGATAATGGGCGGGTGAGTGAAATCAATCTTGGTATGCCTTCAGTTGCCACGTCGCCGTTCCCGCGCAAGCCGACGCATCAGCTGATGGTCGGAAACGTTCCCGTGGGCGGCGGGGCACCGGTGTCCGTCCAGTCTATGACGACGACGAAGACGCACGACATCGGCGCGACGCTGCAGCAGATCGCCGAGCTGACGGCCGCAGGCTGCGACATCGTTCGAGTCGCCTGCCCGACGGATAAGGACGCGGAGGCGCTGCCGATCATCGCCCAGCAGTCGCGTATCCCTGTTATCGCCGACATCCACTTCAAGCCGAAGTACGTCTTCCAGGCGATTGAGGCCGGTTGCGGTGCTGTGCGCGTGAACCCGGGCAACATCCGCAAGTTCGACGACCAGGTCAAGGACATCTGCAAGGCCGCCTCCGATCACGGTGTGTCCCTGCGTATCGGCGTCAACGCCGGTTCGCTGGACCCGCGCCTGCTCAAAAAGTACGGTCGTGCCACGCCCGAGGCGCTGGTTGAATCCGCGATCTGGGAGGCCTCGCTCTTCGAGGAGAACGACTTCCACGACTTTAAGATCTCGGTCAAGCACCACGACGTGCTCACCATGGTCCAGGCGTATCGCATGCTCTCCGAGGCGGGCGACTGGCCGTTGCACCTGGGCGTGACCGAGGCCGGCCCTGCTTTCCAGGGCACCATCAAGTCCGTCTCTGCCTTCTCTATCCTGCTGGCCGAAGGCATCGGCGACACGATCCGTGTTTCTCTGTCGGCTCCTCCCGTCGAGGAAGTCAAGGTCGGCACGAAGATGCTGGAGTTCCTGGGCCTGCGTGAACGCACGCTCGAGATCGTGTCCTGCCCGTCGTGCGGTCGCGCCCAGGTGGACGTGTGGACACTGGCAGAGAACGTCACCGAAGGCCTCAAGGAACTGACCGTTCCGCTGCGCGTGGCCGTCATGGGCTGCGTCGTCAATGGCCCCGGTGAAGCCCGTGAGGCAGACCTGGGTGTCGCGTCGGGCAACGGCAAGGGCCAGATTTTCATCCGCGGCAAGGTCGTCGAGACCGTCCCCGAGGACCAGATCGTCGAAACCCTCATCCGCCGTGCGAACGCGCTGGCCGAGGAGATGGGCCTGGAGCCTGGTTCCGGTACCGTCGAGGTGAATCCGATTACCGCCCCGGAAGGCAAGCTTCCGGGCAGTGGATGTTGAGAGATAAAGAGGAACCCCATGCGTCTTCGTACCCTTGTCTGCCTGTCCCTCGTGGGCGGCGCGTGCGTCCTGGCCGCGACCGGCTTTCCGCGCCGCATTGGTCTAACCGCTTCCCAGGCGGATGTGTCCCTTCCCGGCGACCTGCTGCTGCCCGGCGCAAACGTAGTCGTGGACCGCGGTATCGCCATTGACGCCCCGGCTTCGGTCGTCTGGGACGTCCTGGGTCACGTGTTCGAACCCGCCGATGAGTCGACGATCATCGAGATCGCTGATGAGGACCACGTCCTGATGCACGTGGCCGCGCCTGCTGCGCCCGGGGATGCCCCGGCCTCGGGAACCTGCGTGATCGCCCTGCTTCCCCTGTCGCCGTCGCGCACCCTGCTGCACATTCGTGAACGTCATGAGGCGCACGGACGCGAACGCGCGCTCGTCTGGGCGGGCGTGGCAGCCGAGTCCCTGTCCTCCCTGTCGATGCTGCGTGACCTGCGTGATGCATGTCTGGCACACGCCGTCGACGCCTGAGTCACACGGATCCGCCCCTGTTTCGGGTGGCGCACTCATCCCCGCGGTGTTGTAGTATCGAGCTACACGCAACGCCGACGGGGATGTTGCGCTTTCTGAAGGGTGACCAATGCTCCTCAACGCCACCGCACTGCTTGCGGTCATCGGCCTGCTCATCGCACTTCTGTGGGCGTGGGTGTGGTCTGGCGTGTTCGCGAGTTCCCGACGCGTTGCGATGCGCATGGACATGCGCGGTGGCTCGGCCAGTGCGGAGCTGAACCGTGTTGTGTGGCCGCTGATGCCTCTGCTCTCCCTCGTTTGGTTTGTGACTGCCGACCTCGTGGGTCACGAGGCAGTCGGCGCAGACACCATGGGGTCGTGCGCGCTGCTCCTGGGCCTTTTCGGCGTGATGATCGCCGTCGCGATTCAGTCCCTGTACCTGGGGGGACTGCCCGAGTGGGCATACCCGGGGTGGATGGCACGTCGCTACTACGTGGCAAATCCGGGTGCTCGCGAGCGCGAGCTGGGCGCGGGCGCGGTGATCTAACGGGTTCATGCCCTGATGAGGGGTCACACGGCTGTGCCGGTGGCCTTAAAACCCGAGCGTGCCGTACTCTTGGAGCATGCTTCGAAATCTCTCGACTTTCTTCCTGCGAACTCTGCGTGAGGACCCGGCTGACGCCGAGGTCAATTCCCACAAGCTGCTGGTTCGCGCCGGTTACATTCGCCGCTGTGCCCCCGGCATCTACACGTGGCTGCCCCTCGGCCTGCGTACGCTGCGCAAGATCGAGGACATCGTCCGCGAGGAAATGGACGCGATGGGTGCACAGGAGGTGCACTTCCCGGGCCTGATCCCCGCTGACCCCTACAAGGCGACGAACCGCTGGGAAGAGTACGGCCCGACGCTGTTCAAGCTCAACGACCGTAAGGGCGGCGACTACCTGCTGGCCCCCACGCACGAGGAGATGTTCACGCTCCTCGTCAAGGACATGTACTCCTCGTACAAGGACCTGCCCGCCACCCTCTACCAGATTCAGACGAAGTATCGCGACGAGGCCCGCCCGCGCGCCGGCCTGATCCGCGGGCGTGAGTTCGTCATGAAGGACGCCTACTCCTTCGACATCGATGACGAGGGACTGGACGCCTCCTACCAGGCTGAGCGCGACACCTATGAGCGCATCTTCCAGCGTCTGGGCCTGCGCTACGTCATCGTGTCCGCGATGAGCGGCGCGATGGGCGGCTCGCGCTCCGAGGAGTTCCTGCACCCCTCGCCGATCGGTGAGGACACCTTCGTGGCGTCCCCGGGTGGCTACGCCGCCAACGCCGAGGCTGTGACCACCCCCGTCCCCGAGGCCGTCGACGCGTCGGGTGTTCCCGCGCCCGTCGAGGTTCCCACGCCCGACGCTCCGACGATTGAGGCGCTCGTGGATCTGCTCAACGAGCGCTACCCGCGTGAGGACCGCCCCTGGACCGCCGCCGACACGCTGAAGAATGTTGTCGTGACGCTCACCCACCCGGACGGTGAGCGCGAGCTGCTCGTCGTGGGTATCCCCGGCGACCGCGACGTCGACATGAAGCGCCTCGAGGCCGCCGTGGCTCCCGCCGAGGTCGACATGGCGTCGGATTCGGACTTCGAGCCGCACCCCGAACTGGTGCGCGGATACATCGGCCCCACGGTGCTGGGACCCAACTCGCCGCGGCGCGTCGTTGATGAGGAAGGCAACGCCTCCGGTTCTGTGCGCTACCTGGTGGATCCGCGCGTCGTCGAGGGCACCGCATGGGTCACGGGCGCGAACGCCGAGCAGCGTCACGTTCTGAACCTCGTCATGGGCCGCGACTTCACGGCCGATGGCACCATCGAGGCCGCCGAGGTGCGCGAGGGCGACCTGGCACCCGACGGCTCGGGTCCCCTCCACCTGGAGCGCGGCATCGAGATCGGCCACATCTTCCAGCTGGGCCGCAAGTACGCCAAGGCCTTGGGCCTGACCGTCCTCGATGAGAACGGCAAGGCCCAGGTCGTGACCATGGGCTCCTACGGCATCGGCGTCACCCGCGTCATGGCTGCCCTGGCTGAGGCGAACTGCGACGACAAGGGCCTGAGCTGGCCCGCGCAGATTGCCCCCTTCGACGTGCACGTCCTGGCCACCGGCAAGGGCGACGAGGTCTTCGAGACCGCTCAATCGCTGGGCGAGCAGCTTGACGCGGCCGGCCTGGACGTCCTCGTCGACGACCGCCGTAAGGTTAGTGCCGGCGTGAAGTTCAAGGACTACGAGCTGGTCGGCGTGCCCTTCGGTCTGGTTGTTGGTCGTTCGCTGGCCGACGGAGAGGTCGAGATCCGCGTGCGTGCCACAGGCGAGACCATCGTCGTGCCCGTCGAGGAAGCCGTCGCGCGTCTGCGCGAGCTGCATGCCGCAGCCCTGAAGGGGGAGTGACATGGCGATCCGTCCCATCCGCATCATCGGTGACCCCGTGCTGCGCACGGTGTGCGACCCGATCACGGAGATCACCCCGAATGTGAAGGCTCTCGTCGAGGACCTCCTCGAGGGCGTCGATATGGAGGGCCGCGCCGGCCTGGCCGCTAATCAGATCGGCGTCAGCCTGCGTGCCTTCTCCTGGAACATCGACGGGGAGATCGGCTACGTGCTCAACCCCCGTATCGTTGCCCTGAGCGAAGACGAGTATCAGGACGGCGACGAAGGCTGCCTGTCGGTTCCGGACCTGTGGTATCCGACCGAGCGTGCCTGGTATGCCCGCTGCGAGGGTACCGACCTGGACGGCAAGAAGGTTGTTGTCGAAGGTGAGGAACTCATGGCTCGTTGCATCCAGCACGAGTGCGATCACCTCGACGGACACATCTACATCGACCGCCTGGATCGACCGACCCGCAAGAAGGCGCTGCGCGACATTCGTAAGGCTGGATTCTGACCTGCCGGAAGTTGATCAAAGTGCGAAACGCG
>NZ_ALCA01000099.1 GCF_000278725.1 Actinomyces sp. ICM47 | reverse complement strand
CCCGGGTCTTTCGGCAGCCTGTGATGCTCAGCATGAGTGTCAACGTCGATGTCAAACGACGGTCGATGTACGCATACAAGTTATTTCGTGGTCAGAGTCCTCCTCGTGTGTGACAGAGAAATGATGGTCATGAACGTGCTCTGTCACCAGAACATGCGAATATGGCTTTGACAGATCATGGAAAAAATTTGCAATAAGCATGTCGCGGTAAGCACCTGCATCGTCTACCCTTGACGGTAGGGCGTGCTGCACGTTGCATCCCCTGTCCATTTGTTAACGAAGTGAGCCACAGATGATTCACCGTCGATTGTCGGCACTGGCGCTCGTCGCCTCCGGTGCCCTCGTTGTCACTACAACGACGATGCTGCCCTCGTTCGCGGCCGACGCGGACCGCGCTGATGCCTCGTCACCGACCCTGGCCGATGCCACCTCACCGTTCACGATCATCGTCCACCTTGAGGAGGGGAGCGGCGACCCTGCTGCCAGGCTCGCCGACGCCAAGAAACGTATTGGTGACGCCGTCTCTCAGTCCTCGCCGGGCGCGACCATGGAGGTCGTGCGAGACTACACGCACGCTTTCGAGGGCCTCGCGATCAAGGCGCCGGACTCCGCGCTCTCGGCCATCAAAGCGACGCAGGGCGTGGCGGGTGCCTTTGTTGAGGGGTACCACGATCCGGTCACTGACCCCGACTTTTGGAGCATCCAGGGCGGGTACGGAAAACCTGCTGATTCGTCAGATCTGGGCGCGGCCTCGCGTATGACCGGTGCTGCGGCAGCCTCCCAGAGAGGCCAGGGGCAAGTCGTCGAGGTCATCGACACGGGGGTTGACACCTCGCACAAGGCCTTCGCGGGCGTGATGGATGCCGCCTCGCTGCGCCTCACGCAGACGGACATGACGTCCCTGATGACAGACCTCGGTGCTGGCAAGAACGGCGCATGGGTCAGCGACAAGATCCCCTTCGCCTACGACTATGGCGACGGTGACGCGAATGTGATACCGGGTAGCGAGGGCGGATGGGCATCAGAACAGGGCACGCACGTCGCCGCTCTCGCGACCGCCAACGACGCTGCCTTGACGGGTGCGGCCCCCGGCGCACAGCTCATCGTCGCGAAGGCCACCAGGGGAAACACGTACACCGCGAACGACAGCGCCTTGCTGGCCGCCCTCGACGACGCGGCGGTACTGAAGCCTGACGCGCTCACCGTGTCCTTCGCGACGCTTGAGGGGATGAGCACCGACTCGGTCGCGCTCTACTCGCAGGTGTATCAGACCCTCAGCGATCAGGGCATCGTCGTGAACGCGCCGGCCGGAAATAACGAGAACAACAGCTACGCCAGTGACCCGGATACGGGGCTGCTCGGCTTCCCCGCGTTCTACCCCTCGACCCTGGCGGTGGCCTCGGTCGATGAACAGACCGTGGCGGAGCAGGGAACGCAGCCGATCAGCGTCTCCGACTTCTCCGGTACGGGCGCGACCTACGACCTGCGTCTCAAGCCCGAGATTGCCGCGCCCGGCGGGGCCGTCATGTCGGCCAGCCCCGGGAACTACTACGGTCGCATGTCCGGCACGGCCGAGGCCTCGGCTCAGGTTGCGGGTATCGCCGCCCTCGTGCGTCAGCGCGTGGCGACCGATCCGGCCTTCGCGGGGATGAGCGCGGCGGAGAAGAACGCGGTGGTTACGAACTTCTTGATGGGCACTGCGCGCCCGATGCCGGACGCGACGCAGACCGACGGGACTTTCTACTCGCCGCGCCGCGTTGGCGCAGGCCTTGTGGACGCGGTGGGGGCCACGACCTCGCCGGTGTACCCGAGCGTGGTCGGAGCTGCGGACTCCTCGCGTCCAAAGGCTGATCTGGGCGACGGAACCGACGGATGGAGCTTCCAGGTACAGCTGACCAATGTGTCCGACGCTGCCCACACCTACACGCTTGGCGGACAGGCCCTCTCCGAAGACGTCCAGAGCATGCTCTTCACCGGCCACTCCACCAACTGGGCGGGGAAGGGGATCGACCTGACCTTCTCCTCCGACTCTGTGACCGTGCCCGCGAAGTCGAGCGTCACCGTGACCGTCACGGTGACCCCGAAGGGCGAGTTTGCCTCGTACGCGACGAGCAACACGCCCAACGGAACCTTCATCGACGGTGCCGTGACCTTCGCGAGCACGGACGGACAGCCCAACCTGACGGTTCCCTACCTGGGCTTCTACGGCTCGTGGGGAGCGGCGAGCGTCTTCGATCAGCAGAGCCCGAACAACCACAAGGTCGGCTTCGGCACAACACTCATGAGTAGCACCCTGCCGTTCGGGCAGTTCAACCCCTTCGAGATCGAAGACGAGAGGGCGCTGCACGACTTCAACCCCGAGGGCTTCGTCATCACGCGTTCCACGAAGGCTGGCGCGCGTACCAGGGCTGCTACGGGGACCATCCTCCTGCGCGCCGTCCCGTCGCTGACCTACACGGTCACGAACGAGGCCGGGGCGACCGTGAGCACCTACACGTGTGATCGCGCGGACAAGGCGTTCTACGACGACCACTGGCGCGGCATGCACAATGTTGAGTTCATGTCGCCCGGATGCGCTCCGGGTTTCGACGGCTACGACGCTGACGGTAACGAGTTGCCCGACGGGCGCTACACGGTGACGATTGAGGCCGCCACCTACGGGCCGTCGTCAATGACTCAGCAGACCAGCTACAGCTTCGCGGTGGACACGGCCTCGCCCGTCATCTCGAACGTTGCAATCACGGGCGAGGGGGATGCTGCGACACTGTCCTTTGACGTGACCGACGCCTCGCCGATTGCCGGCTTCGGCTTCAAGGCCACCCCGGACGGCGCGCTCACCCTGTGGAAGGAAGAAGAGTATCTGGGTCAGCGCGCAGACGATGGCCTCTTCCACGAGCACTATCACGTGAAGATTGTCGATGTCCGGAGCCAGCTCGGCGTCGATCCCGCAACCATCTACCTCTACGCGTGGGACTGGGCCAAGAACGAGGGGACGACGACCGCGGCCATCAAGCCTGTCGCGATGACCTCCCTGTCGGTGTCGCCTGCGTCGGCGTCGCTGGTGGTGGGGGAGAGCGTGACGCTGTCCGCCTCGCATGAGCCTGCGGATGCGACGGTGACGTCTGTGGTGTGGTCCTCCTCTGACGAGGCCGTGGCGACGGTGAGCGCGGATGGTGTCGTGAGTGCGGTGGGCGCGGGGGATGCGACTATTACGGTTGCTGACCCGACCCAGCCTTCTGTGATGGCCAGTGCGACCATTCACGTCAATGCGCCTGTTCCTGCGCCGAAGAGCGGGAAGTGGGTACGTGGGGCGCACGGCTGGTGGTATCGCTACGAGGATGGTTCTTACCCGGTTGATGCGGCTGTGGTGATTGATGGTTCCACGTATCGTTTTGATGCGGCCGGGTACAT
>NZ_ALCA01000098.1 GCF_000278725.1 Actinomyces sp. ICM47 | reverse complement strand
CGCGGCAACAACGGCAATCAGCAGCCCTACTGGGCCCGACGCGCATCCAGAACGGCGTCCAGGTCGAGAGCGACGATCTGGTCGGCGACGACCTCTTCAGTGGAGCGGGCACCCACCTGGGCGGTCTGGGCGATCGGACGCGCCGGGATAGCGGCCGTGATACGCGGGATACCACGCAGGTCAGTGTCGGCGTGGACGATGCGACCGCGAATGCGATCACGCGACGCGTAGGTGGGCGCGGGGATCGGGGCAACGGTCCACGCGCGAGCAGGAGTGTCGGCAACCTCAACGGCCTCTGGCACCTCAACGTTGAACACGAGGGAGGGAACGGAACCTGTCTGGGTTGCAGGCTCGGCACCGTCAGCACGAGGAACGGACGCAGACGGAGCAGAGGCAGCGGACGACGAGGACACGCGCGGGGCGGCCACGGCCTCGTCATGAGCCTTCACGGCCTCAGCCTTGCGAGCCTGAGGGGCGGACGACACGGGTCGCCCACCGCGCACGTCGGCGCGCAGCTTCGTGAGCTGCTCGAACTCACGCTCGGACGCGCGCTGCGACCGCACGGCCGCGACGCGGGAGGTGGACAGCGACGCCACCAGCGCGGCAATCGGGACAAGGATCCAGGTCCACGCGATCGAGGTGGCAGCAATAACGATGGTAAGGATGACCGTGGACAGCGCGCAAATACCCGTCATCACCATGCGGCGACGGCCGGCAGCGATCTCGGCGGCCAGGCGAGCAGCACGGCGCGCGCGCAGCCGGGCGATGTCTCGGACAGCCTTATTGTTGCGGCGGTCAATGACGGGCCGAGTGCGTCCAGTGGCGACTGTATGCATGCTTCCTCCGCTCGTCAGTGCGCGCCGCGCCAAGATCGTTCCGGTGGCACGATCACACATGTCCAATTCTGACGCATCCATGTGAATCATGCGCAGGCTCGGGGAGAATCGGTCGATCTCACGCGACTCAACGATGGCCATTCTGCGTTCAACCAACTGCGGTACGGTCGCGAGAAGCGACACAAATACCGCTGCGATGACGAGTCCACCAATTTCCACCCTTTCAACGTAGGATGGTTAGCGAGTAGCAACTTCGCCGAAATCGGGCGTGTCGGACTCTTAAACCTAGTGGTAAGTATGAAATAAGCAATAACTGTCGCGTTCATAACACCTGCACTATGCGCATCAGCGAGACGGTGGTGATCAGCGCCGCGAACACCCCCAAGCGCCACCACAGTCACACAGTCGTCAAACAGGATAAACGCCACAGTAACGCGTCCGACAATCCTCACAATTGGTCGGTGTCGCAAGAAAACACCGCATGACTACGACGTCACCTCCACCACTCGCCCGCGCGCAGCAACCGCACGGCGTCAAGCCCGGAAAGACGCACCAACCCAGCTCAGGAAATCGCGGGACTTCCCCACCGCCGCTGCACGAGGCCCCCCTCAGGCAGCGACTCGGAGTCGATAAAGAACGCAACATGGTCGGCCCACTGGCCCGCGATGTGCATGAAACGAGGGCGCACCCCTTCCTCAATCAGGCCAAGGCCGCGGCACACGCCGAGCGAACGCTCATTCTCGGGGCGCACGCACACCTCAACCCGATGCAGGCCCAGCTCCCCCACCACCAGATCAAGGACAAGGGCCGCGCACAGGGACCCCAGCCCTCGTCCTGCCCAATTCGACACGATCCAGTAGCCCAGCATCCCCGACGACATCGCGCCCCAATGGACATTCGAAATGCTGAACTGCCCGACGAAGCGACCGTCGATTCGGACGCCAAAAATCAGGCCGGTCCCTTCGCGGTGGTCGCGATCAGCGCGACGCATGTACTGGGAGAAGGTGGGAATATGCTCGAGCGTGTCCGGGGGCAGAGTCGCCTCCCACGGGCGCAGCCAGTGCCCGTCAGCGCGGCGCACAGCATCAAGGTCGCGGTGCTCCTGGCCGCGCACGGGGCGGATGACCAGCTCCCGCGGATTCGGGCCACCCGCAGGGTCGGGGCGCAAAAACCCACGCCCCACAGGATCCGTCACGCGCAGCGTGAGCATCTCGATATCGCGCCCCCACACGCACGTGGAGCGCCGCAGCAGACACCTCATTCGAGGACCAGGCACTGCAAGGTATCCCCCACGCGCACGTTCGTCACGTCCTCGGGGACAACGGCCAGCGCGTTGGAGTCCGCGAGCGCGGAGAGCAGCAACGAGGCCGGGGTCCCCATGACGGAGGCGTTGTAGCCGGCGCGCGGGGAACCCGTGAGGCGCACGCGCACGAATTCGCGGCGACCGCGCGGGGAGTACCAGGAGCGGTCAACGACGGCTCGCACGACCGGACGGTTGACGGTGGTCCACCCCTGCATGTGGCGCAGCGCGGGGCGGACGAAGACCTCGAAGCAGACCTGCGCGGACACCGGGTCACCGGGCAGACACACGATGGGGGTGCCGGGACGCTCATCGTCGCCACCGACGGTACCCACGCCCATGATGTGGCCGGGCCAGGCGGCGACGCTATCGAAGCGGACGGTACCGAGGGCGCCGAGGACCTCGCGGACGGTGTCGCCGCTGCCGTACGAGATGCCGCCGGTCGTCAGGACGAGGTCGGCGCGCACTAGCTGGTCCTCGATCGTGTCGCGCAGGCGGCCTCGCTCGTCGGGGACGGCGGCGACGCGGAAGGTTTCGGCGCCGGCGTCAGCAACGGCCGTGGCCAGGGCGTGACCGTTGGCGTCGAAGACGGTGCCGGGGCGAGCCTCGCCTCCGGGTTCGACGATCTCGTCGCCAATGGAGATGATGACGACGCGCGGTCGTGGGTGAACGAGCACGTGGTCACGGCCCACGCCGGCCAGGAGCGCCATTTGGCGCGCGCCGATACGCGTACCGGCGCGCAGCACGGTCTCACCCTGCGCAACGTCCTCGGCGCGGCGGCGGATGTTCTCTCCGCTGGCGGGGGCGGTGCGCAGGGCGACCTGAGCGACTCCGTGGTCGGTGAACTCGAGGGAAACCACGGCCTCGGCACCCGTGGGCATGGGCGCGCCGGACGCGATACGGATCGCAGTGCCGGGCACGAGGGCGGCGGGGTCGACGGCCCCGGCGCGGATCTCCTCGGTGACGGGAAGCGTCACCGGCGTCTCCAGGGTTGCTCCCTCACAGTCGCGCACGCGCACGGCGTACCCGTCGCACGCGGACAGGTCGGCGACCGGAAGGTTGAAGGGTGCCTGCACGTCCTCCGCGAGCACGCAGCTCACTGCGTCGGCAAGCTTGACGTCGAGCGGGGGCACCGCGTGAGCGACGGCCTGGCAGTCCTGGTAGAAGTCGGCAACGCTTCGCATGGTTCTCAGTCCTCGAGCTTGGAGCGCAGGAACTCCCTGAGTTCCCCTCCAAGCGCCGGGTCCTCAAGGGCGAGCGTCACGTTTGCCTCGAGGTAGCCGAGTTTGTCCCCGGTATCGAAGCGACGCTCGTCAATGACTACACCGTACAACCCTCCACCCTGTTCTTCGGGGAGGCCGATCATACGCGCGTACCCATCTGTGAGCTGATACTCACCACCGGCACCCGGTTCGATGTTTTCGAGGGCAGTGAACACGGCCGGGTCCAGCAGGTAGCGACCGACGACGGCGTACTCGGACTTGACCTCGTCGAGCGGGGGCTTCTCGGTGACGTCGGTAATGCGCATGAGCTGGCCCTCCTCCAGGTCGACGCCCTCGGGCACAGGCAGCACCTCGACCGCGGTAGAGGCGTAGGCGGTGGCCTGCTCGGGCGTGACCTTCAGCAGGGCGACAACGCTGCCGCCCAGGGCCTCGCGGACCTGGATCATTTTGCGCAGCAGCTGCGAGCCGGGTTCCATGAGGTCGTCCGGCAGTAGGACCGCGAAGGGGGCGTCGCCCACGTGGGACTTCGCCTGGAGGATCGCGTGGCCGAGGCCGAGGGGGTGCCCCTGGCGCACGGAGTGGACGCGCGCGTACTTCTTGTACTCGTTCACGTACTCGAGGGCCTTTTCCTTGCCTGCCTTCTCGAGGTCGGCCTCGAGGCCGGGCTCAGCGTCGAAGTAGTCTTCGATGGCCTGCTTACCCGCGCGAGTGACAAACAGGACGTCTTCGATGCCAGCGTCGGTGGCCTCACGAACGATGTATTCGATCGAGGGGCGGTCAACGACGGGAAGCATCTCCTTGGGGACCGACTTCGTGATGGGCAGGAAGCGGGTTCCGCGACCGGCCGAGGGGACAACGGCGTGCACTACAGGCTGGTTTTTCTCTGACATACTGCAAGGGTAGCGAAGAAACGACCGAAGAGGGAGACGATGGCCACAAAAACAACTCTCCGCGCGGAGATTCGAGCCCGGCGCCGGGGTCGCCGAGCATTCCCCGGCACCTCGATTGGCGCACAGTCGTCAGATACTGACCAAGCTCCCCTGCTGGTACGTCACCGTGCCGAAGCGGAAGGGATCGCCTTCCAGGTGCGTGCCCTAGCCTCGTCGATGGGGTCCGTCGCCTTGCCCGCGCTCTTCGTGCCCACTCCGCTTGAGCCGGACCTGTCCCTGACGCTCGGCCTCTTTCCCCGCGCGCTTCTGCCGGTCCTCGTTGACGAGGCCGGGGTAGCTCTGAGCGGACCGCGCTGGGGACTGTGGGAGGCAGGGCAGGCGTTGGTGATGCCGGGGAGGCCTCCCGCTCAGCCATCGGGCGAGGCATTGGCGTCGGAGGCGCTGGCTCGGGCCGACCTGATTCTCGTGCCCGCGCTGGCCGGGGGCCTGGACGGGACGCGCCTGGGGCAGGGCGGCGGCTGGTACGACCGCACGCTCCCCCACCGCTGCCCCACCGCGCCGGTCGTCGCCGTCATTTTTGATGACGAGGTACTGGAACCCGGCCAGATCCCCCTTGAGGCGCACGACGTACCCATCGACGCAATCATCACACCCACACGCACGATCCGTGTCACGAGGCCCTAACAAACGCGCCAGACCACATCGATCAATCGTTTGTCACCTATCTCTCAGAGGCCCGTTATCTGCGGCATTGCAGTAACGCCGCCGCCAATTGGCGATACTGCGACGAACATTACCCCCTGCTCGCTATCGTCACGACGAAAGTCCCCCTAATGTTCTCCGTGGTAACAGCGCGCCCGCGCGGCGCCAGCCCCGGCGGCTCCCGCCCGCCACGCCGAGTTTCCTCGGCGGTTCAGACGTGTCGGCTCCGCCGACCTTTCACACAGGAGAACCCATGCTTAAGGGCTTCAAGGAATTCATCGCTCGCGGCAACGTCATCGAGCTGGCCGTCGGTGTCATCATCGGTGCCGCCTTCAAGAACATCATCGATGCCCTCGTCGACGGCATCATCAACCCGCTGATCGCCGCCGTCATCGGCAAGCCCGACTTCTCGGATGCCTTCATCCTCACCCTCAATGGCACCGACGTGAAGTTCGGCGTCCTGATCACCGCCGTCATCAACTTCCTCCTCATGGCCTTCGCGATCTACTTCTGCATCGTCGTGCCCATGAACGCCCTCAACGCCCGCCGTAAGAAGGCTGCGGACGACACCCCCAAGGAGGTCTCGGAGGAGGTCCAGCTCCTCACCGAGATCCGCGACGCCCTCGCCAAGGGCGACCGCGCCTGATTTTTCTGTCCTCTTCGCGAGGGAATGCGGGGCCGATGAACGCATCGGCCCCGCATTTTTGTATCCACCGACGTGTCCCGGCAACGAGGTTATAGAACACTACTCCGCCTGGGTCTGCACGCGGGCCGCCTGTCCCGCACGTGAACCCCCTATTCCGCACGCGGGCGGCGTTGCCCAGGCTCGGAATAGCAGGCCCACGTGCGGATGAGAAGGCCCAAACTCCACATAGCGTGTTCGCGCGCGTATCAAAGGGGATTGAGGCGCATGGTGAGAGGGGTTGTGTGCGAGCGCGCCCCGGTAGTGGGCTGCACGCGCCTCGATCTCGTGGCCCCCATGCGCACTCGGTAGCTCCCGATGGGCAGCTGGTCGCCTTCCGCCGACTACCGTGGCCACCCGTGCGCACTCGATAGCTCCCCACGCGGGCCGCCGCCACCGGGCACCGCCACCCGGACAGGTCCGGGGTTGCCCCGCGCGGGCGACCTCACCCCTAGGCGCGAGCCTGGGCGTGCGGGGGCACGTTGTCGAGTAGGCGCGCGTCGTTGGCACCGTCGCCCCGGTCGGGGGCGTCGGCCATGGAGCCGGGGCGCGTGTCTTCGGGGCGCACGCGGTCTTCCCAGGAGGGCGGCAGGCCCTCGGCGATGAGGCGCAGGTCGACCTCGGACACGAAGCGTGCGACGCGGCGACGCTTGCGCGGTGCTGGCGCCTCACTCATCGGAGGGATCCTGGTCGCCAGGCTCGGCCTCGTCGCCGGGAGCAGTGTCCTCCGAGGACGCGGCAGAGGCCTTCGGCTTGGTGCGGCGCACGACGTTGCCGAGCACCGCGTCGGACTGGAAGCCGCGGCGCGTGATGCCCAGGGCTTCGCGCAGTTCTTCTGCGGTCTCCAGGTCGGTGCGTTCGACGCCGTCGGAGCGAACCCAGGCGGCCATTTCGTCGAGCTGGTCGTCGGAGTAGGCGGCCAGTGGCAGGCCCTTGGCAATCGCGGGACGCGGGCCGCGGTTCTTCTCGGAGGCGCGTTCCTTGCGCTTGATTTCCAGCAGCATGCCGGTCGTGTCTTCGTCGGCTTTCTTGCGGCGTTTGGATTCTTCGTCGAGGCCGTCGTCCAGCATGGGCGGGCGCGGCTTGGCGGGCGCAGACGGGGTATCGTCGCCAGACTCGGAGGCGGGTTCGGTCGCAGGTGCCTGAGCGTCCTTCGCGGCGACGGGGATCGAGGCCTCAGCGGAGCCAGCACTCACCGCCGAGTCGTCCGCACCCCCGGTTGCGGACGAGGTTTCGGCCTCGTCGTCGTCAACGTGTGCAGGCACGGCGACGGCGGGCGTGTCGGAGCTGACGTTGAGTTCGTCGAGGGCGTCGAGGACGGCGTCGACGATTGTGTTGGTTTCCTTTTCCGGGTCGATGAACAGGGCCATGGACAGGGCGGTGTAGACGTGCCAGCCTTGGGCTTCGAGCCAGCGGGGGCGGGCGCGGTCGCGCACGCGCTGGCTGGGCTCGGACAGGTATTCCTCGTCGTCGGTGAGGATGGCGAGTAGGAGGCGGCCGGGCAAGGCGGGGTGTCCGATGGCCAGGGGGACACGCATGCCGCCGGGAATGCCGACGTTGGCGACGACTTCGAGGCCTCGGGAGTAGAGGTGGTCCGCCAGGTCGACGAGGAGTCGGTCGGGTTCGCCGGCGAGGACCGGCCAGGCGTCCATTCCTTCGCCCGCGTGCCCCTCGGCGATCTCAAGGAGGTCGACGAGCATCCGGGAGCCCTCGTGGTGCAACCGGTCGCGGTCGATTTCGTCGGAGCGCAGTGAGGACACGAGCGTAAGGTCGCCGCGCACGATGCGGAGGACCTCAGCGAGGGCGTCCGCACCCTTTTCGGTGGATAGGATCCCGAAGTCGTGGATGACGCGACGGTGCGGAGTTTTCGCGAAGCCGACGGACAGGATCAGGGACTCGCGCGTCAGGCCGAGGGCCTGCTGCGGGCCGATGACGACGAAAGGTTCGGGCGTTGCTGGGTCGAAGAACGAGGCCAGCCCGGGTTCCTTCGAGCGCACGGCTGCCAGGGCCTCGGAGATACGCTGGGCGTGGCGGTCGGACAGGGCGACGACAGCGAGGGACCGTTCGGGGGATTCGACGGCGTGCTCGATGACGGCGTCGACGACGGCTCGGACCTCCGCGGACGTCGATTCGATGGCGTGGGCGCCGGGGGCGGGCATGCCGGTGGCCTCGACCCAGCGCGCGGATACGGGAGCGTTCGCGGCGGTCCACGGAACGGGGATGCCGGCGTGCTCGTAGCCGTAGCGAGCGAGGAGCAGCGCGACCTGATCGTTGAGGCGGCGCGGGCCGGGGTCGACGCGCAGGGTAGGCAGGACGTCGGCGAGCGCGCGAGTGGCACCGCCTTCGGAGGCGGCGGCGAGGTCGTCGATAACGACCAGCTGGTGGCCGCGCGCGATGATGGGCACAAGTTCGGCGAGGGGCAGGCCGTCTGCGCCGTCGAGCACGACGATGTCGACGGTACGCCCGGTGGGTGCGAGCATGGGCACCATGGCGGGGACCGTCATGAGGACGGGCAGGAGGTGGCGCACGAGCGGGTAGGCGATGAGCAGCTCGAGGTCGGAGGGCGCGCCCCCGTCTTCGAGGAGTTCGCGCAGTTCCTCGTATTGCCTGGGGCGCGCGGCGAGGGCGTTCGCGCGGATCCTACGCACGCCGGTGATGGCCTGCGGGATGAGCGACGCGACCTGGGCTTCGTCGAGCTCGCGGCCTTCGCGGGCGAGGTCTTCAAGGGAAGTAGGGTCGACGCCGCCGAGGGCGGGCTGGGAGGCCAGCATGGAGCGCAGCAGGGAGGCCCACCAGGCCAGGTCGAGTTCGGTGTCGATCTGGGATTCGTCGACGCGTCGGTCGGCGAGGTCCTGGGCAAGGGCGTCGAGGCCGTGGGCTGCCAGGCGCGAACGCATCTCGAGGCGGGCGGGGATCTCGCGGGCGGCGCTCGTGTCGCCGGCCCAGCGTTCAATGAGGGTGGACAGGCGCTGCACGTGGGTGGCGACCAGGTCCGGTTCTTCGTCCACGAACACGGGGGCGATGGCGTCGAGGTCGTCGCGCACAGAGTCGGTCAGGGCTGAGATTTCGCCGATTTTGGCGGGCAGGATCGGCCAGGAGTCGTCGCCGCACACGGCGCACCAGGCGTCGCGGCGTTCTTGAACGCGGATGAGAGCACGGTGCAGGTCGGGCACGTGGACGCCGGGGCGGACGAGGTCTTGGGCCTGTTTGACCAGGCGAGTGCGCTCGGCTCGGCTCATGGCAATGCCGTGGTCCTTGCGCCACTGCTTGGGGGCGGTAGCGATCACCATGTCAGCGGCGCTGCGTTCGAACACGCGGGGCTTGAAGACGTCGAGGACGTCGGCGATTCCGTCGAACATGGCGAGCTGGCGATCCCACTGGGCGAGGGTGCCCGCGGGCTTGATACCGGCCTCGCCAGCGACGGAGGAAATGTAGACAAGCAGCTCGGGCAGCGTTTGGGACAGGCGGTTGACGCGCGTGAGGGCGTCGGAGGCCTGTTCGTCGGAGGTCAGGATGGCCTTTGCCCAGGCGGAGGATGCACCCCTCGTCAGGCGTCCGGAGGCGATGGCCTCGCGGAGGAGGGCGCGGGCGGACTTGCCCTGGTCCATGGCGATCTCAAAGAGGGTCTGATCAGACAGGCGGACGCGGGTCGTGGGTGCGCCCTCGCTGCTGGTGAGGTCGGTGAGCGCACGCAGGGCATCGGCCGCGCATACGCCGAAGCGTCCGTAGGGTTCGTGCAGGGCCTTCGCGTAGGAACTCAGCGAGGAACGCACGTGGCGCAGGCGGGCGCGCATCGCGTCGACGCTCACCTGGTCGACGACGGGAGCCATGTCGTCCATTGCTTCCTTGACGCGCGGGGCAAGGCTGCGCCGCGCGTCGGAGTATCCGTCGATGTTGGCGATGACGTCGGACAGGCCCAGGTCGGCTAGACGCGAGTAGGCGGCAATCGAGCGCGAGGGCGCGGTGGACACGTGCAGGACGGAATGCCCGGTGGCAGCCGCGTCCGCGAGGATGGCGGCGACGATGGAGGCGTCGTCGGCGTATGCGGGCACGTCGATAAGGACGCTGCGGCCATCGGATGCGGCCTCGACTGCGTCCTGCTGAGTGGGGAGCAGGTCGCCGATCCCCTTTTCGGCCCACGGGTCGCGGTCGCCGGGATTGCGCGTGAGCGGCGTGGCGGTCAGCTCTCGGCGAGCGTCCTGGTCACCCGCGAGCGCGCGGATAACCGCGGAGTCAGCCAGGGCCTCGACGTCGGTGTCGAGGCTGGCGGCGAGGGGGCCGGCGGGGTGGATGAAGAGACCGACGACTAGTTCGTCGCGCAGCTCAAAGCGGTTGAGGACGCTGCATGCCTGGCGCAAGGCGCTCATGGCCTGCGAGGAGGAGAACCCGTGGTGTCCGCTGGCCTGGGCGAGAATATTGCGTCCGTCGATGTCTTCTCCGGCCGCGCGCAGGGCGTTTTCAAGTTCGGGTGCAAGGAGGGCACCGTGCCCCACGGCGATGAGGACGTCGTCGTTGCGGCGCACGAGGCGTACGGGGCGCAGCAGGGCGGGCACGGTGATGAGTTCGGTGCCGTGGCGCCACGTGGCGGTTCCAATAGCCAGGTGGATCGGGCCGGTTCCGTGGCTGGCGGCGCGTTTCTCAGAGCGGGCGATGATCGCGCGGGCGCGGTCGAGCGCGCGGCCCAGGGCGATGGGTTCGCGGATAAGCAGGCTCAGGCGGACGGGGTGCTCGGTGAAGAGCTGGGCGAGGCCGCCGGGGTGGGCCTCGGTGAGCGAGAGGGTCGGCAGGTTTTTGCTGTCAGCAGCGATGGTCTCCTCGAGTCGTGTGCGCCACGCGGAGCGCGCCTGACCGACAAGGGTGGTCGGGTGCGTCGACGTGGACGAGGCTTCGGGGGCCTCGGGCTCGGGGGCGGAACGGCGCGAAAAGATACTAGGAACCACGATTCAACCCTACGGCAGCACCGCCTTATTGTGTGACGCGGCGCGCCCGGATGAGGTCGACAACGGAAATGGTCACAACAGCACTGACGATGAGGGCCATGCCGACGATGTCGGCACCCGTGTAGGAGCTTCCCATGATGAGGGCGGAGAACACGGTCGCCGCGATGGGTTCGGCGCAGCCGACGAGGCTGGCGCGCACGGGTCCGATACGGTCGACGCCCCACAGGAAGGCGGTGAAGGCGACGGCGGTGCCCAGCACGACGGTGATTGTCATGGCGAGGATGACGTCGGGCGTCCATGTGATCGAGTAACGCCAGACTCGCCCGACGAGGCCGACCCCGGCTCCAGCGATGACCAGGCCGTAGCCGACGACGAGTTCGGCACCGTATACGGCGATGAGGCGGGCGGGTAGCAGCGTGTAGGTTGCCAGGGTGAGGGCGGCGACGCCACCCCACGCGAGGGTCACGGGGGTCAGGGCGAGGGTACCTGGGGTGCCGTGCGTGGACAGTAGGAACGTGCCGGTCAGTGCCAGGATCATGGCGATCAGTTCGGAGGTACGCGGCCAGCGCCGGTGGCTCAGGCATACCCACACGACGATGAGGATGAGGCCCAGGTATTCCAGGACGGTGCCGGTGCCGGCGTTGGAGGCGCGGATGACGCCCATGTAGCTGAGTTGGCAGGCCGCCAGGCCGAAGATGGCGTAGGAGATGAGTGGGGGCCAGTTACGCCTCGTTGTCACCAGTTCGCGGTGTTGGGTGGTGATCCTGCGCGAGCGGGCGAGCGCACAGCCGAGGGTGAGGATGCCGGCCGTAAACATGCGGAAGAAGCTGACGAGGGTCAGTTCGACGCCGTGGGACGTCATCAGATAGTGGGCGGAGACCCCGGAAGCGCCCCAGCACAGCGCGGCCACGACGGTCACGATATATCCGATGGCGTTACGCATGAGGTCCCCTCACAGTGCCCCCGAGACGATTCGAACGTCCGACACCCGCTTTAGGAGAGCGGTGCTCTATCCCCTGAGCTACGAGGGCGTGACACTTTGTCCGGGCCAACTCTAGCAAAGTGGGTGCCCGCCCGTCGCGTCACCCCGCCCACGAACGAGACTCTGGGGGCGGGGATATTGAGCACACACGGACGAGGCCGGGGTGAGCGCGTGGGGTCCCCCGGCCTCGTCCGCGGTGAGGAGTTAGCGCCGCTCCCACTCCGTGTGCACCGCCGTGGTGCCTTCGCCCAGGTGGGCGGAGGGTACGACCATGACGGGGCAGGTCGAGTGGTGCAGGACGGTCTGCGAGGTCGAGCCGAGGAGCACGCCAGCCAGGCCGCCGCGCCCGCGGGTGCCCACGACGACGAGGTCGACTGCGGTCGAGAACTCGATGAGTAGCGAGGCCGCGGAACCGTCGAGGGCGTGGCGCGACACGTGCACGTCGCGCCCGTCCAGGGCGGCGTCGATGGCGGCGTCCATACCCTGACGAACCTGGGTGAGGAGGGCGGAGTGGTCGACGCCCGTCGGGGTCCACGCCATGACGGAGGGACCCGCGGCGATGGGGACGGCCGAGACGGCCGTCAGGCGGGCACCCCACAGATCGGTCTCGCTGATCGCGCGCTTGAGGGCGCAGGACGGCTGGTCGGTTCCGTCAATGCCGACGACGATGCGTTCGATGGGCGTGAATTTCTTGCCCGAGGTGTGGCGAGGCACCACGACGACCGGGCACTTGGCGTGCGCGGGCAGCGCAGAGGAGACGGTACCGAGGAGACGATCCGCAAAGCCACCGCCTCCGCGAGAGCCGACGACGATCATGTCGACCTCAGCGGAGAAATCGATGAGGACGCCTGCGGGGTCGCCCGGCTCGGTCGAACCGGACACGTGCGCGGCTCCACGCTCGCGAGCCACGGCCTTCGCTTCCTCAACAACTTGCTCGGCACCCGCTTTGAGCGCCTCGTCGTCGAGAACGGCGTACCCACCGTCGAGGGCGGCGGCAGAGTAGGAAGCCAGCGCGTAGGTGCACAGGCAATGGATGCGCGCTCCGGTGCGCGCGCCGCGATCAGCGGCCCATGTGACGGCGGCAAGGCTCTCCTTCGAGCCATCGACACCGACCAGAATGACTTCGGTGGAACTCATCATGTCCTCCTCGTGGTGGCAGTCACTTATATTGTGCCGCATTTTGACGGTGGGCGAAAGCCCAAGTGGAGGAAGATAAAACAATCGCCGCAACCCCCTCGGGGCTGCGGCGATTGCCTATCGTTCAAACGGCTCAGTAGCGCACGTAGGTCGCGCCGCCGCGAACCGGCGAAACCTTCGAATTGTAGCCGGGCATAGTCGCCTCAACCATCTGACCGCCGCCGATGTAGATGGCGACGTGGCCGGGGTAGGCCACGATGTCGCCGGGCTGCGGGTTGGACACGATGGTGCCGCCAGCGGCCTGAGCGGACGAGGAGTGCGGCAGGTTGATGCCGGCAGCCGCGTAGGCGTACTTGACCAGGCCGGAGCAGTCCAGGCCGGCGAGGGTCTCGCCACCGTAGACGTAGGGAATGCCGGTCAGGCCGAGGGCGACGGAGACGATGTCCGATCCAGCGGCGTTGACGGCGGCCTGACGGGCCGAGGTATCCGAAGACGCGGTGGACATCTCGCCGCGGGACTCGGAACGCGAGGCAGCGCCATCAGAGGCGTTCGCGTCGGTCTCATCGGCGGGAGCTGCCTCCGGCTCGGGGGCTGCGGGGGCCTCGGCGGTGACGGACTCGGCGATGCCATCCTCGGCGGTCCACGCGATATCCGGAACCTCAACCGTGGTGACGTCGTCGACGGCAATGGTCGTGGTGTTCAGGTCCGCGCTCTGCGGCTCGGACTGGGGGGTGGCCGGCGCGGCGTTTGCAACACCGGCAGCAATAGCGGTCAGCGCAACACCGGCGGCCGATGCGAAGGCGATCGGGCGAGCGGCGTTCATAGGGGTGACCCCCTCGACCACAGCAGCGGCGATGGGGCGACGTGCCTGGCGGTGACGCGGAGCAGGCTTAGAAGTCTTCACTCGTTTTCTCCCTGTTTCCCTGCGAGGTTAGCTGTCGGGTTCGGGCGGGAGGCCCGGCTCGGCATGCGAGCTTCACCCCTAGGCTACGAGGAGCCGATGATGGGTTCCCCGCGTGAGACGCTTTTTCCGCGTCATCCGTTGTCTCACTTCGGGTACCGGATGAGCGGTTGGTCTGATGACCGGTTCTCACTATACCCTGCACAGGCGGTCAGTGTCACGTTCCTATAACACCTCAATCCTCGACCGTTACCATTTCGTGACATTTATGCCGCGCAACAACAGGAAAAACTCAGCCAATCACCGACTCATCACACTCATTCCACCATCCGAGATGCCCTCGATTCTGGGCATAACGAAGGCCGAGACCCCACACGGACCCCGGCCTCGTTACGGTCGCGCTTAGTCACCGCGAACGAACAGGTGAGCGGCCAGTGCCATCGGGATCGTCAGATACCCGCTGACCTCCCCCACCTCGTCCAGCGCCGCTACCCGCACGATGTCACCGTGCGCAGACAGACCCACGCGCGCGCCCGGGCGCAGTCCCAGCTCACCGAAGGAAGCCAGCAGATCGGCCTGGGCCTGGATCGGCTCGCCGATACGCGCCAGGGTCAGCGCACCCGACTCGAAGGAACGCACTGCGAGCTCCGCGGATTGCAGACGCCCACTCTCACCCACGCCGGGCAGCGGGTTACCGTAGGGGTCCACGCTCGGGTCGTGCAGCAGCTCCACCAGGCGCGCTTCAACGGCGTCGCTCATGACGTGCTCCCAGCGGCAGGCCTCGTCGTGAACCTGTGCCCACTCCATGCCAATCACGTCGAGAAGCAGACGCTCAGCCAGGCGGTGCTTGCGCAGCACCTCGGTCGCGCGGCTGCGACCCTCCTCGGTCAGCTCGAGGCGCCGATCCCCCATCACGTGCAGCAGGCCGTCACGCTCCATGCGGGCGACCGTCTGCGACACCGTCGGCCCCGAATGGCCCAAGCGGTCCACGATGCGGGCGCGCAGGGGCGTCACCCCGTCCTCTTCCAACTCGAGAATGGTCTTGAGATACATCTCGGTGGTGTCGATCAGGTCTGCCACGGCATCCTCCTTTGACGGCTACGAACTAACAACAGGATAGGTTGACCTTCCTTTTCTTGGAAGCAAACGACACAATGACGCGAAAAAGTGCGCGTGCCCACGTGTGCTTCTTCACGCTAATTCGATTAATGAGCATGATGGAAATAGCGTGCCAAGGCGGGTTACGCTGTGTTCATGGTGGTTTTCCCCGACATTGACCCGGTCCTCTTGCCCGCCGACGGTCGCTTCGGTTGCGGTCCCTCGAAAGTGCGCCCCGACCAGCTTCAGGCGCTCTTCACACCCCTCCTCATGGGCACCTCCCACCGCGCAGCGCCCGTGCGACACGTCGTCGCTTCCTTCAAGGACGGGCTGCGCTCCCTCCTGAGCGTCCCCGAGGGCTACGAGATCGTGCTCGGTAACGGCGGTGCCTCCGCCTTCTGGGATGTGGCCTGCGCGTGCCTCATGGACTCGCGCGCGGCCTTCGGTTCCTGGGGAGCATTCGGCGCAAAGTTCGCCTTGGAAGCGGAACGTGCGCCGCACCTGCGCACGCCCCTCATCGACGAGGCCGAGGCTGGCTCCCTGGTCACGCTCACACCGCGCGATGCCGCGGAGGGCGTCGATGTCTACGCCTACCCGCACAACGAGACCTCAACGGGCGTGGCCTCCCCCGTCTACCGGGTCGACGCACCCGGAGCGCTCACTCTCGTCGATGGCACGTCGATTGCGGGTGCCGCGCCCGTGGACCTCACCGGAGTCGACGCCTACTACTTCTCTCTGCAAAAGGCCCTCGGGTCGGACGGCGGCCTGTGGGTCGCTGTTCTCTCCCCCGCCGCCATCGAGCGCGCCCGGCGCATCGAGGCTGCCCCCCAAGGCCGTTGGATCCCGCAGTTCCTGTCGCTGTCTGCCGCGATTGATAACTCGCGCAAGGACCAGACGCTCAACACACCCGCGGTCGCGACCATCATCATGGCGCAGCGTCAGGTCGCGTGGCTCAACGAACGCGGCGGGATGGATGCCGTCGCCGCCCACTGCGCCCAGGCCTCGTCCCTCATCTACGACTGGGCGACCGCGCACCCGGTGCTCTCCCCCTTCGTCACCGAGGAGGCGTGGCGTTCCCCCGTCACCGCGACGATCGAGATCAACGCCGACGTGAAGGCCACAGACCTGGCGGCACACCTGCGCGCCCACGAGATCGTAGACATCGGCGCCTACCGCGGCGTGGGCGCGAACCAGCTGCGCATCGGTACCTGGCCCAGCGTCGAGATCGGCGACGTCGAAGCCCTCCTGGAGTGCATCGACTACTGCCTGGAGCGGGTCCTCTAAGCGCCTCGCGCCGCCGCGCGGTCCCCGACTCTCAGCTCGGGTCGACCGAGCGGCGCGGTGCGTCCGCAGAGGAGCCACCCTCCACGCCCACCCATGGGAAAGAGGGACGAACCGCGACGCGCCCCTTCCAGTGGATCATCGCCCACGCACCGCAGATGAGCGCGATACCCAGGGAGGCGATCCCGCCCACCAGGATCGCCCAGCGAGCTCCAAATACCGCGCCCACACGGCCAATAATCGGCGATCCAATCGGCGTCGCGCCCAGGTACACAAGCGAGTACATCGCCATGACACGCCCACGCATCTCCTGATCCGTACGCGTCTGCATGAGGGCGTTTGCACTCGTGTTCATCGTCAGCATCCCAAAACCCGTCGGGATCGACAGGAGAGCGAACCACCAGTACGAGGGGGACAGACCCAGCAGGATCTCGGCGCACCCGTAGAAGGCGGCACCCAGGATGATCGTGCGCAGGCGAGGGATACGGCGTGCAGCACCCGTCGCCCCCAGAATCGAGCCGAAAGCCATGAACGAGGAGAGTATCCCGAAGGAGCCGGCCGTCTTGCCAAACACGGTGGTCGCCATGAGCGCGCTGGTCATCTGGAAGTTCATACCCAGGGCGCTCACGATGGCAATCAGCACGAGGATGATAAGGATGTCCGTACGCCGACGGACGTAGGCTACGGCTTCGCGCAGCTGGCCGCGGGCACGCGGCACAAGCGTGCGCGGGTAGAGGCGGTCGCCGCGCATGAGCATCAGCGCGATGACGGGGGCGGCGAACATACCGGCGTCAATAAGGAAGACGGGACCCACCCCCCACCAGTCGATGAACAAGCCCGCGGAAGCCGGGCCAATGAGACGCGCCGCGTGGAACGCCGTGGAGTTCAGAGCGACAGCGTTCGCCATTTTGTCAAGCGGAACAAGCTCGCCGACGAAGGCCTGACGCGCGGGGGTATCCATCGCGGAGATCGTTCCCGAGACAAACGCCAGGACATACTGATGCCACAGCTGCCCCGTTCCCGTCAGGACGACGAGGCCCATGATAAGAGAGACAACGCCGATGCCAGTCTGCGTGCACTGTAGGAGACGCCGCCCCGGGATACGGTCCGCGAGCACGCCCGCCCACGCGGAGAACAGGATAATCGGCAGGAACTGCAAGGCGGTTACGATGCCGACCTGCGAGGAATCGTGGTCGGTGAGGACCGTGAGCACGTACCAGTCTTGAGCCACGCGCTGTAGCCACGTGCCCGTCGATGCAATCAACGTTGCGGCGAACCAGTACCGATAGTTGACATAGCGCAACGATGCAAACGTAGCCGACATGTCTGTCCTCCTCATCCTGTGCCCCTCCACGAACGAGGCCTGGGCGAAGCGCGCGGTCCTCGTTCGTACGCGTTCTTTCAGAATACGACTGCCCCGCCGCAGCGACGCTGCGACGGGGCGACAAGTACGCGATAGGTGAGCAATCAGGCGACGCCGAAGAGACGCTGGATCGGACCCATCAGGAAGTAGATGATGAACAGGACGGAGACCAGCCACATGAGCGGGTGAACCGTGCGAGCCTTGCCCTTGACGAGCTGGATGAGCGCGTAGGTCACGAAGCCCACGCCGATGCCGACGGACACTGAGTAGCCGAAAGGCATGAAGGCCATCGTCATGAAGGACGGGATGGCGACCTCGGCGGACTTCCAGTCGATGTCAGTCACCTGGGTCATCATGAGGAAGCCGACGAACACGAGGGCCGTGGAAGCGGCCTCGGTCGGGACCAGCTCGACGAGCGGAGCCAGGAAGGTCGAGAGCAGGAAGAGGACGCCGGTGACCACGGAGGCCAGGCCGGTGCGCGCGCCCTCGGCGACGCCCGAGGCGGACTCGACGTAGGAGGTGTTCGAGGAGACGCCGCCGAGGCCGCCGGCCACGGCAGCCAGGGAGTCGATGATCAGGATCTGGCGCGTCTTGGGCGGGTTGCCATCCTCATCAAGCAGGTTGCCTTCGGCACCGACAGCAACCATGGTGCCCATCGTGTCGAAGAAATCGGCGAGCATGAGGGAGAAGACCAGGAGGATCACGGAGACAACGCCGAGCTTGCCGAAGCCGCCGAAAAGGTCAACCTTGCCAAGGGTGTCGAAGACGGGGACCGCAATCGGGGATCCCTTGAGCTCCGGAACGGTCTGCCCCCAACCGGTCGGGTTCGTGTCGGAGATCCGATCGATGTGCGCGAATGCCTGGACGATCACCGCGAGGACCGTGGCTGAGATGATCGAGATGAGGACAGCGCCCTGCACGCCCCGCACGTACAGGATGATCATGAGGAACAGGCCGAAGACGAAGACCAGGGCAGGCCAGCCATCGAGCGAACCCGAGATGCCGAACTGAACGGGTGTCGCACCCGTGCGCACAATACCGGCGTTGACCAGGCCGATGAGGGCCACAAAGAGGCCCAGGCCGAGCGTGATTGCGGTCTTGAGGGCGGCGGGGACGGCACGGAACACTGCCTCGCGGAAGCCCGTGAGGACCAGCAGGAAGATGAGGATACCTTCCCACGCGATAATGCCCATGGCCTCGCCGTAGCTCAGGCCCGCACCGAGGACCAGGGTGAAGGCGACCACCGCGTTCAGGCCGAGGCCGGCTGCGAGCGCCAGCGGGTAGTTCGCAACAACGCCCATGAGGATCGTCATGACGCCTGCGACCAGCGCGGTGCCTGCGGCGATACCCTGGGTGGTGATGGATCCGTCGTCGGGAATAGCGTTGCTCAGGATCGCCGGGTTAACGACCAGAATGTAAGCCATCGCGAAGAAGGTGACGATCCCGCCGCGGATTTCATGACCGATGGTCGAGCCGCGCTTGGAGATCTGGAAGAACGAATCAAGTGACTGTGTGAAGCCGCCGCGGGAAGGGGCGGTCTTTTCTTGGGTGTTCACTGGTCAATCGTGCCTGGTCACGCCCCCTGTACGCAAACATACCCGCTGTGTTCCCACTTGTTGAGAAAGCACCCGGGGACCTCCCCGAGTGCTTTCCCACCGCCTGTGATCCACGAGGCCTCAGTCGGCGTCGCTCTGCGTCGCTTCCTCGCGCTCTCCCTCGGAGTGCGTCGTATCCTGCGCCCGCTTCGCCCCGGCCTCGTCGCTGTCCTTCTCGGCAGCGCGCGGCATCGGCTCGGCGTCGAGCGCCCCCTCATTCACGCGCGAAGGACGCACCGGCCACGCCGTACCATTCTTCGGAACGTCGGTCTCCGAATGGGAACCGCACGTGTGATCCAGGGAAACCACGGCCCCGTCATCGGTCGCCCACTCATTCGCGCACACGCCGAACATCGTGCGCATGCCGCCGCTCATCTTCATGAGAAAGCCGCAGGTTGAACAGGTGTTGCGCGGGCGACGACCCGGCTTCGGGCCGCGCTCCGACTCATACCAGCGCTTGGCTGCCTGGCTCCGCCCAGTCTTGGACAGGACTCGGGGACGCCCCAAGCCCAGCTCGCGAACGACCGGCAGATCCAGATCCTCACTGGTGTCCTCGAAGCCCTGCTCGAGGCGCTCATCATCCGCTTTGTACGGCAGGACATCGTCGCGAGAAACATCCGAGGGACGCAGGCGTTGCTCCCACGGAACCCACTCGGGGGCGAGAAGTGCACCCTCACGAGGGGTCATATCGACTTCACACACAGTGGCGACGCGACCGCGCGGCACGCGGGCGACGGTGACGGCCCAGCACCAGCCCACGTATCCCGCGTCCGTGGACGCGAAAAAGTGGGTGGCCAGGCGCTCCGACACCATCTCGAAGCCCACATGCTCGCCGACCGGGCGCGGGTACGCCACGGCCTCGGCCCCGGCGCGTGCGACATCGACGGCTGCCTCCAGGACAGCGTCCTTCTTCACTGCCCGCGTACGGGCACCAGTCTTAGGCATCAAATTCCTCTGCTACGGCGCGCAGCACCTTCGCGATCTTGGTCGCGTTGTCCGGGTAGGAACCGCGGCGCAGCGAGGCACTCGAGGAGTCGAGGAGCTTAATGAGGTCCTCGACAACCGGCACCATCGCCTGCGGCTTGCGGCGCTTAGCGCGGGCAACGGAAGCTGTCTCCTTCAGGAACCGCACACTCAGCGCCTGCGGCCCCTTACGTCCGTCGGCCACCGAATACTCCACGCGAGCACCCACCTTGGGACTGCGAACATCGGACGGTAGCGCGGACGAGTGGAGGAAAACATCCGCCCCGTCGTCTCCTGTAATGAAGCCGAAACCGCGATCAGCGTCGAAGAACCTCACTTTACCGGTGGGCATGGTCTCCTCCTTCTCTCCATAGTCTGTAGGCCCAAAGGACTCCCCCTATATCATAAGGTGCGCGCCCGCCCGGCGTCTGAGCGTGCTATTGCCTGTAGCGAACAGCACCGCTGCCCCCTCAATCACGTAGACTGACCTCACGGCAGCGATCACGTTTCGTACTCTGCGTCACATTGTCGACGAATACACGCCGCGTGATGTACGTTTGCCTGTTCGCCACAACGCAGGAGGACCCCGTGTCACGCACCCGCCGCTTCAGCATCGTTGCTCTACTCTCCACGTTCCTGATCGCGCTCGGCGCTCCCGCGTTCGCCACCTCACCCGTCACGACCAGCGGCATCGTCACCGATCCGGGCGGCTGGCTGTCCGACTCGGATCGATCAGCCATCGAGACCGCTGCGCGCACCGCCAGAACCAAGGGCATCACCATCGACGTCGTGGTCGTCCCCGATTTCTCCGGGCAAAAGCCCGACGCATGGTGCAAGGCCTCCGCAACAGCGTCCTCCTCCAAGGACAGCGACATCCTGTACGCCATCGCCTACAACGAGCGCTCCGACGTCTTTTGCTCGAAAAAGGCCCCCGTGTCACAGACCGTGCTGGACAACGCCCAACGACAGGCCGAGGCCACGTTGACCAGCAATCCTCTCACGGCTTCTGATGCGGCCATCGGCGCACAAACATTCATCAACTCCGTTGTGTCGGGGTACCAGTCGCCGTCAAGCACTGGAAGCTCGTCGTCGCGCTCATCCTCATCCAGGACCTCATCGTCGGGCACCGGCACCATGCTCATCATGCTCATCATCGTCGGCGGCGGCGTCATCGCGCTCCTCGTGCACAACAACTCGCGCCGATCCCGGGGCGCAGGTACCGCGCAGACTCCCGCTCAGGCCGCGAACATGCCCGGCATGAGCGTGGCCGAGACGGTCACCCTGGCAAATCAGCAGCTCCTGTCAGCCGACGAACAGGTCCGCAGCGCCGCGGACGAACTCGACTTCGCGCGCGCCCAATTCGGCATCGCCGCGACCGACGAATTTGCCCGGACCCTCGAGGCCGCCAAAGCCGCCGTCGCGCGCGGTTTCGAACGCCAAAAGCAGATGGAAGACGCCACGAGCGACGCCGAGAAGAGAACCACGGCCTCCGCCATCATGCGCGACCTCGGCGAGAACATGAACCCGCTCGGTACCATCCAGGCCACGTTTGAACAGCGACGCTCCGAACAGGCAACGCTGCCCAGCCGCATCGCCGAGGCCAGCGAACGCCTCGTCGAACAGCGCGGCGATTTGGATCGGGCAACCGCCGAACTCGCCGCCATCGCGGGCATCTATCCCGCCCAGATGCTCACCTCCCTCCAAGACAATCCCGAGCAAGCTCACGCACTCCTGGAGACGGCGGCGTCCGCCATCGAAGCGGCGAAGCAGGCGGTCGACACTGACCGCGCCCTCGCGGAAAGCACGCTTGACACCGCCCACCGCGCGCTCATGATGGCCAAGCACCAAACCGATGCGATCTTCTCTGCCAAGTCCGACCTAGATGCGATCCGCGACCGCCTCGGCGCGGCAATCGGCTCTATTTCCGCCGACCTTGCCGACGTCACGAGTCTGAAGGCAGAACCCACCGTCTTCGACCCGCTCGTCGCGGACGCGCGTGCCGCCATTGCCGAGGGCCAGGCCGCCCTCATGAACAACGGCGACCCGCTGGCCGCCCTCGAGCACCTGCGCACCTCCGAAGCGAACATCGACGCGGCGCTTGCCCCCCTGCGCTCGCAGCGTGAAAACGCCGAGAAGGCACGCGCGAACGCCCAGGCTCAGATCTCCCTGGCCGAAACCGCCTTCGAGCGAGCAGAACGCTACGTGCAGGGCCGACGCGGCGCAATAGATCTCAGCGTGCGCTCGACGCTTCACGACTCCGAGCAGTCCCTGAAGGCTGCGCGCGCAGCGATCAGCAGCGACCCCGCCAAGGCGTCCGCCCTAGCCTCGGATGCCCGCGCCAAGGCGGACCGCGTCCTTGCGACACCCCTACCCAACGCAGCCGACTCCTGGAACGCCGGTTATTCCGGCAGACCCACCTCGCCCGGATCCTCGATCGGCTCCTCGCTTGGCGAGGCCCTCCTGTGGTCGATCCTCTTCTCCAATACGGGGTCTTCCTCCCACCACCACAGGAGCAGGTGGGACGATAACGACTCGTGGAGTTCCGGCTCCAGCTGGGGTGGCTCGTCCGGCGGCTCATCCGATTCTGGGTGGACGACGGGGTCCGGACGCTTCTAAGATCCTGTTATGTGACGTACATTATATAGAATAATCAACGTCAGACGGCGGGAGAGTGTATTTTGATCTGTTCGCCATCGACACGGACAGGGCCATCCCCCTCCCAGCAGGGGCGGGGATAACGACGCCCCTGCTGCGGCAGACGGCACCCACCCACCGACCTGCGGGGCCATGGCCTCGCGCTCAACCCGCGCACGAGCGCACACCACATCAAAGGAGAACATCATGGCTGAGAAGCAGACGATCATGGGCCGCATCGCCCAGCTCGCCAAGGCGAACATCAACGCGCTCCTCGACAAGGCTGAGGACCCGCAGAAGATGATCGACCAGCTGGTCCGCGACTACACCAACTCCATCGTCGAGGCCGAGAACGCGATCGCTCAGACCCTGGGCAACCTGCGCATGGCCGAGAAGGACTACGAGGAAGATGTCAAGGCCGCCGCAGACTGGGGTCAGAAGGCCGCCGCCGCCTCCGCGAAGGCCGATGCGATGCGCGCCACCGGTGACGAGGCCGGGGCAAACAAGTGGGATAACCTGGCCAAGGTGGCCATCGGCAAGCAGATCCAGTTCGAGAATGAGATCAAGGCCGAGGAACCCTCCCTTAAGGCGCAGCGCGAGGTAGCCGAGCGCCTCAAGCAGGGCTTGGCCCAGATGAAGGACAAGCTCGCCGAGCTGAAGTCCCGCCGCGACCAGCTGATCGCCCGCGAGAAGACCGCCAAGGCCCAGGCTCAGGTCACCGAGGCTCTTGGTGCCATTAACATCCTGGATCCCACAAGCGAGCTCGGTCGCTTCGAGGACCGCGTGCGTCGCCAGGAGGCCCTGGCCCAGGGCAAGGCCGAGCTGGCCGCCTCCAGCCTGGACGCCCAGTTCGCGGAACTCGAGACCGATTCTTCGCAGCTGGAGATCGAGGCTCGCCTCGCCGCTCTGAAGAACAAGCAGTGAGCGGCGCGGCCCTCGCCGCGTGACAGACGCACGGTCGGGCGGTCCCTCACGGGGCCGCCCGACCGTGTTGCGTCGTGTGAGCGGGAGTGCCCGCTCCCCCGCAGTCCTTACAGGAAGGACATGGGGTCGAAGTCGTCGATGTCGATGATGTGGAGCCTGGGCAGGCGGACCTGGAAGGCGTGCACGTCGTATTCGAGGTCGATGATCTCCAGGCCTCGTTCCTCCAGATCGTGGAGCTGGGAGGAGAGGAATTCCTTGAAGCACATGACTGCGACGCGGCGGCCCTGGTCCAGGAGGGCTTCAATCTGGGGCAGGAAGTCAGCGTCGTGGCTGGCGAGGATAACGTCACCCGAGCCAAGCTGCGCAATCGCGTCCATCGTGCGCTGCAGGCCGACGTCGACGACCTTCATGTCGGCGGGACCCGACAGGGGAATCACCTGGTAGTCCATGGCGGTCAGGGCCTGAACGAAGCCCATTGGCAGGAAGCCTGAGGAGCCGTTGAGGAAGAACAGGCCCTTGGCGCGCTGATTCCAGCGGCCATGCGCGGACTCGAGGACGCGGTCCCAGCGGGGACGCTCCTCGGGGTTCGGACGTCGATCCAGGACCGACAGTCCCAGCGTCGCGTCAATATTTTCGCCGTCAACGACGAGATATGTCGTTTGATTATTAGAGCTTTCCATAGGGTCAATTGTAGACGACGCGGCTAAGGCCACTGTCGGCCTTGGGTCCTAGGAAAGCACCTCGGCGCGCCGAGGATCGTGACCCGTCGTGGTGCCCTGAGTGAAGTACGGGGCATCGATGGCGTCATGAGCGAAGCGCTGCACCTCATCGCCAGCCCCGAGGGCGGGCGGCCCGTCCAGGACGAGGGTCGCGAGGCCGTGGATGTACGCCCACAGGGTGACCTCCGCGTGGGGATCCTCCGTTCCATAGGCGAGGCGGGCCAGGGACCGCAGTTGCGCGCGGGCGGCCAGGCTGGCCTCGCGCAACTGCGGGTGAGCGTCGAAGTCGTACATATCAGATCGAAACATGACCCGAAAGACACCGGGGTTGGCCAGAGCCCACGTCAGGTAGGCGTGTCCCGCGGTGCGAGTCACCGCGTCCGGCGACGCACCCGTACTACGCCGCCGCGCCTCGCGCAGCGTCGTTTCCAGGGCGAGGTACCCCTCCTCGGCGAGGGCGGCGAGAATCCCTTCTCGTCCCTTGAAATAGTGATATGGAGCCTGGTGTGTGCAGCTCGCGCGGCGGGCAACCTCACGCATGGACAGGGAGGCCGGCCCGCCCTCGTTGAGCAGGTTGCGACTGATGGCGAGGATTGCTTCGCGCAGGCCTTCGGGATCGGTAGAGCGCGTCATGATGACAGTGTAACCGAGAGACAACCCCGACTTGACAGTGTCTAGATGGGCATGGTCCCATAATTAGACACTGTCTAGTTTTGGGGACCCCATGTACGACGCACTCATCATTGGCTCCGGAATCGGCTCACTCACGACGGCCGGCCTACTCGCACAAACCGCCGGATTGCGCGTTCTCATCCTTGAGAAACACTCCACCCCAGGCGGACTCACGCACTCCTTCCGCGCAATGGGAGCATCATGGAATGTGGGCCTGCACTACGTGGGAGACATGGAACCCGGTTCGCGCCCACGACAGCTGCTGGACTACCTCACCGGCGGAGCCTTGTCATGGACGCGCATGCCGACGGGCTACGACCGTTTCTACCTGCCCGGCCACGGCCTCGACGTGACGATCCCATCTGGCCTCCAGGAGTACCGCCGCCTCCTCACCTCCCTGTTTCCGCGTGAGAAGAGAGCGATTCGACGCTACTGCGCGGACGTTCAACGCGCCTATTCCTGGATGTCCCTCGGGTATGTCCGGGAGATGGTTCCCCCGCGCGCAGCCCCCGCCGTGCGCCTCGCCCAGCGAGTGCTCGCAGGCTGCGCGCTCGAGCTGACGGAACACTACATGGAGCGCCGATTCCAAGACCCCGCCCTGCGTGCCCTCCTCACCACGCACTGGGGCGACTACGGTGTCGAGCCCGAGCGCAGTGCGTTTGTCGCCCACGCGATGATCGTCTGCCACTACATGAACGGCGCGTGGTTCCCCAGCGGCGGGAGCGGTCAGATTGCACGCATGATCGAGGAGGGGATCGTGGGGGCCGGCGGTCAGATCCGTCTCGCGCAGGACGTCGAGGAGATCCTCGTCGAGGACGGGACCGCCGTGGGCGTACGCGTCACCGACCGCTCGGGTCTTGCCCCCGTCTCCTACGAGGAGCGGGCCCCGATCATTATCTCCGGCATCGGCGCCCGAGAAACATACACCCGCCTACTGCCCACGACCGGTCCGACCGCCGCGATCACCGCGCGCGTACGCGAGAGGATCGCCCGCCTCGGGCACGGCGCTTCGGCTGTCACGCTCTACCTCGCCCTCGACCGTTACCCCGATGGCGTGGACGGGTCGAACGTCTGGATCAACACGGCCACGGGGCGCGCCGACCCGGCCCGGATGAGCGCCGACCTCCTCGGCGGGCACCCCCACTCGGCGTTCGTCTCCTTCCCGGGCATCAAGTCCGGAGATACGCACGCGACGGCCGAGATCGTATCGTTCGCACAGCCCGAGGCCTTCCAACGCTGGGCGGGAACGAGGCCGGGGCTGCGCGGGGAGGATTACGAGGCCCTCACGTCGGCCATGTCTCGAGGACTCATCGATCTCGCGGACGCAGCCGTACCGGGCCTGAAGGACGCCGTCCGCTACGCCGAGGTGGGCACGCCGCTGACCATTGAGCACTTCACGTCCAACTCCCTCGGCTGCTTCTACGGCCTCCCCCTCACCCCCGAGAGATTCAGGGCCGACCTGGCCACCCCCTCGACCCCCATCACCGGACTTTTCCTCACCGGGCAGGATGCGGGAATGCCCGGAATCATCGGGGCCGCTCTGGCGGGCATGTCCACTGCCTGCAAGGTCCTGGGACCCTCGGGGTATCCGCGCATCAACCGGGCGCTGCGAGCAGAGGGTACCAAGCGAGCCAACCCCGAACGCTCTCAGGGGTTCGAGGCTCAGCGCAGCGCCGGAGCGAGGCGCTATCGAGCAACAGTGCAACGCGTCAACTGGATCACCCCAACTATCCGCGACATCACACTCCAGCTCCCGCAGGATGGAACCTGGGATGCGGGTCAGTACGCGCTCGTGCGGGTCGCCCCTTTCGAATGGCGGCCCTATTCCATCGCCTCCGCGCCCGGGAAAGCCGTGCGCCTACTCGTGGACGTGCGCACCCAGGGGCATGGTGCGGCGTGGGCACGCCACACGCAAAGCGGGGACGAGGTGGATCTTGAACTCCCGTACGGGCACTTCCTCCACGACACGGCGGCAGGAGGCACGCACGCGGACACTCCCTCGCCCTGCCGCCGCGTATTCGTCGCTACTGGAACAGGTATCGCACCGTTCCTCGCGGAATTCGAGCGTGGCATACGAGCAGATGACGTCCTCCTCCTCGGTCTGGCGACTACGAGCGACGACCTGACAACACGCCTGGATGCTCCCCTCCCCCACGTCATCCGCTGCGTGAGCCGCGAGAAAACACCCGAAACCTTCCACGGTCGCGTCACCGACTACCTGCGCACCACGGGCATCGACCCCCAGGTCGACTACTACGCCTGCGGCTCGCCCCTCATGGTCACCGACGTCGCCCACCTCATACGAGCCGCAGGCGGATACGTTCACACCGAATCCTTCTAGCTCCTCACCCGTCCCACGCACGACGAGGCCGGGACCGCTCGCGCAGCCCCGGCCTCGTCCCTACACCAGGAACGCAATCACTTCACGTCGTCATCCACCCAGTCCAGGGTGCGGGTGACAGCCTTCTTCCACAGGCGGTAGGTGCGGTCACGCTCGGCCGGCTCCATGGACGGCGTCCAGCGCTTGCCCTCCTGCCAGTTGGCCACGACGTCGTCGGTTCCCGACCAGAAGCCCACCGCCATACCGGCCGCGTAGGCAGCACCCAGGGCGGTCGTCTCGATGACCTTCGGGCGAACGACATCCACGCCGCACAGGTCGGCCTGGAACTGCATGACCAGGTCATCGTGCGTCATGCCGCCGTCAACCTTGAGCTCCTTGAGCGGCACGCCGGCATCGGCGTTCATCGCGTCGAGAACTTCGGCGCTCTGGAACGCGGTCGACTCCTCAACGGCGCGGGCGATGTGACCCTTGTTCACGTAGCGGGTCAGGCCCACGATCGCGCCGCGAGCATCCGAACGCCAGTAGGGAGCGAACAGGCCGGAGAACGCAGGCACGAAGTAGACGCCACCATTGTCCTCAACGGTGCTGGCCAGCTTGCCGATATCCGAGGACTTGACGATCATGCCCAGGTTGTCGCGCAGCCACTGCACGAGCGAGCCGGCCACGGCGATCGAGCCTTCGAGGGCGTAGACGGCCGGCTGGTCGCCGATCTTGTAGGCAACCGTGGTGAGCAGACCATTGTCAGAGAAGACGGGCTCGGTGCCAGTGTTCATGAGCATGAAGCAGCCGGTACCGTAGGTGTTCTTCGCCATGCCCTTCTCGAAGCAGGCCTGGCCGAAGGTGGCCGCCTGCTGGTCGCCGAGGATGCCTGCGATCGGGGTGTCGATGAGCAGGCCGTTCTTGCGGCCGTAGCCGTAGATCTCGGAGGAGGACTTGATCTCGGGGAGCATCGACATCGGGATGCCGAAGATCTCGCAGACATCCTCGCGCCAGGAGAGCGTGCGGATATCCATCAGCATGGTGCGCGAGGCGTTGGTGACGTCCGTGCAGTGCACGCCGCCGTTGACGCCGCCCGTCAGGTTCCACAGGACCCAGGAGTCGGTGTTGCCGAAGTACAGGTCGCCGGCCTCGGCGCGCTCACGAGCACCCTCAACGTTGTCCAGGATCCACTTGATCTTCGAGCCGGAGAAATAGGGGGACAGGCCCAGGCCACAGATCTGACGGAAGCGATCCGGCCCCTCGTCGCCCTCAAGCTCCTTAACGATGTCGGAGGTGCGCATATCCTGCCAGACGATCGCGTTGTACACGGGCTCGCCGGTGTTCTTGTCCCACACGACCGTGGTCTCACGCTGGTTGGTGATACCCACGGCAGCCAGCTGGTGACGGTTAATCTCCGCCGCCTGCAGAGCCTCGGCGACGACCAGACGCGTGGTCTCCCAGATCTCGAGGGGGTTGTGCTCGACCCAGCCCGGGTTCGGGAAGATCTGGGTGAATTCCTTCTGTCCAACGGAGATGATCTCGCCGGAGTGGTTGAAGATGATCGCACGGGTCGAGGTGGTGCCCTGATCGATGGCGAGAACGAACTTTTCGGTGGTGGTCATGAGTATCCTTTCGGAGGCGTTTTCACGTCGTTGTGTAGGCCGCGCCGGGCCACCTGCGCGGCTTGCGGGGCATCGGTGCCCCTATGAACTTGTTGGTCCCCAACGCTGGGGATCGTGCGGGCGAGGCCGTGGCGACCTCGCCCGCACACTCACCCTCAGGCGAGGGTGACGTAGTAGAGAACGGTACCGACGATGGCACCGACGATGGGGCCGACGACCGGAACCCAGGAGTAACCCCAGTCGGAGCCGCCCTTGCCCTTGATGGGCAGGATCGCGTGAGCAACACGGGGGCCGAGGTCACGGGCCGGGTTGATGGCGTAACCGGTGGGGCCACCGAGGGAGTTGCCGATGACGACGATGATGAGGGCGACGCCGAGCGGGCCGACGGCGGTCTCGGTGTAGCCGGAGACGAAGACCCACAGGATCAGGACGGCGGTGCCGATGGCCTCAGTGAGGCAGTTCCAACCGTAGGAGCGGATCTCGGGGCCGGTGGAGAAGACGCCCAGCTTGAGGGCGGGATCGCAGTCCTCATCGAAGTGCTGCTTGAAGGTGAGCCAGCACAGGACGGCACCGACGAAGGCACCGAGGAACTGGGCAACGATGTAGACGGCAACGTTGACGCCAGTGACGGGGATGTTGCCCGCCAGGGTGACGCTGGGGTCGAACACGTGGGCGACGACCTTGGCGATTGTGACGGCGGGGTTGAGGTGGCCGCCGGTTCGGAACGCGACGTAGACGCCGGCGAAGACCGCGAGGCCCCATCCCCAGTTGATGAGCAGCCAGCCGCCGCCCTTGCCCTTGGACTTGGGCAGCAGGTTCGTGGCGACGACGCCGCCGCCGAGGAGCAGCAGCACGGCTGTGCCGAGGAACTCAGACATGAAAATCTGGCTCACGGTAGGGACAGCCGTTTCTGCGGCTGCCGGGAACAGTGTTGAGAGCATGTTTCCTATCTTTCTCCGACGCGCCTTCACGTCGGGTCACGGTGGTATTCCGCCGATAACTGTGTGCCATCGAACAGTATCCACGCAGATATTGTTGACAGATCACACCAAGTATGGCACTCCATGCACGTTAGCCCAAACTGAGTGCACGTTCGTTCATTGCTTCGGGTGTGACCCTGACCATCTGTCGCAGACAAATGTAACCCGCCGACACAGGAATGGATACTCAAAATCACACATCTGCACGCTTGTGCATGGCACACTAGAAAACGTGACAATACGTGACGAACAGGCGCACGAGGCGGCCTCAATGTACTATCTGCAGGGGCAGACGATGGAGACAATCGCCCGCCACCTGCAGATATCGCGCTCTTCCGTGTCCCGACTGCTCGCCCACGCGCGAGAAGTCGGGCTCGTCCGCATCTCCGTCTCCGCGTCCCCTGGGACCAAAGGCACACTCGCCGGACAGATTGCGGACCTTTTCGGCGTGCAGGTCTCGGTCGTGCCCGTCCACGACGTCCACACCGAGGTCAACCGCCTCCACAACGTCGCCCTGGTCGCTGCCGAGCACCTCATCGACATGCTCTTCCCAGGCGTGACCCTCGGCATCGCGTGGGGCAACACGACCGCCGAAGTCACACGAGCCATGCCGCACGTGTCCTTCGCGGGTTCAACGGTCGTCCAGCTCAACGGTGCCTCAACAGCCACCGAATCCGGTATGCCCTACGCCGAAGCCATCATCTCGCGCGCCGCCAAGGCCATCGGGGGACGAATCGTCAACTTCCCGGTCCCCGCGTTCTTCGACTACGCGGACACCAAGAAAGCACTGTGGCGCGAACGCTCCGTCCAATCCGTCCTCGACACGATCGACAACACGGACGTCGCCCTCTTCGGCGTCGGATCCATGTCTGCGCGCCTGCCCTCCCACGTCTACTCGGGAGGCTTCCTCGAACCCATCGAGATCGCCTCGGCCCAAAACGACGGGGTCGTCGGCGACGTGTGCACGGTCCTCATCCGCGAGGACGGCTCCACCGACATGCACCTCAACGAGCGCGCTTCCGGCCCCACGCCCGACACCCTCAAAAAGATACCGAAGCGCCTGTGCGTCGTCTCCGGAGCCTCCAAGGCTCTCCCCCTCCTCGGGGCCCTGCGCGCCGGGGTCGCCACCGACCTCGTCCTGGACGACGGAGCCGCGCACGAACTCCTCGACCTCGTCCACACGCGCGCACTGCATCACCAGCCGCGCGGCTAGACACTCCTCCCCCGCGCCTAACTCCCGCGCCGCCCACCAAGGCGCACTCAACAACGCGAAGAGCCACGGCCTCGTCCATCGAAGGAACGAGGCCGTGGCCCTTTATCGGCTC
The DNA here is from genome assembly GCF_000278725.1 of Actinomyces sp. ICM47. GTDB lineage: Bacteria > Actinomycetota > Actinomycetes > Actinomycetales > Actinomycetaceae > Pauljensenia. The sequence continues at coordinate 14,203 of NZ_ALCA01000098.1, read as the reverse complement.
AAATCAGCCCAGGCGCTTGACCAGCGGGAACGGAATCGTCTCGCGGATGCCCTGGCCGGTCAGGACCATGAGCAGGCGGTCGATACCCATGCCCATGCCGCCGCACGGCGGGAAGCCCTGCTCCATGGCGATGAGGAAGTCCTCGTCGAGGACCATGGCCTCCGGGTCGCCGTTGGCGGCCGCGAGGGCCTGCGCCTCGAAGCGCTCGCGCTGGACGACCGGGTCGGCCAGCTCAGAGTAGGCGGTACCCGTCTCGAAACCGCGCACGTACAGGTCCCACTTCTCAGTGAGGCCGGGGCGCGAGCGGTGGTAGCGGGTCAGCGGGGAGGTATCCTCCGGGAAGTCATAGACGAAGGTCGGGGCCCACAGCTTAGAGCCGACGAGCTCCTCGAAGATGTCCTCAACGATCTTGCCGGAAACCGCGTAGTCGTCGACCTCCAGGCCAACGCGCTCCGCGTACTTGACGAGAGTCTCGCGCGGCGTCTCCACCGTGATCTCCTCGCCCAGGGCCTCGGAGGTAGAACCGTACAGGTCGATGCGGTCCCACTCGCCCGACAGGTCGTACTCGGTGCCATCGGCCAGGCGCACGATTTCCTCGCCCTCGGACAGGTCGAAGGCGTCGCGGGCAGCCTGCTGGATGAGGTCGCGCGTCAGGTCGGCCATGCCGTTGTAGTCCGAGTAGGCCTCATAGGCCTCCAGCGCCGTGAACTCAGGGCTGTGCGAGGAGTCCATGCCCTCGTTACGGAAGTTACGGTTGATTTCGAAGACGCGATCCACGCCGCCGACGACCGCGCGCTTGAGGTAGATCTCCGTCGCGATGCGCAGGTAGAGTTCCGTGTCGAGCGCGTTCATGTGCGTCGTGAAGGGGCGGGCAGCCGCGCCACCGTGGATCATCTGCAGCATCGGCGTCTCAAGCTCGATGTAGTCGCGGCGGAAGAAGTTTTCGCGGAGCGAGCGGTTGACGGCCGCGCGGATGCGGACCATATCGCGTGCGGCGGGTCGCGTGATCAGGTCGAGTTCGCGGCGGCGGATGCGCTGGTCCTCGGACAGCGTGATTTCTTCGCCGTCCTCGGTGGTCCAGGTCTTGGGCAGGGGGCGCAGCGCCTTGGAGGCGATAGCCCACGAGGCGTCGGGGGCGGGCAGGGCGCTCGAGGCGGCCTCGTAGGCGGCCTGAGCCTCGGGGGTAACCTCGGCGGGGGTCGCAAAGATCGACAGCTCGCCGCGGCGCGAGGAGATCACGCGCCCGTGGACGAAGAGGTGATCGCCCAGGTCGACGTCGTTCTTGTAGGCAGCCAGGGACTCGGCACCGACGGAGGCGGCGGAGAGCATAACCTGGATCTTGTTGCCTTCGCCGTCCATGAGGGTCGCGAAGCAGAGCTTGCCGCCGTTGCGAGCAAGGACGACGCGGCCAGCCAGGCCCACGTAGTCCTCGGTCTCTTCACCGGGCTGAAGGTGGGAGTACTGCTCGCGCACCTTCTTGATGGTCGTCGTGATGGGCAGGAGAACAGGGTAGGCGGGGATGCCTGCCTCCATGAGGCGCTCGCGCTTCGCCGCGCGGACCTTGACCTGCTCGGGGGTGTCGTCGGCGGGGGCTTGCGTGGGCATAGAAGAAGAATCGGTCATGCGCCTATCGTAGCGGGTTCTGAGGAGGCGACGAGGCAGTGGCCCGGTTGTGCAGGTCACGCAGCGCGCGAGCGTCGGGGGTGCGTCCGCGAAGGGGCTTGCTTGCTACGCTGCTGTAACCAGTACATTGGCGCGGGTCAGATGCTACTGGCGCACGTTGTGGCCACATTCCAGCGCACGTTGTGGCTGCCGTCTGCGGGCAGCAACACTCATCCGGATAGGTAACGAACATCCGGATAGGTTAATAACCTATCCGGATGCGTATAACCTATCCGCGTGCCCGCAGCCTATCCGCGTGCGCGCAGCCTCGGCTAGCGTCCGCTCAGGCGTGTGGGCGCTAGCACTGCGTTCCGGTTAGACGCCGGAACTCTTCAGGCCCAGCGCGCGGGCGCGCTCGGAGTCTTCGGGGACGGTGCCCGCGTGGTCACCGGCACTGACGATCCGGTTGGCCTCGTCGACGAAGACGACGGAGGGCTTGACCTGGCGCACGAGGGACTCGGGTACCTGGGCGTAGGCCATGATGATGACGAGGTCGCCGACGTTTACCTTGTGGGCGGCCGCACCGTTGAGCTGGATGGTGCCAGAGCCACGCCATCCGGCAATCGTGTAGGTGGACAGCCGTTCGCCGTTGTTGACGTTGACGATGTCAACCTTCTGGCCGGGTACGATGTTCGCGGCGTCCAGCAGATCCTCGTCCACGGTGATTGAGCCGACATAGTGCAGGTCGGCACCAGTGACAACGGCGCGATGGATCTTGCCGATCGCCATCTCGCGGGTCATTTCCATCATGCGAGGTCCCCCGCGTGGGTGGAGCAGGAACAGGGGGCGGCGTGCAGCGCCACCTCCATGTTGTCGATGAGGCGGGTCGTACCGACCTTGGCGGCGATGAGGAGGCGCCCCTGCCGCGTGCCGTCGGCTGCCACGGTGGGTGCGCCTGCTCCTTCTCCGACGGGCACGGACTCGGTACCGGCGAGGATCTCAAAGGTTCCCGCGTCGACGAGCGCGATGTAGTCCACGTCAATGCCGCCCTCGGCCTCGATGACCGCGCGGCACTGCTCCACGATGACTGCAGGCTCAGCCCCGGCCTCGGCGACCTCAACGCCGCGGCGCAGCGAGCGGGACAGCGCACGGGCGCGGGCGCGCTCGTCGTCGCTGAGGTACTGGTTCCGGCTGGACAGGGCCACGCCATCCTCGGCGCGCACGATCGGCACCGCGTGGACGCGCACGGGAATGTCAAGCTGGGTGAAGACGGTGCGCAGGACGGCCAGCTGCTGGGCGTCCTTCTGCCCGTAGAGGGCCACGTCAGGGCGTACGAGATTGACGACCTTAGAGCACACGAGGGCGACGCCCGCGAAGTGCGTGGGGCGCGTCTTTCCTTCGAGGACGCGCGCGATGGGACCCGGGTCAATCGACACGGTCACGGGGGTCGGGTACACGTCCTGCGGCGCGGGTGCCCATACGAGGTCCGCGCCGACCGTCTCGAGGGCGTCCATGTCCGCCTCCAGGGTGCGCGGGTAGGCGTCGAAGTCCTCGCCGGGCGCGAATTGCGTCGGGTTGACGAAGATCGTGACGATCACGTGATCGGCCAGTTCGCGGGCTTCGCGCACGAGCTGCAGGTGTCCGTTGTGCAGGGCACCCATGGTCATGACGAGTGCCTTCGTGCCGGGCATCTTCGTCAGTGCCTCGGCCAGCTGGGCGCGCGTGTGTGTCAGGATAGGACGATGGGTCATATTTCTATTCTTGCAAATATTGACCTGCCGACGCGAAATAGAGTCGCTATCCTCACGCCTGCGTTATGGACGAGGCCTGGGCTGGGGCGCGCGGGATCGTTCCCACAGGGTGAGGTTACGCGCCGGGGTCGAGGAGGGCCGCCTCGACGGCTGTTGCGGCGCGTTCGTCGAGGAGCCGGGCCTCGCGCAGGAGGCGCGTGAGGGCGCGGGTCATGTCCGCGTAGGTATCACGTTCCCCCGCGAGCTCCTCGCGAGAGGCGAGGCAGCAGGCGTGGGCGGCGATGGTACCGGCGTCGCCGCGGGCGGCGGGTCCGGAGATGCCGGTGACGCCCTCGGTGAGGGCACGGTCGAGGGCAGCCTCGAGGAGGGGCCGCACGTACAGGGCAGGGTTATCGATGCCAGCCGCGGCGAGGATGCGCGTCGTCTGCACGGTGATGCCGGCGATGAAGTTGGCACCGTGGGCGAGGCCCGCGTGGTAGAGGGGGCGGTCCTCTTCGGCGACGACGACGGGTTCACCGCCCATTTCGACGACGAGGGCCTGGGCGATGGGCAGGAAGGGGGCGGCAGCCGTGACCGCGAAGGGGGTGCCGACCAGGCGCGCCACGTCGACACTGGTTCCCGTGAAGGTCATCGCCGGGTGGATGGCCAGGGGGATCGCTCCGGCGGTCGAAGCCGGGGCCAGCAGGCCGACGCCCGAGGCACCGGACAGGTGGATGACGATGTGCCCGGTCTGCCACGCGCCGAGGTCGGCGAGTCCGGAGACGAGGGGACCGATCTGGTCGTCGGGGACGGCCAGGATGACGACTTCGGAGCGCCGCACAACCTCCTCGGGGGAGGCGAGCGGCACTCCGGGCAACATCGCGTCGGCCCGCTCGCGCGAGGCGTCCGAGGACGCGGAGACGGCGACGATTTGATGTCCGACGGCGCGCAGAGCGGAGCCAATGACGGGGCCGACGTGGCCCATGCCGATGATGCCGATGCCGAGGCGTCCGGGGGTACTCATGGTTATATTGTCGCCGATCCGCGTCCTACTTGTCGCTCACGTCGCCTGTGGTTGCCTCGACGACCTCGGTGACGCGGGAGAGCCAGCGCTCGCTTTTCTCGGCTTCGCGTCGGACCTTCGAGGCCGCGGACAGGTCGGCCCACAGCTGTAGGGCGCGCTCGACGTCGACGTGCTCAGCCATGGAGGCGACCGGACCGGGGACGAGTTCGGCTCGGACGGAGGCCACGCCGCGCCAGCGCTGGACCGGCCCCTGGCGCACAGACACGGACTGGATGCGCGTGAGCGGGATGATCGAGAAGCGCAGGTTGAAGAACCCATCGCGGATCGCGAATACCGCGTCGGTCAAGCCGAAGGCGCGGCGGTTGTACTCCAGGGGGTCCAGGATGCGCGCGCTGCGCGGGATTGGGGTCATCCAACGGTCCTCGCGCGTGCCGACGCGCAGGGACTCAATGAAGCCCGTCGCGTCATCGACCCCCAGGTCGGGGATAGCAATAGCGATCGCCTGAAGGACCTCGGTGCGGCTGCCGACGGGCAGCAGCACGTCGGAGGCTACGTCGACCTGCATGCCTTTGTTTTTCTCATCCTTGGTGTGGGCGGCGTTACCTGCCTGCGTGATCTCCACGCGGTACCAGTCGAAGATCCGCCAGATCAGGGGCTGGGTCACTTCGATGGCATGGATACGCCCCGGGGGAATCGTTACCTGGCGTTGGGCCGTCAGGCCTCGGCTGATGTGCACGCCGTCGGCCGCAATGGACGCCGCGAAACCGAACTCGCGGTCGAAGCGCGCCCAGACGCCTGCCAGGAGACTGAGAGCACCCGCGAGAATACCGAAGAAGCTCATGAGCGAGGTCACGCCCACGACTCCGACCAGGAAGCCGTTCAAGCCGAGCAGGAAGACACCGAAGAACAGCGCCACGGCGTTATCGACGGTCGCCAGCATGGAAGCCAGAAGCTTGAGGCCACCGACCATAAAGACGCGGCGCTCGGAGGCCTCGAGCGGGGATGTGCCGGAGCGGCGACCCACGGTCGAGGCCACGGCATCAGCGCTGGGATCCACGGCCTCGTCAATCGCGCCCGAGGCCAGGGCGAGCAGGAGGGCACGCAACTCCTCGAGGTGGCGGCTCGTGAGCAGGCCGAGCTTGATGCTCGAGTCCTGGCCGCCGGCGACCTCGATGTCGAGGTACCCCAGGCCCACGATGCGGCCGAGGAGCGAATAGGAGACGTTCACCGTCTGGATGCGCGACACTCGCGCGTGGCGCTGGGTGCGCATGAGGATACCCGCGCGGTACCACACAGCCGTCGAGGTCACCGCGTAGCGCGTCATTCTCCAGGCCAGATAGCTGTAGAGGCCAGAGACAGCCAGGATCACCACAGCGATAGCGGCGAGTCCGAGGAAAACGATCCCACTCTCGATGCCCGTCGGTGTCTCGCCCGACAGCCACGCCGCGAGCGCCGACGCGTTCGCCACGGTGACCGCGCCGATAATGCCCGTCACTGATCCAAGAACGCGGGGCAGGTAGGTCAGCGGGTGAAGCGGCTTCCATTCCTCGGGGGTGACCCCGTCAGCGGACAGATCCTTGCTCATAGGCCCATCAGCTCTGCGGAACCGCGCTCGGCCAGGACATCACGCAGGCCCACCGCATCGGCGACGGAAACGCCGCTGAGAGTCGCGTCGGTCTGGGCGCTGGCAGTCGAGAGCTTGATCGTGGCAATGCCCATGAAGCGCAGGACGGGACCTTGGTGGATGTCGACGTACTGGATGCGGCCGTAGGGGACCATCGTGAGCGAGCGGTTAATGACGCCGCGGCGGATCACGAAGTCGGTTTCGGCCAGGGCGTAGCGCAGGGCTCGCACCTGGGCGGGGATCAGCCATAGGCACAGCAGGGCGATGACCGCGGGGACGACCATGAGCCACCACAGTGCGGGAATATCAACGATCAGGACGAGAGCTGAGATCGCACCGCACAGAGCACCGCACAGGGCGAAGGCGTTGCCTAGGCGCAGGGCAGCGAGTGTGGGGGATACGTGCTGGAATTCAACACCTGCGGGAGACAGGATGTCCACTGTGTGACGGGATGACATGCTTCAATTCTTGCACGTTCCATCCGCGCTCTTCCTTGTTACACATACCATTACCGCGACAGAATTTGTGACCAAGCAAACAATTAGCGGCCCACTTCTCTCCCACCCAACTATCAGGAAACATTCAGCATCGTGCAGGACACTAAACCCATGACCACCACCGGAACAGAGGCAAAACTGCTCGTCGTTGACGACGAACCCAACATCCGCGACCTCCTCGCCTCCTCCCTGCGCTTCGCAGGCTTCGACGTCGTCACCGCCGAAGACGGCAGCGGCGCATTCCACGAAGCCCAGGCCTCGCGCCCCGACCTCATCGTCCTCGACGTCATGCTCCCCGACATGGATGGCTTCACCGTCACCCGCCGCCTGCGCGACGCCGGTATCACGACCCCCGTCCTTTTCCTCACCGCCCGCGACGACATGCGCGACAAGATCCAGGGCCTAACGGTCGGCGGCGACGACTACGTCACCAAGCCCTTCGGCCTCGAAGAGGTCGTCGCCCGCATCCGCGCCATCCTGCGCCGCACCATGGGTGCCGAGGAGGACGACGCCTTCCTGCGTGTCGGCGACCTCGTTATTGACGAGGACGCCCACGAAGTGACACGCGCCGGAGTCCAGATCGACCTGTCCCCCACCGAGTTCAAGCTCCTGCGCTACCTCGTTATCAACGCCGGGCGCGTCGTGTCCAAGATGCAGATCCTCGACCACGTGTGGGAATACGACTGGGACGGCGAGGTCGCCATCGTCGAGTCCTACATCTCCTACCTGCGACGCAAGCTCGCCGTCGAGGGCGCCTCCGGCGAACTCATCCACACCAAGCGAGGCGTCGGCTACATCCTGCGCGCCGAGGAGTAACGTGCACCCCAGTCTGGCTCAACGTGTCGAGGCCTGGTGGGACACCAAACCCCTCGCCTCACAGCTCGTTACGCTCATCACGTTCCTGCTTGCCGTCGGACTCTCACTGTCCGGCACCGTCATGATTGGCCTCTTGCAGCGCCACCTGACCTCGCAGATCGACGACCAGCTCATCGCGACCGCGCACACGATCCAGATCTCCGCCTCATCAGCCACCTTCGCCGCCGACGGCCAGGGTGCCATCCCCACTCTCTACTACGTCCATATTCACGACGCGGATGGCCAGGATCGCTACCTCTACTCGGAGGACACACTCAAGGCGTCGGGCACACCCATCCTGCCCGAGCTGATCGATACGTCCTCCGCGCCCATCTCCTCCTTCCGCACGCTGCCCGTCACAGTCCCCTCCTCAAAGACCGGACTCGGCTGGCGCGCACTCGTCGTCCCCGTCTACGACCAAGACACCGGATTATTCTCCGGATACATGACGATCGCCCTCCCCCTGTCCGACGTCCAGCACACCCTGCGCACCACGGCCTCGTACTTCACCGTCGCCGGCCTCATTATCGTCATCATCGGCGGCTGGGCGGGGCACGTGCTCGTACGACGCGCACTCCTGCCGCTGCGCTCCATCGAATCCACCGCCGGCAAGATCGCCGCCGGCGACCTCACCAAGCGCCTCACCCCCCACCCGCCCACGACCGAAGTCGGCTCCCTGTCTCTCTCACTCAACTCTATGCTCACCCAAGTCGAGCAATCCTTCGAGGCGCGTCAGGCCTCGGAACGAAAGATCAAACGCTTCGTCTCCGACGCCTCCCACGAGCTGCGCACCCCCCTGGCAGCGATCTCCGGATACTGCGAGCTGTACTCAATGGGCGGCGTGCCCGCCGAACGCATCGACGAAGTCATGGGCCGCATCGGCTCGGAGTCTGCCCGCATGGCCACCCTGGTCGAAGACCTCCTCACTCTCGCCAGGCTCGACGAGGGACGCCCACTCGACATTGCCGACATTGATCTGGTCAAGCTAGCTGACAACGCGGTCTTCGACCTGCAGGCCCTCGACCCCACGCGCACCGTCGGACTCACCGGCATCAACGGTCGCACTCCCCCGATGACCCTGATCGTTCCCGCCGACCGCGACCGCATCTCCCAAGTCTTCACCAACCTCATCGGGAACATCGTGCGCTACACGCCGGACGGTTCACCCGTCGAAATCGCGCTCGGCCGCAGCGGCGACACCGCCATCGTGGAACTGCGCGACCACGGCCCCGGCATCGACGAAACCGACCGCGGACGCGTCTTCGAACGCTTCTACCGGGCTGACTCCTCGCGCAACCGGCGCTCGGGGGGATCCGGCCTGGGACTGGCCATCGTCTCCGGAATCCTAGCCGCCCACCGAGGAAACGCCTCCCTGACGAAAACCAAAGGCGGGGGCCTCACCGTCCGCATCGAACTTCCGATGGCGTGAACGACATAACGACGAGTGGAGCGACAGCCACTTTTCCCCTCAATCTCTACCGTTCACCAGCTGACAGTTTCGAAAGAACCGCACGAATTGTGCTCGGTTCCTTACTCGCGAACGTGACCGCGAGGAAAAAGCGCACTAGCATGGCTCGGGTATTCCTCAACTAGGAGAGTGGCCCATGGGTGCACAAGCACCTCAGTGGCTGCTGACGTCGTTCGTCGACGCCATGCAGCAAATCGGCGCGACTGCTGCCGAAACAAACCTTGAACATGAGGGCGCAGACCTCATGCAGCGTTGGAACGCACCCAATCGTCAGCTGCACAATCTGCGTCGGCTCATGAACACGCTGACCCATATCGACGAAATCGCTTCCTCCGCGCACGACCCTGACATCCTGCGCGTCGCAGCGTGGTACCACGGTGCCTTCCTCAACAAGGCCCTTGAGATCAAGCTCGGCGGCTTTCAGGCGAACTTCGCCGCGACCCGCTGTATCGAGCACGCGCATAGTCGCCTCACCAGCCTCGGCGTCTCTGACGAGGTCGTGGCACGCGTCGACGAACTCATCGCCTTCGTGACGCGCCACCGCGCCCCGCGGATGGATTTCGACGCGCAGGTCCTCGTGGATGCAGACCTGGCGGGCCTGTCCTGTAGCCCGCAGGAGTATAAGAAGATCCGCACTGCGCTGCGTGCCGAACTCGTCGAGCTGGACGACCTGCAATTCATCAAGGCCCGTATCGCCCTGCTCAAGAAGCTGCTCAGCTACGAGACCATCTACCAGTCCCCCCTCGGCTCCGCATGGGAGGACACCGCCCGCGCGAACCTCGAGGTCGAGCTGACGCGTCTCGAGCGCGATAAGGCGCAGCTGTGCGAGGCCGCCCAGGCCGACGACACCGACGATCCGGATGACTCGGATGACACGGACGAGACCCAGGAGGGGGCGGTCACCTCGACCGGCACGCTCATCATCAAGCGCCGTTCCATCAAGAAGCGCATTCCGGTCCACTCCGCCGACAATGAAGTGACGTCGACCGGCGTGTTGCCGCGCAAAATCGAGGAGCCACTGTACTCGGGCGAAGACGTGGAGACTACGTCCTCCCTTGAATCAGCCGTGGAGTCCCTGGATCTCCCCAACGCCGACTGAGTTCGTTTCACGCGCGTTTCACGGCCCGGCGTACCCTGCGGTGCGCCGGGCGTCGTGTATCCACAGGGACACACCCACATCTCGATTATCCACAGGGATGCGTCGCCTCATCCCGCTATCCACAGGCCCACAATTCCGCCTCGACTCCCCTACCAGCCTGCGCCTAGCGTTGAGCGCGACGGACCCACCCGGGGTCCCACGAAGGAGTGACATCATGACCGCTTACGCCGTTGACGCCGAGGAAATTTCGACAGCATCCGCTCAGGCCTGCGCAACCGCAGCCACGATCCGCACCGAAGTCGACACCCTCATGACACAGCTGCTAGGCCTCCAGGATTCCTGGACCGGCGGCGCGCAGATCAACTTCGAGACGACCATCAGCCAGTGGGAGGCCATTCAGACGCAGACGCACGACACCCTCGACCAGATCTCGTCGCAGTTGCAGGATGCGGCTACCACCTACTCGGACGCGGAAACCCACTCGATGGGATTGTTCGTGTAGCAGCACGCTTGAACCCGCGCGCCGGTCCGACCGCCCCCATGCGTCGGCCTCACCAGCCGATGAGAATCCGCAGATGCGTCGGGGGCGGGACCCCTCACAGGTCCCGCCCCCAGGCGTATCAGCTCAGCGCTACGCGGCTCAGTACATGCCGCCCATGCCGGCGCCCGCGTCGTCGCCACCGGCGGCCGGGGGCTCCGGCTTGTCGGCAACGACGGCCTCGGTCGTCAGGAACATGCCCGCGATCGACGCGGCGTTCTGCAGCGCGGAACGGGTGACCTTGACCGGGTCGGAGATACCGGCGGCCATCAGGTCGGTGTACTCGCCGGTCGCAGCGTTCAGGCCGTGGCCGGGCTCCATGTTGGCAACGCGGTCGGCGACCACGCCACCCTCGACACCCGCGTTCTCAGCGATCTGCTTGAGCGGAGCGGAGACGGCCAGGCGCACAATGTTCACGCCGGTCGCCTCGTCGCCGGTGAGAGCATCGAGCTTGGGCAGCGCCACGGCGGCAGCCTGGATCAGGGCGACGCCGCCGCCGGCGACCAGGCCCTCTTCGGAAGCCGCGCGAGCGTTACGAACGGCATCCTCGATGCGGTGCTTGCGCTCCTTGAGCTCGACCTCGGTGGCCGCGCCGGACTTGATGACGGCGACGCCGCCAGCGAGCTTGGCGAGGCGCTCCTGCAGCTTCTCGCGGTCGTAGTCGGAGTCGGTGTTCTCGATCTCCTGGCGGATCTGGCGCACGCGGGCGTCCAGCATGTCCTTGTCGCCAGCACCCTCGACGATGGTGGTCTCGTCCTTGGAGACGACGATCTTGCGGGCGCGGCCCAGCAGCTCGAGGTCAGCGTTCTCGAGGGAGAGGCCGACGGTCTCGGAGATGACCTGGCCGCCCGTCAGGATGGCCATGTCCTGCAGCATGGCCTTGCGGCGCTCGCCGAAGCCGGGGGCCTTGACGGCCACGGACTTGAAGGTGCCGCGGATCTTGTTGACGACCAGCGTAGCGAGGGCTTCGCCCTCGACATCCTCGGCGATGATCGCCAGGGGCTTGCCGGTCTGCATAACCTTCTCCAGGACGGGGACGATGTCCTTAACGTTGGAGATCTTGGAGTCCATGAGGAGGACGTAGGCGTCCTCGAGGACGGCTTCCTGGCGCTCCTGGTCGGTCACGAAGTAGGCCGACAGGTAGCCCTTGTCGAAGCGCATGCCCTCGGTGGTCTCCAGGGTAGTGTCGAAGGAGTTGGTCTCCTCGACGGTGACAACGCCCTCGGCACCGACCTTTTCGAAGGCCTCGGCAATAAGCTTGCCGATGGCGGGATCGTTCGCGGAGATGGAAGCCGTGGCGGCGATCTGCTCGGTGGTCTCGACGGGCTTGGCGTCGGCGTGCAGCTGGGCGACGATGGCCTCGACGGCCTGGTCGATGCCACGCTTGAGGGCGATCGGGTTGGAGCCGGCGGCAACGTTACGCAGGCCCTCGTGGACCAGCGCCTGTGCCAGAACGGTCGCGGTGGTCGTGCCGTCACCCGCGACGTCGTCGGTCTTCTTGGCAACTTCCTTCACCAGCTCGGCGCCGATGCGCTCGAACGGATCGTCCAGGTCGATTTCCTTGGCGACGGAAACGCCATCCTTGGTGATCGTGGGGGCGCCCCACTTCTTGTCGAGCACGACGTTGCGGCCCTTGGGACCAAGCGTCACCTTGACGGTGTCGGCCAGCAGGTTGAGGCCGCTCTCCATGCCACGACGGGCATCTTCATCAAACTTGATGATCTTGCTCATTGAAAATGTGTCCTTCCGCGATGCGGATCGGGTTCGATGCCCGCGACGGACGACCGCCCTTGTGAGACGACCTCATCGAACCGATGCTCTTATCACTCTCCATGTCGGAGTGCTAACTAAGATTCTGGCACTCACCACCCCAGAGTGCAAGGCGAGGTCACTGAGCTTGAGTCGTATGCGCTCAGGGCGTAACGCACCCACGTGGCCTCGATAGACGCTCATCGCCCGTCCCCCACACGGGAGACGGGCGACTCAGATGCGATAGAGCGAACAATCAGCGCAGGACGATCACCACGTCAGGATTGCCGAGTCCGCTCTGCTGACGAACGGTGTCAATGCCCAGCTTGGACGCAATATCCTTCGCGGTGGCCTCCATTTTCGGGTCCTCATAGAAGACGGTAGACGTCGTATTCGTCCAATTGGCATCCGCGTTGGCAGCGGAGGTACCGGCGTAGCCCGCATCGTTGAGGATGGTCACCTTCTGGGCAGCGAAGCCCTGTGTTTCGGTGCCATTGAGAACCGAAATCACGGCACCATGATCCGGTTCAGCGGAGGCAGCGGAGGACGAGGGACTCGACGAGGGGGTGGGTTCGACTGAAGGAGCGGCACTCGGCGCTGCAGCGCCCGGTGACGCCCCCCGGGTGGCGGGCGCTTGGGCACTGCTCGACGTTGCCGGGACGGGCTGCACGCTGACATTTGTGGTCTGCCCGCGGTACAGGGCGGTCGCTGCCACCCAGCCGAGCGCGGGAACGATCACTAGAATGGCCAGAAACGGCCACACGTTCTTCCACTTCGACGGCTTGGGGCGGTGCATGCCGACGGGCATGTCTTCGCCAGCGCGGTCAAATTCATCCCTTGGGTACTGAGAACTCACGTCTTCAGACTATCGGAAAAGCGCTGGGCTGGCTCGTGTGGCACGCGGGAAGTGTGTGGCACCATGTGCAGCATTAGTCTAGTGCTATGAATGATTACAATCCGCGCCCCTTGGCTGAGTTGATCGATCCGGGCTGGGCCCGCGCACTGGCTCCGGTGGAGGAACGCGTCCACGAATTGGGCACCATGCTAGCGAAGGACGTCGAGGAAGGCCACGGTTATCTGCCCGCTGGCACGGACGTGCTACGCGCGTTCACGTACCCCTTCGATGAGGTGAAGGTCTTGATCGTGGGGCAGGACCCATACCCGACACCGGGTCACGCGATGGGGTTGTCGTTTTCCGTGCGCCCGGGGGTGGCACTGCCCAAGTCGCTCATTAATATTTTCCGCGAACTCGGGGATGACATCGGTTGCCCGGCCCCGACCTCGGGCGATTTGACGGCGTGGAGCGAGCAGGGTGTGTGTCTGCTCAATCGAGTGCTGACGGTCCGTCCGGGTGCGCCCGCCTCGCATCGTGGGCGCGGCTGGGAGGAGGTCACGCAGTGTGCGATTGACGCGCTAGTGGCTCGCCGACGCCCGGACGGCTCACGAGCTCCGCTCGTGGCGATCTTGTGGGGCAAGGATGCGCAGTCGTTGACGCCTCGGCTCGGCGAGACGCCGATTATCGCGTCCCCGCACCCTTCCCCGTTGTCGGCGTATCGCGGTTTCTTCGGGTCGCGGCCGTTTTCGCGTGCGAACGCACTGTTGGATGAGCAGGGGGCGCGCGGCGTCGACTGGTCGCTCGGCTGAGCGCGGCGGATGGCTGATGAACGAGGCCGTGGCCGGTTCCGCGGGGCACTTCCGGGGGCTTGCCCCGGCCTCGCGCATCTGTGATGGGGCCTGAGGGGCGCGCGGCGTCAGTGCCGCACTGTGGACTCCTCGGAGCCGGCTATCGGACTCGAACCGATGACCTGCTGTTTACAAGACAGCTGCTCTACCAACTGAGCTAAGCCGGCGGCGCACACTAGTGTGCCACAGGTTGGGGTAAGCGCGCACGGGCGAGCGTCATTCGTACCCGACACGTGACGCGTGACAGTGACGAACTCGCGCACCCGCGACCACTGCGTGGGATAGCGACTCCAGATACGACGGTGGGGTGGGTCCGATGCCTCGGACCCACCCC
>NZ_ALCA01000097.1 GCF_000278725.1 Actinomyces sp. ICM47 | reverse complement strand
GGCCTCGGCACGGGCTGCCTGCGCCGCCGACTGGGCACGAGCCAACTCCTGGGCCTCTTTCGCGCGCTGTGCATCCTCTGCACGCAGGGCCTTGAGCGCTTCGTTCGCCTCCTTGATGCATCGGTCCAGCTGCACGTTCGCATGGGCGAGTTCATTGGAGACTGCGTCCATGCGGGCACCTGCGTCCTTCGCTCGCACACTTGCCTGCTCGAAGTCGGCGCGCACGGACAGCACCGACGAGGCCTGCCGGCCTCCCTCGACCGACCACGCGCGCAGCACGTCGCCGCCGGGCGTGACGACGGCCCGCACGCCCGTCAGGGCGAGCACGGCAGGCGCACACTCAGCGGAGCACGCGACGACCCCGTCCAGCAGTGCCGCTAGCGGCGCAGCGCCGCCCTCGCAGGTGACGACCGAGCGTAGCCACGCGGCACCCTCGGGTAGCTCCGCAGCACCGAGAGCACCGGGGGAAGCAGCAACAGGCGACGAGGCCGTGGCTTCCCCCGCCCTCAGGGTTTCCTCCGCGTGCCCCTGGTCACCGGGCGCAACGACGAGGCGCAGCGAACGACCGGCGGCGCGTGCCGCGTCCAGCTCGCCCAGGCCTCGTGCCAGGGAATCCACGACAACGGCATCCGCGAAAGGGGCGAGCGCGGCTGCGACGGCGTCCTCATACCCGGGTGCGACGCGTAAGAGGGGCGCGACCTGGCCGAGCACTCCGGGCTTCCCCAACAGCTCGGAGGTGCCATCCTCGGGGGCCAACAGCTGCTCAAGCGCGTCGCGGCGTGCCTCCCAGCGAGCACGCTCGGCTCGAGCCTCGCGCTCGACACCCAGCAGCTCGTCCACGCGGGCGCGCGCAGCGTCACGACGCGCGGACGCCTCCGCGTGTGCGCGTGCCGCTCCCCCGCTTGAATCGACGGATAATCCATCCTTATCGAACGCACTGTCAGCCACAGATCCTGTCGTCCCCGGCACGGCGGCCTCCGCCGCAGCGGCGCGCTCCTGAGCGCCCTGGTACGCGCTCCACGCGCGCTCAGCCTCGGCGCGGGCGGCCTCCAGGCGTGACGCGGCCGTGGACACGTCACCCGTCAGGCGTGCGACCTTCTCACGGTGGTCGGCGATGACGCGGTTGACGCGGGCCAGCTCGCGGGAGGCTGCCTCGTCGGTGTCCTCAGCTGCCTCGCGTGCGCGAGTCGCGGACGTCAATGCAGAGCGCGCGACTTCAACCTGCCCGGCCACAGCGGCGTCTTCGGTGCCGGCGACGCGGGCGCGCTCGTCGAGCACATCGGGGTCCTCCCCTGCCGGAGGAGGCTCGGGAGTTGCGCGCAGGGCGACCTTCTGCGTGGCCGCCATGAGGGTTCCGCGCAGGCGCTCAGTGAGAGTGGTCAGCGACTGCCAGTCCGCCGACGCCTGCTCGAGCGCGGGCGAGGAGGAACGCTCAGCTTCCTCGAGGGACGACAACGACACGCGCGACGCGGCGATCTGAGCCTCCAGCGCTGCGCGTCGCTGCGCGGCCGACTCGTCCGAGGCTTCGAGAGCAGCCAAGCGCGAGAGGGCCGACGCCAGGTCGTCCGCGAGCAGACGGGCCTTCGCGTCGCGCACGCGCGCCTGAATGAGGGAAGCGCGCCGGGCAATGCGCGCCTGGCGGGCCAACGGCCTCAGCTGGCGGTGGATCTCGGCCGTCAGGTCGAGGACGCGCACGAGATTCGCGTCCATGTCCGCGAGTTTTTTGAGCGCTCGCTCCTTGCGGCGGCGATGTTTGAGGACGCCCGCGGCCTCTTCGATGAAGCCACGCCGCTCCTCGGGCGTGGAGGACAGGATCGCATCCAACTGCCCCTGCCCCACGATGACGTGCATCTGGCGGCCCATGCCCGTGTCGGAGAGCAGCTCCTGGACGTCCAGGAGCCGCACGGGTGAGCCGTTGATGGAATACTCCGAGCCGCCCCCGCGGAACAGGGTGCGGCTGATCGTCACCTCCGAGTACTCGATGTCGAGCAGCCCGTCAGCATTGTCGATCGTCAGGTCCACCTGGGCGCGCCCCAACGCCGCGCGCCCAGATGTCCCCGCGAAAATAACGTCCGCCATGTTCGAGCCGCGCAACGCGCGTGCTCCCTGCTCGCCCATGACCCAGGCGAGAGCGTCGACGACGTTCGATTTACCTGACCCGTTGGGGCCGACGACACATGTAATGCCCGGCTGGAGGGCGAGCGTGGTCGCACTGGCGAAGGACTTAAATCCCCGCAGCGTCAGGGTTTTGAGATGCATCCTTGCAGGTTACAGGCCCCTCAGTAAATCTCGGGGAACCACAGGGCGATTTCGCGCATCGCGCTGTCCACGGAGTCCGAGCCGTGAATCAGGTTCTCCATGTGGGGGCTGTTCCATGCGCGACCCAGGTCACCGCGGATCGTGCCGGCGGGGGCGGTCGTCGGGTCGGTCGACCCCATGAGGACGCGCATGCCCTCGACGACGCGCTGGCCTTCGACGATCATGGCGACGACGGGGCCGGAACTCATGAACTCAAGGAGGCCCTCGAAGAAGGGCTTGCCCTTGTGCTCGGCGTAGTGCTCGGCCAGCAGCTCACGGGTGGCGACCATGAGCTTGAGGCCCTTGATCGTGTAGCCCTTGGCCTCGATGCGACGCAGAATCTCGCCGGTCAGGCTGCGGGCGTAGCCGTCGGGCTTGACGACGATGAGGGTGTGCTCGAGGGTGGGGTCGAGAAGGTGCTGGGGTTCCAGCAGAACACTCTTGGCGCTCACGTTGTCTCCTGTGATAGTGAGGGTTACCTAATTGGTCCTTTCAAGCATATCCGTCAGCGCTTGGACCGCGGCTGTGGCGTCGGCCCCATTGGCCTCAATGTGGACGGTCGAGCCTTGCCCGACACCGAGCGTCATCAGGAGGAGCATAGAGGTTGCGTCCACGCCGTTGACCGTGATCTCTGCGTCAAAGGTTTCCGCCAGGCGCGTGAAGGCGGCAGCAGGGCGCGCGTGCAGGCCGACGGGATCCGCAACGACGGCGTCTCCTTCGGCGTGGGGAACACATCGCTCCGACGAGGCCGTGGCCTCCCCCGCTCCCCCGCTGACAGGCGGGTTGGCCGGGCTGGGTGCCTCCTGGGCGGGCGCGTCGTTCAGGCGCGGGGCGAGGGCGGCTGCGGCCTCAGCGACCTGGTCGAGGTCGTCGCCGACCTGGGCGCGAACCGACGAGGCGACGGCTCCTTCGACGAGGGCGGTGTCGACGAAGCGCACGCGCTCGGGGTCGTCACTCATCTCGATGACTGATTCGACGGTCATCGTGGCCGAGCCGAGGTCGGTCAGGACGATGACGCCGCTGCCCTCCCCAGCCACGGCTGCGAGGGCAGCCTCGAGGGCCGCCTCCACGCGGTCGTAGGAGGTGCCGATGCGGCCATCGTCCGTGCCCCCGGCAGCCTCGAAGCGCACGTCGGGGGCCATCTGGGCAGCCAGCTCGCACACGCCGACGGCGAGGGAGGCGGAATGGGAGACGATGACGAAGGAGACGCGCGCGCTCATGCGTCCTGGCCCTCGGTGGCTGCGCGCGCGGCGGCGCGCAGGATGAGGGAGGTGGAGACGGCACCCGGGTCGAGGTGCCCGATGGAGCGCTCACCCAGGTAGGA
>NZ_ALCA01000096.1 GCF_000278725.1 Actinomyces sp. ICM47 | reverse complement strand
GCCCGCGAGATCGCCACACGCGAGCCTGCGGCTCGGAGTGGTCGATCTCGAAGCCCGCCCGTGCCCTCCGGACCCTCCGGCGCCCTCCACACTGGCGTCGCTTGTGTCGCTGTGTGTGGTGGAGCTTCCCCTCGAAGCTCGGTCAGGCCCCGCCGCCGCCCATGGGTACCGCAGCTAGGCTATCCGGACCCTCCGGCACCCTCCATGCCGGCGGTGCTGCCGGGATTTGCAATTGATCGCATCGCTCGCGGGTATTGCACTGGATAGGTGGGTATCGCACTATGTGGGGTGGCATTGCACTGCTCAGCTGCTAGTGCATCGCATGCGGAACTAGTGCAACGGTTTCCTCGCATAGTGTCTACGCGGATAGGTTGTTGCTTCATGGATAGGTTATGAGCATACGGATAGCTTATTAACCTATCCGCGTGGCGATAACCTATCCGCATCGTCATAACCTATCCGCGTGGCGATAACCTATCCGCATCGTCATAACCTATCCGCATCGTCATAACCTATCCGCATAGGTAATCGCCAGGCCACCCCGGCGTCTATGAGTCCCGCAGCCCGGACCTCATGTTTCGCTACATCACTAAATTTTCGGACACCGTCGTGACGTGCACGCGGGCTTCCTACCCGTGGCTTGTGCTTCTCTTCCGCACGTGGGCCTCCTACCTAGAGCCTGGGACCTCTCTTCCGCACGTTAACCCGCTGATCGGAGCCTTGGCGAGGCTGCCCACGTGCCGAACAGCGGGTTTGGGTGCGGAACAGCGGGTTTGGGTGCGGAACAGCGGGTTTACGTGCGGAACAGCGGGTTTGCGTGCGGAACAGCGATGCTAGCGTGCACGCCAGACCGTAGGGATGCTAGGGCTACTTGAGGTTGCGTCGTGCTGCTGGTCGAGCCAATACCGGGAGTGTTTCAAGTCGATCAACAAAGCGTGACGCGGTGCATATTTTGGATCGGGCTTTCTGGCTTGCCAGTTTCGAAGGTGCCCTGCTAATATCTTCTCTTGTCGCAATCCTGCGTAGCTCAACGGCAGAGCATCCGACTGTTAATCGGACGGTTACTGGTTCGAATCCAGTCGCAGGAGCAGACGCCCCGGGTCCTTAAGGACTCGGGGCTTTTTGTTCATATGCGGAGGCAATCGGGGGTGGGGTTGGTGACCGTGCCAGAATCGTGGAATGCTGTCGTCGTGGTTCTCTTGATCGCCGCGTGCATCTTCGCCTACGGCGTCCATGTCCTGGTTCACCCGGATGCGGGAACAAACCCGAGCGCGAAGCCACGCGGCATTCAACCTCCGGACGCGGAGCGAACGGCGGCCTTGCGGGAGCGCTACAGTGAGCTCGCCGACGCGTGGCAGCGCTGGCAGGAGACGCCGCGCGGCCCGGGTGATCGGGATCGTCTGGTGACGGTGGAGGATGTGTGGGGCGGCCCCGACCCCGGCGAATCTTTCCCGCCGCGTTACACGGCGAGCCACCTCGGTAAGGTCACGCTTGAACGGCGTCGCTACCTCAGCCTCGAAGAGGAGATGACAAACGGCCCGGAGGTCGTCTGGGCGGCGTCCCCGCGCGCGTGGGCATCGCGCCGCCTCGACGTGTGGGCGGTTCATTCGCGCGGCTGGAGACGGCCTCGGCTCATGCGCGTCTGGTTCAACCGCGAGCGTGCTCTCGTGGAGATTCACACCAACCGTTCCGTCAAGGTTGATGAGATCCTTCCGAGTGAGATCGTCGGCTTTGTTCGCGGCTACACGCGCCTGGGGCCGCGCACGGGTGTTATTGACGGGCTGCGCTGGCTTCCAGAGGACGCGATGCTGATGGGGCGCCGACCTTTGACGCGCACTTTCCGTACGCTCACGGATCTGTCGGTTGTCTCCCCGGTCGGCTCACCGGTGGGGGATGCGCTGCGTGCGGGTGATTTCCACGCGCTGACGTTCTCGTGTTCACGTGAGAGTGCCGGCTGGGACAGCGTGGACAGTGAGCTGCGCGTCCTCGACGTCGCGGGCGTGACCTATCAGGTCGGCAACGCGCTCGGGGTGCCTACGGTGGGGGAGCCTGCCGCTCCCCGGGACGAGGCCGTGGCCGACTTCTCCGGATCTGATTCCTCGGCCGAGGGGCCGGACGCTGGCTTCGATCGGATTGAGCCCACGGACCTGGCTGTTGTGCCGGTGGATCCGAAGGCTGTCCTGCGGGCGGTGGCGAAGATGATTGAACTGCCGGACGATCCTCGCGCCTGATCGCCCGACCCGGGTGTGCCTCGGTAATGAGGCGAGATGGCGCGCACCTGTCAGGACGCAATCGGCATCAGGCTGGGACCTGACAAACGACTCGGGCCTATAATTCACTGTCGTTTCCAGGTGCGTTGATGCTCCGGCGGTCCGGGTGTTCGCTTCGGTCAAGGCCGTGCGAGCCGCTAGCTGGGACCGGCCTGGCAGATGCGCCAACAATTTGAAAGGCAAGCACGCATGGCACGCGAATCAGTCAGCGACGTCACGATGGGGACTGAGACGGCGGTGGATCAGGAGGTGGACGCCCTCGGCCCGCACTATGTCAAAAGGCTCCTGGCCGGTCGCCCGTTCTACATTGCCCACAGAATGGGTGGGACGGAGTTTCCCGAGTACACGCGCCAGGGGCTGGATGCGTCGTTGCGCGCGGGTTTCAAGGCGTTGGAGGTCTCGGTGCGCCGCTGCGCCTCCGGCGATTTCGTGGCGATCCACGATTGGAAGACGACACGCAACGTGCCGGGGACGGATTATCAGATTTGGAAGACTCCGTGGTCGACGCTCAGTAAGCTGCGTCAGGCCTCGGGCCCGTTCCTGCGCTTGAGCGACATCGTCGAGTGAATTCCCTCCAACGTGGTGCTTGCGATCGACCATAAGACGACGTCGTCCCAGGACCAGAAGAACAAGGGGGACTTGGCTGCGGAGGCCGAGCTCTTCGAGTACCTGCACCGGGCGTTCGGCGGTCACCCTGAGCGTCGCGTCCTGTGGAAGACGTTCGCGAAGGGTACGAGTTCGGCTCGCGCGAAGGCCCGCGGGTATATGACGATGGCGATGCTCTACCCCAACGAGCTGGCGTCGGTGAAGCTCTCGCAGTGGGATGTGCTGGGGATGGAGTGGAACGCGCGCCCGGAGGCATGGAGCGCGCTCAAGGCGGCCAAGCGCCCGACGATCACGCACATCATCACGAACCCTGGGCAGGCCAAGCAGGCGCTCGCGGCCGGTGCGACCGGCCTGATGGTGTCCTCGCCGTCGAAGGTTCACCCCTAGGTGCGTGCTCCGGGCGCGCCTGCCGTGGGTGCGCCCGGCCCTGGGGGACGAGGCTGTGGTTGCGTTGTCGGGATCGGCGAGAGAGGAGAGGGGCTGTGCGCGAGGAACTGGTTGAGGCGGTGTTGCGCGTTGTGGAGGAGATTCCGCCGGGGCGGGTGGCGACCTACGGGATGATCGCGCGCGCGGTGGGGACCGGTCCGCGCGTTGTTGGGCGGATCATGCATGATTGGGGTGGTGGTGTCCCGTGGTGGCGCGTCGTGAACGTTCACGGAACTTTTCCGACAACCGTACGAGGTCGGGGCGTGTTTGAGTGGGAGAGGGAGGGGATTCCTCACGATCCGACACGCGGGAAGGTGTTGCTCGGGCAGTGTCTTGTCGATCAGGAGTGGCTCGATGGTGTCGCGCGAACCGTCCGCAAGAACATGCTAGAAAGCCCGGAATTGTAAGGTTTATCGACTTTCGATTAAATTTCAATTCGGTTACGCGCGAGCTAATTTAACTCGCGCGCGCTCGTCTGATGACTTACTCTTGGGGGGACGCCAAAGAGGGCGTTCCTTCGGATACGTTTCCGTTAGCGTTAACGAAAACGAGGGAGCAAACTCCAGAAACAGAGAAGTTACTGGTACCCAAGGGGTGAGAAGTGACGAACTTACTAGAGCTAAAGGGGATCTCGAAGACGTTCCCCGGCGTGAAGGCGCTGTCCGACGTGGACCTCGACCTTCGCCCCGGTGAAGTCTTGGGTCTCTGCGGTGAGAACGGAGCGGGTAAGTCCACGCTCATGAAGGTGCTCACCGGTATTCACAAGGCCGACCCGGGCGGAGAAATCTGGCTGCAGGGCGAGCAGGTTGACATTCAGTCGCCTGAGCACGCCCGTGACCTCGGCCTGTCGATCATCCACCAGGAACTCAACATTGTTCCTGACCTGACTGTTGCCCAGAACCTGTACCTCGGTCGTCCGGGTTCCTCGAAGTGGTCCTACATTGATGATCGCAAGATGGTGCGCGACGCCTACGAGCTGTTCGAGCGCCTCAATATGAAGATCGATCCGACCGCCTACTGTCGCGACCTGCCGGTCGCCCGTCTGCAGATGGTGGAGATTGCTCGCGCACTGTCCTTTGACTCAAAGATCCTCGTCATGGACGAGCCCACGGCTCCTCTGACGACGACCGAGACCGAGTCGCTGTTTGAACTCGTGCGCGATTTTGTCTGCCCGACGACCGGTCTGATCTTCATTACGCACCGCATGCCCGAGCTTACCGAGCTGACCAACCGCATCTCCGTGCTGCGCGACGGCAAGTACGTCGGCACGGTTGAGACGGCTACCACGCCCATGCGTGAGGTCGTCAAGATGATGGTCGGTCGCGAGGTGCCCGCCGACGCGCGCCCCACCACCAAGCCGATCTCCGACGAGGTCGTCCTGCGCGTCGAGAACCTGTCGACAGTCAAGGTTGTCCACGACGTCTCCTTCGAGGTCAAGAAGGGCGAAATCTTCGGCTTTGCGGGACTGGTTGGTGCCGGTCGCACCGAGGTAGCCCGCGCTCTGTTCGGAGCTGATCCCCACACCGAGGGCAGCATCTACGTCCACGGCAAGAAGGTGTCGATCAAGAGCGCCTCGGATGCCGTCAAGCATGGCATCGGCTACCTGTCCGAGGACCGCAAGCAGTTCGGCCTGCTCCTGGACAAGGACATTTCCTTCAACACGGGCATGGCTGCCATGGACCACTTCACCAAGGCGTCGGTCGTCGCGACGGAGAAGCTGCGCAAGGTCGCCCAGGAGTACGTGGGGAAGCTGCGCACGCGCACCCCCAGCGTTGACGTCGAGGTCCGTTCTCTGTCGGGCGGTAACCAGCAGAAGGTTGTCGTGGCCAAGTGGCTGGAGCGTGACTCTGAGGTCCTTATCTTCGACGAACCCACGCGCGGCATTGACGTGGGTGCGAAGGACGAAATCTACACGCTGCTTGAAAACCTAGCGAAGCAGGGTAAGGCGATCATCGTCATCTCCTCGGAACTGCCCGAGGTCCTGCGCCTGGCGAACCGCATCGCCGTCATGGCCCACGGCCGCATTATTGGCACCCTCGACAACGAGGAAGCCACCCAAGAAAACATCATGGAACTGGCCACCGTCGGCCAGGAAGAAGCGAACGGAGTAAACGCGTGAGCACCGTCGTCGACAACAAGGGCCTCGAGGCGCCGTCGCCTGTCGCGGCCTTCCTGAAGAGGAACATGCAGCTGCTGCTCGTCACAGTTGCGTTGTTCGTGGTCCTGGCATTCTTCAGCGTTGCTGTGCCGAACTTTACTTTTGCGACCATGAACGTGTACCTGGACATCGTCCTGCAGTCGGCCTTCACGGGCGTCATGGCGCTGGGTGCTACCTTCGTCATCGCGACCTCCGGCATTGACCTGTCTGTCGGTACGGGTATGAGCCTCGTGGCCGTCATGGCCGGTATTTTCCTGGCGGGCGACAAGATGAACCTGCCCCTCGGCCTCGGCCTGCTCCTGACCCTGCTGGTCGGCATGGCGATTGGCCTCATCAACGGCCTCAACGTTTCGATCCTGGGCCTGCCTCCCTTCATCGCGACGCTGGCGATGATGATGGTTGCCCGAGGCCTGGCGCTCATCATTTCGAACAAGTCCTCCATCGTGATCGCGAACACCGGCTACAAGGCCATCGCCGCCGGCAAGGTGATCCCGGGCGTGGCCAACGCCATCGTCATCTTCCTGGTCCTCACGGTCCTGGCGACCTTCCTCATGAACAAGACGCTCCTGGGCCGCTACGCCCTGGCGATCGGCTCCAACGAGGAGGCCACCCGTCTCTCCGGCGTCAACGTGCGCCTGTGGAAGATCATCATCTACGTCGTCGCGGGTGCCTTCATGGCTGTCGGTGCCGTCCTCTACTCCGCGCGTGGCGGCCTCGTCCAGCCCGCTGAGGGCGTGGGCATGGAACTCAACGTCATCGCCGCGGCCGTCATCGGCGGCACCTCCCTGTCGGGTGGTCGCGCCTCGATCCCCGGCGCGCTGGTTGGTGCGATCCTCATGGAGACCCTCAAGAAGGGCCTGACCATGATGAGTATCGCCGCCGAATGGCAGTTCGTCGTCACCGGTATCGTCCTGCTCCTCGCGGTCGTCATCGACAACCTGCGTCGCATCCGCGAAAACGCAGCCTGAGTCTTATTCCATCTCAATTACAACCCGTGAACCGCCGTCGGTTCACTCCCCAGATAGGCGGGAGCCATCCCGCCACCCCACGAAAGGAACACCAATGCGCCCCATCGGACGTATCGTCGCCGCCGCTGCCGTCGGCACCTTGGCCCTGGGCATGGCTGCATGCTCGACCTCGACGGATGCCACCGGAGGCTCCACCAAGACCGAATCGTCGGGTGCCTCGAAGGTGGACACCTCCGGCGAGCAGCAGGACTGGGAGAAGGAGGCTGTCAAGGGTGATGGCTCCCAGACCATCTACCTGGTCTCCAAGGGCTTCCAGCACCGCTTCTGGCAGGCTGTGAAGGAAGGTGCCGAGCAGGCTGGCGAGGAGCTGGGCTACAAGGTCAGCTTTGTCGGCCCGCAGGATGAGACCAAGGTGACCGAGCAGACCGACCAGCTGAAGTCCGCTCTGGACTCCGGCCCGGCCGCCATCGGTTTCGCCGCCCTGGACTCGAATGCCGCCGCTGACCTGCTCAGCGAGATCAAGTCCAAGAACATCCCGGTTGTCGCCTTCGACTCCGGCGTTGAGTCCGACATCCCGGTCACCACGGTTCAGACGAACAACACCAAGGCCGCCGAGGAAGCCGCGCAGCACATGATCGAGCTGCTCAAGGGCAAGTCGGGGTCGGTTGGCATGGTCTGCCACGACTCGACCTCCACCACGGGCAAGCAGCGTTGCGAGGGCTTCAAGGAGTACTTCAAGGCCAACGCCCCCGCCGACCTGAAGCTCCTCGACGAGCAGATCGCCGGTGAGGTCACCAAGGCCGCCGACACCTCCAAGTCGATCATTCAGGCCAACTCCGACATCGTCGGCATGTACGGCTCGAACGAGGCCGCGGCCTCGGGCATCGTCCAGGGCGTTGCTGAGACCGGCAAGGATGTCACCGTCGTGGGCTTCGACTCGGGTAAGACCCAGATCGACGCCATCAAGGCTGGCAAGGAGGCTGGTGCCGTGACCCAGTCGCCGGTCAAGATCGGCTACTACACGGTCAAGGCCGCGGTCGCCGCGATCAACGGCGCCAAGCTGCCCACGGTCATCGACTCCGGCTTCGCCTGGTACGACAAGAACAACATCGACGACGCCGGCATCAAGGCCAACCTGTACGAGTGAGACGCTAGCTCAATAGGGCACGAGGCCGGGGCCGGGTAGGCGCATGCCGTACCGGCGGCCCGTCGCAGGTTCCGCTCCGAATGACTGGGGCGGAACCTGCGAACCCGGCACCTAAAGAACCAGAAGGATCCGAGGGGGCGAGCGCCCCCGCGCTCCGACATCGACGTCACCATGAGGGATGAAGGAAGAATGACAAACCACCCCCGCATCGGAATCCGCCCCACTATTGATGGTCGCCGCAAGGGCGTTCGCGAAGCTCTTGAAGAGCAGACCATGAACATGGCGAAGTCCGTCGCCGAACTCTTTACGTCTACCCTGCGCTACCCGGACGGTGCCCCTGTCGAGGTCGTCATCGCTGACACCACGATCGGCCGCGTCCACGAGGCCCAGGCTTGCGCCACTAAGTTCCGTGCGAACAACGTTGGCCTGACCGTGACGGTCACCCCCTGCTGGTGCTATGGCACCGAGACGACCGACATGGACCCCGCGATGCCGCACGCGATCTGGGGTTTCAACGGCACCGAGCGCCCCGGTGCCGTGTACCTCGCCGCCGCGCTGGCTGGCCACGCCCAGATCGGCATTCCCGCCTTCGGCATCTACGGCGAGCACGTGCAGGACGCTGACGATACCTCGATCCCCGAGGACGTGCGTACCCGCCTCCTCGATTACGCGACCGCCGGCCTGGCTGTCGCGCAGATGAAGGGCGAGGCCTACCTGTCCATGGGCTCCGTCTCCATGGGTATCGCCGGTTCCGTCGTCAACCCCGACTTCTTCGGCTCCTACCTGGGCATGCGCAACGAGTACATCGACATGAGCGAGTTCACGCGTCGCATCGAAGAAGGTATCTACGATCCCGAGGAGTACGAGAAGGCGTACCGGTGGATCCGCGAGAACTTCAAGCAGGGCAAGGACTGGAACCCGCCGGAGTGGCAGTACCCCGAAAAGCACGAGGATTGGTGGAAGTTCGTCACGAAGATGACGCTCATCGCCCGAGATCTCATGCACGGCAACCCGCGCCTGGCCGAGCTGGGCTTCGAGGAGGAAGCGGGTGGCCACGGGGCCATCGCCGCCGGCTTCCAGGGACAGCGCCAGTGGACGGACCACTTCCCGAACGGCGACGTCCTGGAGACTATCCTCAACACGAACTTCGACTGGACCGGTATCCGTCAGCCCTCCGTCGTGGCCACCGAGAACGACTCGCTCAACGGTGCCTCGATGCTGTTCGGCTACCTGCTGACCAACACGCCGCAGATCTTCTCCGATGTGCGCACCTACTGGAGTCCCGAGTCCATCGAGAAGGCCACCGGCTGGAAGCCCGAGGGACGCGCGGCCGCCGGCCTGCTCGACCTGCGTAACTCCGGCTCGACCACGCTGGATGGTGCCGGTAAGGCAGTGCGCGACGGCAAGAACGTCATTAAGCCCTGGTACGAGCTCACCGAGGAGGACCGTGAGGCCACGCTTGAGGCCACGACCTTCCACCCGGCCTCGACCGGCTACTTCCGTGGTGGCGGCTTCTCGACGCACTTCCGCACCTCGGGCGAGATGCCCGTGACGATGTGCCGCCTGAACCTGGTGCGTGGCCTTGGACCGGTTCTGCAGATCGCCGAGGGCTACACGGTCGAGTTGCCCGACGAGGTCGCTTTCACCATCGAAGAGCGCACCAACATCGAGTGGCCCACCACCTGGTTCGTCCCGAACCTGACGGGTGAGGGCGCGTTCAAGAGCGTCTACGACGTCATGAATAACTGGGGGGCGAACCACGGTGCGATCTCCTACGGCCACATCGGTGGCCAGCTGATCACGCTGGCGTCGATGCTGCGCATCCCGGTCAACATGCACAACGTTCCCGAGGAGCGGATCTTCCGCCCCAAGGCGTGGTCGCTGTTCGGCACCGAATCTCTCGAGGGCGCTGACTTCCGCGCCTGCGAGACCTTCGGCCCGATGTACCGCTGATGCACGTCCCGTTCGGGCCCGGGTTCCTCTCTCCCCGAGCCCGAACGGGACACCTTCCCGGGTAAGCCCGGTCCCGGGACGCGGCCCCGGCCTCGCCGATGAGGAAAGCCGTATTACTATCCCAATGACGGGACACGCTGAGCGAGGGCGTTTTGAGCAGGAGACTTCAATGACCACCGTACTTGCTGTTGACCTTGGATCCGCGTCCGGACGAGTCCTCGCCGGAACGCTCACCGACGGACGCCTGGACGTCACGGACATTCACCGCTTTAAGCACGAGGCCCGCCGCCGCCAGGATGGCACGCTGACGTGGGATGTAGCGACGATGGAGGCCGAGACGATCATCGGCCTGAAGAAGGCTCTGGAGCAGTTCCCGGATGCCCGCTCCGTCTCAATTGACACGTGGGGAGTGGACTGGGCTCCCCTTGACGAGAACGGCGACCTCGTCGGCGACGTTATCGCCTACCGTGACGAGCGCACCTCCCGCACCCTGGACGCCTTCCATGAGCGCATCGGCGACCGCGAATTCTTCGATCTGACGGGAAACCAACCGGCGACCATCAACACGGCGAACCAGCTGTTCGCCTACCTGCAGGAAAATCCCGCCGACGCTCAGCGCGTCGCGGGGGTACTGTTCCTGCCCGACTACTTCGTGTACCGACTGACGGGTGCCGTCGGCTGGTCTCGCACCATCGCCTCGACGTCCGGCCTGCTCACCCCCGGCGGCGGTGACTTCAACGACGAGGTCTTTGCCCGACTCGGCATCCCGCGCGGCTGGTTCGGCGAGCTGTCTGCCGACCGAACCGTCGTCGGCCCATGCACGGTCCCCGGCCTCGAAACCCTGACCGTCGTGCGCGGCGGTGCCCACGACTCTGCCTGCGCGGTCCACGGCCTGCCCATCGAGGAAGGCAAGCGCGCCTACTTCCTGTCCTGCGGCTCCTGGTCCGTCCTGGGTGCCATCGAGGATCGGCCCCTCATGAGCGAGATCGCTTTCAACATGGGCATCACCAACGAGGGCCGCACCGACGGGGGAGTGCGTCCCCTCTTCAACATCACCGGCATGTGGATCCTGCAGGAGATCCAGCGCCAGTGGGAGCGCGAGGGCACGCCCACCGACACCGACGAGCTGGTCGCCCAGGCGCGCGAGCTGCCCCCGGCCTCCGGCGTTTTCGACCCCGATGGCGAGGCCTTCGCCACCCCCGGAGACATGCAGCGCAAGATCGACGAGGCCCTCGACGCCCAGGGGGCCGCCCGCCCCGACTCGATGGCCGGCTACGTGCGCGTCATCATCGAGTCTTTCGCCCGCCGCTACGCCCGCGCAATCGGCGAACTCACGGAGGCCACCGGGAAGGCCCCCGACCAGCTCAACCTCGTGGGCGGCGGCGCACGCAACCGGCTCCTGTGCGACCTGACCGCCCAGATCGCTGGCGTCACCGTCGTGCGCGGCCCCATCGAGGCCTCGACCTTCGGCTCTCTCCTCGCGCAGCTCGAAACAATTGGTGCTCTGGCGCAGGGCGAGCGAGCATCCGTTATCGCTGCGAGCGCATCGACCCATGTCCACGCACCGACGAACGCCTAAGAAAGTCTCGCTGGCCGACATCGCACGGCGCGCGGGTGTCTCAACGAACACCGTCTCGCGCGTCGTGCGCGGCGACCCCGAAGTCTCCGAAAAGACGCGCGCGAGGATCTCCAAGCTTGTCGAGGAGCTGGGCTACGTGCCCAACTACGCGGCGCGCGCGCTCGCGGCCAAGCGCACCAACGTGCTGCAGGTCGTGCTGGCTGCGCCCATGTATCACGGGCACGGCACCGTGCTGCTGTCGATCCTCAACGCCTCCGCGCAGGCCGGGTACCACGTGTCCCTGTCCTACGCGTACGGGCCGGACGGGCAGCTGCGTTCCGACTTCGCGCCCTTCGACGTGGACGGCGTCATCATCCTGGGTGGTCAAGATCCAACAATCGACGTCGCGATCGAGGCGGGTAAGCGTTTCCCGACGGTTCTCATCCTGACGAGCGAGCAGGGACTCGACGGCATTTCGACCGTCGCGGTGGACAACGTGCGCGGCGCGCGCCTGGCCGCCGAGCACCTGCTCGCCCAGGGACTCACCGACGTTATCCACATTGCGGGTCCCTCCGGCTGGTCGGATGCTCAGATGCGCCGACTCGGCTATGAGCAGGCGTGCAAGGCCTACGACATCGAACCCGTCGTCCTTCAGCCCGACTCCTGGGACTCGCGCGACGGCTACGACGTCATGCGCGCGGCGGGCCGATTGCCGCAGGGGATTCAGGCGGCGAACGACCAGCTGGCTCTCGGCGCGATGCGTTACATCTACGAGCGTGGGGGAGTGGTTCCGCGCGACGTGCGGGTCGTCGGCTTTGACGACATCGACGGCGCTGACTCCTACGCGCCTCCGCTCACGACGATCCACCAGCCCTTTGACCGACTGGGGCGCACCGCGGTGCGCCTCGTACGTTCGCTCATGGACGGCGGTTCCTCCCAGGATATTGTTCTCGACCCCGAGCTGGTCATCCGGGCCAGTTCACACCTGTAAGAAAGGTACGTTCATGCTCTACGGTCCCATGACTCACCCCCAGTTCCTGCGTGCTTTGGCCGCCGCTGGCCACGGCTCGAAGATCCTGCTGGCGGACGCGAACTACCCGCACACGACGGGTGTGAACCCGCGCTGCGAGCTGATTTCGCTGAACCTTGCCCCGGGTCTGTTGGACGTCAGCCAGGTCCTCGATGTCCTGAAGCGCACGATCCCGATCGAGCGCGCCGAGATCATGACCCCTGCGCCCGACGCCGAGCCAGTGGAGATCCCGATTCACGACGAGTTCCGCGCGGCGCTGCCGGGTGTCGAGTTCGGCGAGATTTCCCGCTGGGACTTCTACGATGCCGCACGCGATGAGAACGTGGGCATCATCGTTGCGACGGGTGAGCAGCGCCTGTACGGCAACCTGCTGCTCACCGTCGGCGTGCGTGCGCCGGGGGAGTAAAACACTTCTCATGTCCGAGGCATGGGCTCGTTGAGGCGGCGACGTGTGCTTTCGTTTTATTTTCGTTTGATTGTGTGAGCCAAGTGCCAAGCTGTCGGGTGTTTGATGGCGGG
>NZ_ALCA01000095.1 GCF_000278725.1 Actinomyces sp. ICM47 | reverse complement strand
TCGGGTGTGCTTGACAGGGAGTGCCACACAGCATATCGTTCAATTATTGAATGAAAGGCCGTTGGCCCTGTTGAAAGGTGTCGTATGACCACCCTGACCGCTTCCCCCGTCGCTGTGCGCGAGAACCGCGTTCTCGCCGACCGTCTTGGCGGCACGCTCGTCCGCGAGATCGCTCTGATCGCCGCTGGCACGCTCGCCATGATCGTCCTGGCCCGCATCTCGGTCCCGCTGCCCTTCACGCCTGTGCCCGTCTCGCTCGGTACGCTCGGTGCCCTGTCTGTGGGTACGACCCTGGGGGCGCGCCGAGGCCTCGTCTCCGTCGGTGCGTACGCCCTCCTCGGTATCGCGGGCGCTCCGGTCTTCACCGGTACGAATGTCGGATGGGCCTTCGCTTCCTTCGGCTACATCCTCGGCTACTTCCTCGCCGTCGCAATCGCGGGTCTGGCCGCCCAGCGCGGTGCGGACCGCCGCGTGCTCACGATGGCACCGGCTGCGCTTGTGTCCCTCTTCTCTGTGTACATCCTGGGCCTGGCCTGGATGATCCCCTTCACCCACATGACGTTTGCGCAGGGGCTGGCCAAGGGCTTTGTTCCCTTCATCATCGGCGACCTTGTCAAGGCTGCCGTCGCCACCGGTCTCTTCCCCGTCCTGCGTTCTATTTTCCGCTGATACGGCGCCTTTGAGCGTCGCGCGAGTCGGCCTCGTCCCCACCCGGGGCGGGGCCGCTCCTATTTGCGCTGACGATAGGCGGTGACATGCGCTATGGTGCGCGACGGTGCAGGGTATGCGCGGGTAGCATTAGAAAGGTGAACGCTACTGACATGCATCCCGTCCTCGTCGTCGACTTCGGCGCGCAGTATGCCCAGTTGATCGCGCGCCGCGTGCGCGAGGCCAACGTCTACTCCGAGATTGTCCCTCACACCATGAGCGTGGCGGACATGCTCGCCAAGGAACCCGCCGCCATCATCCTGTCCGGCGGCCCGTCCTCCGTGTACGAGGAGGGCGCACCGTCTGTCGATCCCGCGATTTTCGAGGCCGGGGTGCCGGTCCTGGGGATCTGCTACGGTTTCCAGACCATGGCCCACGCGCTCGGCGGCACCGTGGGTCGCACGGGCACCCGCGAGTACGGGCACACCGAGGCTTCGGTCTCCGGTGAGTCCTGCTTGTTCGGTGGCACCCCCGATGATCAGATCGTGTGGATGAGCCACGGCGACGCCGTCCAGGGCGCGCCCGAGGGCTTCACCGTCACCGCGTCTACGACCGAGACCCCTGTCGCGGCCTTCGAGTCGCGCGAGCGTCGTCTGTACGGCCTGCAGTGGCACCCCGAGGTGGGCCACTCCCAGTTCGGTCAGGACGCGCTGAAGAACTTCCTCTACGAGGGTGCGGGGATCACACCCACGTGGACCGCCGGGTCCATCGTGGACGAGCAGGTTGAGAAGATCCGCGAGCAGGTTGGCGACGCGCAGGTCATCTGCGCCCTGTCCGGTGGCGTGGACTCCTCCGTGGCCGCGGCGCTTGTGCACAAGGCCGTCGGCGACCAGCTGACCTGCTTCTTCATCGATCACGGCCTGCTGCGCGCGGGCGAGCGCGAGCAGGTGGAGAATGACTACGCGCGCGGCATGGGCATCCGCGTCATCACGTGTGACGAGTCCGAGCGCTTCCTGTCCGCCCTGGCCGGCGTCACCGAGCCCGAGGCGAAGCGTAAAATCATCGGCCGCGAGTTCATCCGCTCCTTCGAGGCCGCTCAGAAGCAGGTCATTGAAGAGGTTGGTGCCGCTGGCGGCGAGGTGAAGTTCCTCGTCCAGGGCACCCTGTACCCCGATGTCGTCGAGTCCGGTGGCGGCGAGGGCGCGGCCAACATCAAGAGCCACCACAACGTGGGCGGCCTGCCCGAGGACATGACCTTCGAGCTGGTCGAGCCCCTGCGCACTCTCTTCAAGGATGAGGTGCGCGCGGTCGGTCGCGAGCTGGGCCTGCCCGACTACCTGGTGAACCGTCAGCCCTTCCCGGGCCCCGGCCTCGGCATTCGCATCATCGGTGAGGTCACGCGCGAGCGCCTGGATATCCTGCGCGCCGCCGACCTGATTGCCCGCGAGGAGCTTACGGCTGCCGGCCTGGATCAGGAGATCTGGCAGTGCCCGGTCGTCCTGCTCGCCGACGTTCGTTCCGTGGGTGTTCAGGGTGACGGTCGCACCTACGGTCACCCGATCGTGCTGCGTCCTGTGTCCTCCGAGGATGCGATGACGGCCGACTGGACGCGCCTGCCCTACGACGTCCTGGCCCGCATCTCCACGCGCATCACCAACTCGGTGCCCGAGGTCAACCGCGTCGTCCTCGACGTGACCTCCAAGCCCCCGGCCACCATCGAGTGGGAGTGACGCTCATCTAGAGCTGAGCGCGCAGACTGATGCCCCGGCCTCGTCCCTGCTTTATGGGACGAGGCCGGTGTCTGTTGAGGCTCTCAAACCGAGGGGGTGGGGGAGCGTGATGGTAAGGTATTTGGTAACTGAGTAACCCCGGCGTTGGTGCAGTTCAGCGCTTACGGGGTGGCGGGGCGTTCTGTTACGCACTGTCAGATAACTATGGAAAGGCTTGGCCGTGGAAAAGCAGTCTCCGGTTGATGCACAGGAAGAGTCAGTCCTTGCGAAGAAAGGGCAAGAAGCGCTCGACAAGCTGTATTCGTCCGCTTTGAATGGGATTCCCATGGTGAGTGGCTCGGTCGATGACCTGGTCGAAGACTACCTATCGAAGTATGAGACTGTTGAGGAGGCTGCGGCTGCACTCGTGCGTGCGCAGGTCGTCAAATGCGGAACCTCTGGTTTTATCACGGGTTTCGGGGGCCTTATCACCCTTCCTGTGACGATCCCTGCGAACCTGAGCAGTGTTTTCTACGTGCAGATGCGCATGATTGCAGCGATCGCTGCGATGGGTGGCTACGATGTCAGGTCGGATCAGGTCAAGACTCTTGTGTTTGTTTGCTTGACGGGCACGTCCATCGCTGATCTGCTGAAGGAAGCTGGCGTCAAAGTTGGTGAGCAGGTGACGCGGTCGGTGATTAAGAAGATTCCGGGTGCTGTTTTGACAAAGATCAATCAGCGTATCGGTTTTCGATTTATCACTAAGTTCGGCGAAAAGGGTGTCGTGAACCTTGGAAAATGTGTGCCTCTCGTTGGGGCTGTCATTGGTGGGGGAATGGATGTGGCGTCGACGAGAGTGATCGGTAAGAGGGCGATCGCAGAGTTTATTGTGTGAGCCTTCAGGGCAGTGTGCCCTGTGTTGCTGTTCTATTCGCCGTCATCCCAGTCTCCAGGGAGCCGCGCGACTCCATTCGCATCCATGCTGGGGCGATAGGCGTAGCGCTCGAGTCCATCAAACGCGGGAGTCTCGGGGCGCATGTCGAAGGGGAGTCCGCCAACCTCAATCGACTTGGCGAGGAAGATGTTGATCGCATCCGACAGGCTAATTCCCCAGCGTGCGTAGACGGCTGCGGCGTCGGCCTTGATCTGTGCGGTCGTGCGGGTCTTCACCTCGGCGGTGCGGGTCATCGTCGGCATTGTCGCTCCTTTCGCTACCTGCATTATAGTCCCTGATTGGTGTTGAAATGGGGCCAGTCTGGGGTGGTATGGCGTAGTGGTAGATAGTCGTCCCCTTGATCTGAGGCTAGATTCTGGCCATAATTATGGCTAAGGATGATAGGAGCAGCATGTCGACACTAACTATGGGACTCGCTGAGGCGAAGAATAACTTTTCGCGAGTGACAGCAGAGGTGAACAGGACGGGGAAGCCTGTCACGATCCTCAAGAACAACAGGCCTTGGGTGGTTATTCAGCCTGCGCAGCAGTCTGAGAGCGCCGTCGATGTCGCTGTTGACTTCATGGATGCCTACGCGGACGTGTTTGAAGGGCTTGCGAAGTGAAGGCTTTCGCGTTTTCCTGGGACGAGGTTCGCGTTAGCTGTGTCCCTGATTCATGGGAGGAGGCCGGAGCTCGTTTGTTTCTGAGGTGATCATGACGCCTCGCGTCGAGTAGGGTTCCTCGTAGAGGACCAGCAGTTGTTGATCAAGGAGGACGACACGTGGATCTGCTCGCATACATGCGCTCGCAGGACACCATCACGCAGGAGGAATGGGAATGTACCTTCGAGGAGGATGCTCGGGAAATTCTTGTTCTGCTCGCTGGTGGTGCAGGTGCTGGCAAGAGGGACGGATTCTGGGACGTCTCACACTACTTCTTGGCGTATGTTGACTGTGCGACTGGTGCCCTGCACGTGAATCAAGGCCGCTTGGTCTACCCTTTGAGTGACGAGCAATATGCTGCGGGTAACGTGCTAGGTCGCTTTCCTGAGCAGGTCATTTATCGTGTGAAGGCCCGCAAGAAGAAGTCTGAAGAAGTGCCCGAAGGTATGACCGCCTCCTGGCGCAACCAGTTCCTCATCGTGGAAATCCTCGAGGAGGATGCTGCATGCCCGGAGCTGGAGGAGGTCCTGGCGGAGTACCTCAGGCCGGTTGTTCTGAGCGATGAGGTGCTGGGAGAACTCACTCTGAACAAGGACTTGGACCTGTTCGAGGGGGATGTCTCGTGGCGAGGAGAGCGGATCTCTGTATCTCTGGAGGTCGATTCGGGCTGCGAGAAAACCTGGGAACAAGCCGTGCAATTGATGAAGACGATGCTGGCGGACCAGGAGCGGTGGGACCGTGACATGCGGGCGTTCGCTGCGCGTGAGCTGACCGAACTTGCATGCGAATGGCGCGACTCTGCCGACGAGGATGTACCGGAGATTACGGAAGAGAGCTTCGCGCGCCGGATCGAGCTGCGCAGTATCGCGATGGACGCCGACGGTTCATTTTCCGCCTACTTCGATGACGACGACATGTTCTTCGGGCACTGCGTCACCGCGTACGGAACTCTGGCGGACGGGGTGACCGCGGCGAATATGGAGGGGTGAGTACTGGCTGCTGGAGGTGAGGTGATGATTCGTGGGCGTGTATGCGCCGAACCTTCTCTGGTCGGCGCCGACGCATCAGTTCCCGTGTTTGTAAGTCTCGGCTTTGTTCTCGTTTCGTTGGACCGGGCCGAGGCTGTTCTCTGGTGAGGAGAGTTGACTCGAGTCAAAGCAGACGTGTATACATCAATCGTGATAATGTGATGTGTAAACGTCTGTAAAGGGGTGGTCTCCGTGAGGGTGGATGAGCTCGTCGACTTCGTTGCGCTCGTGGGTGGTGTTGCCTCTTCTTCTCAGCTGAAATCTGCAGGCTTCTCGGCTGGACTCATTGCGCATGCTAGTGAGGGCGGTCGTATTGAGCGGCTCACGCGAGGAGTTTACTGCACTCCAGATGTCTTTGACGATGACTTTCTTGTGATTAGTGCCCGGTGGAAAAAGAGCATTTTCTCCCATGCTAGCGCCCTGTATCTCAATGGATTGTCGGATCGTCTGCCTGTCGCACAGTCCGTGACAGTGCCGCGGGGATATAACTCTGTGAAGATGGCTCAGGAATTTCCGGGTATTCAGGTTCATTGGGTGCGGCCTGACCTGTACGAACTTGGCGTAACGTGCCTTGTAACGCCTTCCGGTAACGCAGTGAGGAGTTATGGTGCTGAGCGCGCAATCGCCGACCTGATTCGGGAAAGGAAGGCTGGAACTGTCGATGCTCAGCTTATGCAAGATGCTATCGGAGGGTACTTTCGGAGGGGTGAGAAGGACCTGCAAGGGTTGACTGATATGTGCTCAGCTCTTGGAGTACGTCGTGAGTTGCAGGTGTATCTGGAGGTGTTGTAATCATGGCGATTCGTAACGATGCGAGTCTGCGTGGAAAGATTCGAGCAATTGCGAAGAGAGAGGGGCTGCGCCCTCAAGAAGTCCTGCAGATGTTTCTATTTGAACATTTGCTGCTTCGTCTCGAGAAAACGTCGTATGTTGATAAGTTCATTCTCAAAGGTGGCCTGCTGATTTCTTCGATGATTGGTGTCTCTCTGCGTACGACGATGGATATGGATACAACTGTTGTTGGTATGCCTCTTGATCGCGACTCTATTGAGCAAACGATGGAGCAGATCTGCTCTGTTGATGTCGGTGACGGAATGGAATACATCTTCGAGCGGTTCGAGTCAATCAGAACAGATGACGAATATCCAAATTGGCGTGCTCATATTATGGTCAGGTATGGAAGAATGAATGCGCCAATTAAAGTTGATATCACAACAGGTGATTCCATCGTTCCTGCGGAGGTTGAGTATCCGTATCCGATGCTGTTCGAAGATCGCGCTATAAGGCTTATGTCTTATCCTGTGGCGACGATTCTCGCTGAGAAGTTTGAAACGGTCGTCAGCAGAGGTGTTGCCAATACACGTGGGAGGGACTTCTATGACATTTACGTATTCTTGAATACTCGTGCTGATCAGATTGAATATGGCCAGGTCAAGCGTGCCCTCGAAGCAACAGCGCGCAAAAGGGGAACGTCTGCTTTTGTTGCCGATTATAGAAGTCGACTAGAGAAGGTGCGGCTTTCCGATGATATGCTGGCAGTATGGGAGTCTTATGTGAGATCGGCACCTTACGCATCCGACATTTCCTTCGATGATGTGGTGAGTGCCGCAGTGCGGCTTGGTAACTTGGTGTCTGCGTGATTTGCCATTCCTAGTAACCGGATGAAGGATTCATCATAGTTGAGTGTGAGGAGGAGGCTAGGCCTGAGATGGCGCCTTCCTCGAAGCGTAGCTGGCAGGTCGCTAAGGTGTTTAACAATGCCTGGATGTGCACGCCGGCGGGTTCTGCTCAGTGAAGGTCCTCACGCTCAACTTGGAAGAGAATTCCGCGCGCCGAATCGCGCTGAGGGGTATCGCGATGGAATCTGACGACATGTTTGTCGGGCACTGTGTCACCGCCTACGGAACCCTGGCGGACGGGGTGACCGCGGCGAATATGGAGGGGTGAGCGCCGCGGGCTAGTGCAGGAGTGGCGCCTGATCGGTATGGCTACGCGCGTGGCTCAGCCTCGGCCTCGTCCCGAAATCGTTTAAAGAGGCCGGGAGGCGCTGTGTGCTTATGTGAAGAGGCGTTGTAATCCTGAGAGGCCTGCTCGGTACTCGCTGCGCGAGCGCGCTGCTCTTTCCATAGTTTCACGTACAGGTAGATGGACGATAGCAGGTCGATGGCGGGCAGTAGGTGGAGCGCGATGTAGTAGTGTGCCGACGACTCGGAAATAAGTCTCTGTTTGCAACCGAGATACGCCGCAACAAGACCATAGGATGAGCTGAGCGGGATCAGGATCATGAGGTTCGCTATTGGCTGGCCCACATAGGCAAGGAACAAGATAAGGTAGCCCGGTGCTGCGAGAGCCATGGTGAGGATTGTAAGGAAAATAAGAGTGGGAGCATAGAGGGGAAGCAAGCAGAGCTTGAGGATTAATCCCCACAGCGCCATCGTGCGCGGGCTGTCGTCGTCTCGACGCCACAGTGCGGATACGGCGTTGGCTGCTCCGGCGATCACGGCCAGAAGTGTCCACGTCTTCCAGTCGATAGCGTCCAAACTCTTGTCGAGGACAAAAGCCAGCACCCAAGGTCCGTAAGCTGCGACGACGAAGAAGAGGAAAGTTACCGCGCGTATGACGGTAGATATGCGTAGCTTATTTCTTTTGACACTTTGCATGTTGTCACCCTATCACCGCCCGCGGGAACGAGGCCGGGGCTGGTATCTGGGTGTGTGTTTAGCTTGGAGAGATGCTTACAGGGTCTCGCTCGTGGTGGTTTCGCTGGCATCGTCCAGTCGGCGCAGTAGTGCGTAGAGGCGGATTGAGGAGATTAGATCGGCGATGGGAGTGGCAAGGCCTCTCTGTAGCTTGTTCGCCGTTTCTCGGCAGACGAGCCGCTGGTTGCGTGCGCGGCTGATCGCGGCAGATCCGTGGGATGAGGTGACGCGCATGATGCAGTAGGTCCCCAGGAGTAGCAGGGGGAGCATGATGAATGTCACAAAGATGAGGCCTCTCGGGGCGAAAAAATACGATCCCAGGACGAGCACTATGAGGGTCATAGTAAGGAAAAAAGGGAGGAGGGCAAGCTTGAAGACGAGGCACCAGAGCGCCAGCGTCTTGGGGTTGTGTGCGCCTTTGAAAGCGTCGGCACTAACGATAGTCGCCAGGGCGCACACAAACATGACGAGGAACCAGACGTCGATTCGAAGTGTCGGATATGGAGGGGGAAAGATCATGGTGACAGGCCCGCCAGCGTAGGAGGCAATGATGAAACAGAGTGAGGCTGCGAGGGGCAGGACTGTAGGCCAGGGGTGTGGAATTGCTCTGCGGGTCTGTGCGGGTCTTGTAGCGAGGATGTCGTCTATGTCGGCAACGGGTTGGGGTGTAGTGTGCGCGGGTGAGAGCGGGTCGTCGTCCGGGGTGCAGGTTGGAGCAGTGCCGTCCAGGCGGCGCAAGCGTGCGTACAGCCAGATAGCTGCGACGAGGTCTGCGATGGGGAGGGCAAGCCCCCATTTGTACTTTCTTGCCCTTTCAGGGGAGATCAGCTGTTCGTCGCGCGCGCGATCGATTGCTGCGAACCCGTAGCACGAGCTGACGATCATGAGGGGGCATGACAGGACGACATAGGGGGCGATGAGGAAAAATCCTAGCGGTGATACCTCAGGGCTGGGGGGAAACCAGCTTCTCATTAACACAAAAATGTAGAAGTCTGCCAGGAATATCGGAAGGAAACATACCTTGAGGAAGAGGCCCCAGAACGCTAGATTGCGCGGGGGGTCCGCGCGCGAAATCCAGAACGCGCTGGCTACATTCGCGGCACAGGTGGCAAATAGTAGAAGGATCCACGTTGGCGTTGGAACCACGTTGATGCCTTGATAGTCGAACATGATACCCACGAGTTCGCCGGTATAGAACACGATGATAAACGCGATGGCCAAAGCGATCCGCAGGATTTTGGACATGTGGCGACTCCCTTATCGATCATTGTTAACTGGAACCGAATATAACAGTCTCTCCCGCGCGAAGATCTTGATTCCTGATCGTGGTCGAACATCTCCTTGAAGGTCGGATTTAGGGGAAGCGAGCGTCGGGTGGATATTGTCGACATATGCCAGGTGATTGACTGGTCTCGTGAGAGGCCTCGGCCGCGGGTGGTTACACCCGGTGTGCATCCCCGCGCAGGTAGAGGGCCAGACCGATCACGTCGGCCCCGATGAGGGCTACGCCGAAAGCCGCGTTGGCGGACAGGTTGATCATGGGGATGCCCATGATCATGCGGCACATGTAGGGGATCAGCCAGGTTGTCCACGCGGCGATGCTAGTCATGGCCGAAGCATCCCATCGAGTCTGCGCGAACCTCCCGGTGAGATTCGCTCTCACTTCAGATGGTAGAAACAGGCTCATGAGCAACACGACCCCCTTGTTTACGCCGCGAGGCCTGCCCCGCCATGCAGGGTAGGCCTCGCTAGTGCGCGTGGAGCCGCTATTGACGGCTCTTCAGAGTTGAGTGTGGGTGGAGGCATCTAGGCCTCCTGCGATGAGGAGCATTCGGAGTTTGTAGTTGGTGGGGTTGCGGTAGCCTCTGGCGGTGCGTCTGCCTAGTTCGATGATTCCGTTGATGGCTTCTGTGGGGCCGTTGCTGGCTCCACCGGTGTCGAAGTAGGCCAAGAATGCGTCCTTCCACTTGCGTAGGGTCCGCCCCAGACGAGCGATTTCGGGGATGGGACACGTTGGTAGGCGCTCAATGAGGTGTGCGGCCAGGCGTCGGCCTTGGGCGGGTGTGGCTTGATGGAAGACGTCGCGGACTTGCTGGGCGCAGTGGTAGGCGACTTCCACACTGATATGCGCCTCATCTGCCGTGAAGGCCTCACGTAGTCGTTCTTGTTGACGCTTCGTGAGCCGATCACGCGAGGCGCGCAAAAGATTGCGGATCTGATAGAGGGGATCGCCCTTGCGCCCGCGGTGACCGGTCGTGTCTTGCTGGACGCGGCGGCGTACCTCATCAAGGGCATCGCCGGCGAGCTTGACGATATGGAAGGCATCGAGGACGCTGGTTGCGTCTTGGAGCTGGTCGTCGATGGCGTTCTTGTATCCTTGGAAGGGATCCAGCGTCGCGATCTGGATACCGGAGCGAAAGTCTTCGCCGCGCTCTTCTAGCCAGTTCTTGTACACGGTGCCAGACCTACCCGGAACCAGGTCCAACAAGCGGGCCGTGGGATGCTCCTCCCCGCAAGTCAGGTCCACGATGCCGGTGAGTTCACGTGGGCCCCGGTGGCGTCGGTCCTGGTGGTGCCACACGTGCTCGTCAACCCCCAGCACCCGAATCCCTGTGAAGCGGGCGGGGTCATCAGATGCGGCTTGCAGGCACGGCTTGATATGGGACCACACGGTATTCCACGTGGTTCCTAACTGTCGGGCCAGCCCCAAGATAGTGGCTCCCTCGAAGCGCAACTGTCGGATCGCCCAGCGGATCGCCCGCACACCCAGACGCGCCC
>NZ_ALCA01000094.1 GCF_000278725.1 Actinomyces sp. ICM47 | reverse complement strand
GACGCAGCCGCCCTACCGCAGCGCCGCCCCCGTCATGCCCGCCGTGGCACCCCAGGCCACGCGCGGCCCCATCACCAAGTCCGTGCCCAAGATCCGCCCCGTGCACGTGCGCCCTACCGCGGTCGCGCCCTCCGGGACCTACACGCCCGCCCAGCCCAAGCGACCCGACGCCGCGGCCCTGCCCGAACCCCCATCCCCGGTCGTTGAGGTCGTCGCCGAATCCATGCCGCCCGCGCCGCCGCAGTTCCCCCAGCGCGCCCAGCAGCGCAGCGCCACGCGCACGCAGCGCCCCCTGCCACAGGCCTTCGAACCAGAGGCACGCCGCGTCGACTACGAGCTCGCGTCGCGCCAATTCAGCGACGTTGACGCCGTCATCTCCGGGATCCGCGCGCGCCGCTCCTCACGCCGCGACGGCAGTGCCCGACACTGACATGATCCCCGCGCGCGTCATCACTGTCTCCGACCGGTGCCACGCGGGCACCGCTGAAGACCTCTCCGGCCCCCTCGCCGCACGCCTTCTCGCGGAGCACGGCGTGGAAGCCTCCGTCACCGTCATCCCCGACGAGGCCGAGGCCATCCGCGCCGCGATCACGTCCGCAGCCGCATCCGGCGCACGCCTCGTATTCACAACCGGCGGCACCGGCCTCTCCCCTCGCGACGTCACCCCCGAGGCCACCGAGCCTCTCCTGGCCACCCGCATCGACGGCCTCGCCGACGCTATCCGACGCCGCGGCGAAGAAAACGTCGCCTCAGCCGCCCTGTCACGAGGCCTCGTCGGCGTCACGGCGCGATCTGACGAGGGCGCGCTCGTCGTCAACGCCCCCGGCTCCCGCGGCGGCGTCACCGACGCCGTTGCCGTCATCGGGCCGCTCGTCGCCCACATCATCGACCAGCTCGCCGGCGGAGACCACCCGCGCGCGTGAGCGCACCCCTTCCACGTACTTCTTCGCGTGCGGGGAATTCGCGCGTGCGTGAACCCGCGCCCGCGCGGGATCGTAACCGCACGCCCCTCGTACGAGGCGACCGCCCGGCGAGCGCGAACGCCCCGGGCGGCCCACGCCTCGTCGGTGAGAATCCAGCGATCAGTCCTCCGGGCGTACCCAGTCGCCGCTGCGGCCACCCGACTTCGCAACGATCTTTGCCTCGGCGATGCGGGCGGAGCGATCCACGCCCTTGACCATGTCCACGATCGCGAGAGCCGCGACCGTCACTGAGGTCAACGCCTCCATCTCCACGCCCGTTCGATCAGCCGTACGCACGGTCGCGCGGATCGCCACGTGATCGTCCTCCAAGCTCAGGTCCACCGCGCAGCCGTGCACGCCAATCGTGTGCGCGAGGGGCAGCAGCTCCGGGACGCGCTTCGCCGCGGAAATACCGGCCACACGAGCCACCGCCAGCACGTCACCCTTCGGGACAGTACCGTCGCGCAGCGCCTGCATGACCTCGGGCGAACAATCCACGCGGCACACGGCGCTCGCCTGACGAACCGTCGGGGTCTTCGCGGTCACGTCCACCATGTAGGCGGCACCCTCGTCGTTCAAATGCGTAAACTTCACAGGTTTCCTTTCACGATGGCGACAACTGCCAGATGTAAATTGCGGGTTGTGCGTCGTCGATTGCGGGGCAATCGGGGCACACACGTTGTGGGACTGTAGCCCCTTCGTCGCCTGCCGCGTCAACCCACCAGCGCGACGACGGCCAGCTCCTGGCCAGCCACGACCTCGCCGAACTCCGGGGCCACCACGCCAATACCCTGCGCGTGCGCCAGAGACGCCACCAGGTGCGACTTCGACCCCAGGGGGTGCACGGGCTCCACCCAACGGACCCCGGCCTCGTCCCCGGAACAGGTCCCAGCCTCGTCGACGAAACGAACCGGGATGAACTGAGTCTTGCCCTCCGGCGACTCCCACCCCACGCGCGCGCGAGCCATGACGGCGGAGGGGACGGTCGCGCCGCGCTCGGGGTGCACGAGGCCCGACATGACCGCCAGCGCACCCGCCACATACATGTGGAACGTCGTGAACACCGACACCGGATTGCCGGGCAGACAAATGACCGGAGTCTCGCGGCCGCGTGGACCCACCGGCGTCGCCCCCACGCCCTGCGGGCCGCCCGGCTGCTGGGCGACATGATGGAAGCCCGCGTCCGTGCCCAGCGTCAGGCGCACCACCTCGTAGGCACCCGCCGAAATACCGCCCGCGGTGATCACCAGGTCAGCGTCGGGCGCCTCGTCGAGGGCGCGGCGCAGCTCCTCCGGCGTGTCACCCGTGCGCAGGTTGGCGACAACCCGCCCGCCCGC
This sequence comes from Actinomyces sp. ICM47, assembly GCF_000278725.1. GTDB lineage: Bacteria > Actinomycetota > Actinomycetes > Actinomycetales > Actinomycetaceae > Pauljensenia. The sequence continues at coordinate 18,901 of NZ_ALCA01000094.1, read as the reverse complement.
GTCCTCCACCAGGCCGCGCAGCAGGATGCCGTTCGAGTCGGGGATCTGGCCGCGTTCCAGTGCCTCGCCCGCGCGCCTGAGTTCCGTTCCCGTCGTCACCACGAGGACGCGAGGGCGCGGCAGGACCGCGAGGGTCCCGTGGCCCACCGAAATCGCGGCCGCCAGCGCAGTCCCATCCAGGAGGCAGCCCGCCTCGAGGACCGGGGAACCCGCTTCGAGGGCCTCACCCTTGACGCGTACGTTCGCGCCCAGCTTCGGGGCGACACGAATCTCCACGGAAGCGGGGGCCTGAGCAACCCCGGCCGCGTGGTCCGTGTGCTCAACCTTGACGACCGTGTCCGCGCCCTGGGGGAGGGGAGCGCCCGTCATGATACGCATCGCCTGACCGGCCTCGAGGCGGTGCTCGCGCGTATCGCCCGCCGGGATGTCAGCCACGACCGGCAGTGACCACGGGCCTTCGCCCGCCAGATCATCGCGGCGCAGGGCGAAGCCGTCCATCGCCGAGTTCGTGAACGGCGGCAGGGGAATCAGCGAGTGGAGGTCGGTGGCCAGCCGACGGCCCAGGCACTCCTCGGCTGGCAGCGTGTCGTGCGGCAGGAGGCGGCTGAATGCCAGCGCCTCAATCAGGTCGCGGTGCTCCATCGTGGACAGCGTCGGATCATGCATAACACCAGTGTACGGGCGCGGGTGGCCGTTGGCGGGCCGCTGCGGGCCGGGCGGGCTGTCGCTGGTAGCGGTCGAGGCCGTGGCTGAGCTGGGGCGGTTGAGGTACGGGAACCCGCTATTCCACCCATTAGCCCGCTGTCCCGCACGCAAACCCCCTGATCCGCATGTGGGCGGGGGTGCCCACGTTCGGAATAGCGGGTTTGCGTGCGGATGAGGGGGCCGGGACTCGGAATAGCGGGTTTGCGTGCGGATCAGGGCCGCAGCACCAGCAAGGCTAGGCACGCCAGCAGCGCCTGTAACGCGCGCAGCGTCAGATGGTCAGCAAAACCTTCGTGGCGCGGCGCTCGTCCATGGCGGCGTAGCCCTCGGCGGCCTGGTCGAGGGGCAGGACCATGTCGAAGACGGCACCTGGGTTAATGACATCGCGAATGATCAGATTGATGAGGGTCGGCAGGTACTTGCGTACGGGCGCGGGTCCGCCGAACATATGCACCTCGGCGGCGAACATGCGGCTCATGTCGAGGGAGACGCCGTGGGGAACGCCCACGAAGGACAGGTGCCCACCGGGGCGCACGCAGCCCAGCGCCTGGTCGAACGATGCTTCGTTGCCGACGGCCTCCACGACGCCATCGGCCCCCAAGCCACCGGTCAGTGCCTTCACGCGGGCGATGCCTTCCTCACCGCGCTCCTCCACGATGTCGGTCGCGCCGAACTCGCAGGCCAGTGCCTGTCGGTCCGCGTGACGCGACATGGCGATGATGCGGGAGGCACCCAGCTGGCGGGCACCGATGATCGCGCCCAGGCCCACTGCGCCGTCACCCACGACGACGATGGTTGTGCCGGGACCTGCCCCGGCCTCGTCGGCGGCGAACCAGCCGGTGCCGAGCACGTCGGAAGCTGCCAGGAGTGAGGGGATCTGCTCGCGCGTGGGCGTGCCGGGTGTCTTGACGAGCGTGCCGTCCGCGAGGGCGATGCGGGCGTACTCGGCCTGTGTGCCGCCGGCGCGCATGCCGACGAAGGCGTCACCCTGGGCGGCCGCGGTCGCGCAGCGCGAGGGGTAGCCGGTACGGCAGACGAGGCATTCGCCGCAGGAGATACAGAAGGAACCGACGACGAAATCGCCGGGGCGAACGGTGGTGACGGCGGATCCGACCTCGACGACGGTGCCGACGTACTCGTGGCCCATGCGCTGTTCGTGGACGGGCTGGGCACCGCGGTAGGGCCACAGGTCTGATCCGCAGATGCACGTGGCGGCCAGCTTGATGATGGCGTCCGTGGGTTCCAGGATGGTGGGCATCGGCGTCTCTTCGACGGTGACGTTGCCGGGTTCGTGCATGACGACGGCGCGCATGGTGCTCCTCGCTCGGGTTCTCGTGCACTCACGCTATCCTGGCGGCGGTGTTTTCGTCTGAGCTGTCCACTGTTCGTTTTCTCTCAGGCGACGAGGTCGGGGGCAGTTTCGGGGCGACGTGACCTATTTCGGAGGGCGAAGACCGGGTAAAAAGCGGTAGGGTGTCGCCATGTCTGTCGAGTTTGTATCCGCCGATCAGGTGGCACACGCGGCCGCATGTGAGGCGCCGCTGCGGCTCGTCGACACCTTCGGTCGAGTGGCCCGTGACCTGCGCGTTTCTTTGACGGATCGCTGTAATCTGCGCTGCTCGTACTGCATGCCCCCCGAGGGTTTGGACTGGCTGCCCACTGAGGAAACGCTGACCGACGCGGAGGTTGTGCGCCTCGTGCGCATCGGTGTCGAGCGGCTGGGTATCCGTCAGGTTCGATTCACGGGCGGCGAACCGCTGTTGCGCCGAGGCCTCGAAGGGATTATCGCGGAGTGTTCCCAGCTTCGGACCGACGAAGGGCAGGCTCCTGACCTGGCGCTGACGACGAATGCGCTGGGCCTGGCTAAGCGCGCCCAGGGATTGAGGGATGCGGGTCTGGACCGCGTCAATATCTCCTTGGATTCGCTGGACCGTGAGCACTACGCGGCGATCACGAGGCGTGATCGCTTGGGTGACGTCTTGGAGGGCATTGAGGCCGCCGCGCGCGCGGGCCTGAGTCCGATCAAGGTCAACACCCTCGTGCTGCGTGGCATGAACGAGGCCGACCTGCCCGACCTGGTTGACTACTGCCTGGATCGGGGCATCGAGCTGCGTGTGATTGAGCAGATGCCGATTGGTCCGGTGGACACTTGGGATCGTCAGAACATTCTGACGGCGGACGAGATCCTGCACATCATGGGGACTCGCCACACGTTGGATCCCGCGCAGCGCGAGGATCCGCACTCGCCGGCTGGGCGCTGGATCGTTGACGGTGATCCGACCAAGAGGCTCGGCGTTATCGCCTCCGTGTCTGATCCTTTCTGCAATGCCTGTGATCGCACGCGCCTGACGTCGGATGGCATGGTGCGTTCCTGCCTTTTTTCCACGGAGGAAACATCGCTGCGCGATCTGCTGCGCGGGGGTGGCTCCGATGCGCAGATTGCCGCGCGATGGGCCGATGCCATGTGGGTCAAGCCGGCCGCGCACGGCCTCAACACTGATGCTTTTGCGCGCCCGTCGCGCACCATGAGCCGTATTGGTGGGTAACCTCCCGCTAATTTGATAACGCCGGTGTTTTGTAACGGTGGTTGATAGGAGTCTCGGTGGTCCGGGGATTCCGCGCGGTAACCCTACTTTTCCTTGTTGTCACAGGGGTGATGCAGGTTACAAAATGATGATGCGATGGTTGTTATTTCACTTGGTAGCCTCCGTGTTAAAGAATGTCCGAGGCGTGCCCGCGCCCGGATTTCCCTTCACGGATGAGGGGAGCCATGAGCGCGACCGAACCTGCGGCCAAGAAGAGCCGCTACCTGCTCACTGACTGGAACCCCAACGATGAGTCCACGTGGGACTCGAAGCTCGCGTGGCGCACGCTGTGGATCACGACCTACTCGCTGATCCTGGCCTTCTGCGTGTGGTTCCTGCCCAGCGCCATCGCGCCGAAGCTGACGCTCCTCGGCTTCAATCTGGACAAGTCGCAGCTGTACTGGCTCACCGCTCTGCCCGGCCTCGCGGCCGGCATCCTGCGCCTCATCTACATGTTCCTGCCCCCGCTCATCGGCACCCGCAAGCTCGTGGGCATCACCTCCCTGCTGTGCATCCTGCCTATGGCCGGTTGGTTCTACGTCGTCCAGGACAACACGACCCCCTACTGGGTTCTGCTGACCCTGGCCTTCATGTGTGGCATCGGCGGCGGTGCATTCTCCGGCTACATGCCCTCCACCGGCTACTTCTTCCCCAAGCGTCTGTCCGGCACGGCGCTCGGCCTGCAGGGCGGCATCGGCAACCTCGGCATGTCCATTATTCAGCTGGTCGGCCCCATCCTCATGGGCTTCGGACTCTTCGGCATGACCTGGCTGGCCCCGCAGCAGCAGGTGTCCGGCGACCACGCCGGTGAGCACATCTGGGTCTACAACGCTGCGGTCTTCTTCATTCCGTGGTGCCTCGTCGCCGCGATCCTCGCCTTCATCTGGCTGCGCGACGTGCCCGTCAAGGCCAACATCAAGCAGCAGCTGGACATCTTCTCCAACCCCAACACCTGGTACATGACCATCCTCTACGTCATGACCTTCGGCCTGTTCTCTGGCTTCTCCGCCGTCTTCGGCTTGCTCATCAACAACCAGTTCGGCCGCGAGTCCTCCCTCGCTCTGCCGGTCCTGGGCGCGACCTTCGCCTTCCTCGGCCCCCTCATCGGCTCGCTCATCCGCATGTCCTGGGGCATCTTCTGCGACCGCATGGGCGGCGCCATCTGGACCTTCATCTCCGGCGTCGGCATGGCCATCACCCTGGCCGGTATCGCCTGGGTCCTGTACAACCCCACCGGTTGGACCGACTTCTACATCTTCATGGCGCTCATGCTCACCATGTTCCTGTTCTCCGGCTTCGGTAACGCCGGTACCTTCAAGCAGATGCCGATGATCATGCCCGCCCGCCAGGCCGGTGGTGCCATCGGCTTCACCTCTGCCATCGCATCCCTCGGCCCCTTCCTGGTCGGCGTCGCCCTCTCCGCGGTCGGCACCGGCGGCGCCTGGGCCTTCTTCCTCGGATGCGCTATCTTCTGCGCCCTGTGCTCGGTCCTGTGCTGGGTCATGTACGCGCGCAAGAACGCCCCGTTCCCCGGCTGATCCACCCGGCACTGCGTGGTGCCGAACGGACCTGCCATTGCCTCGTCAATCGACTCTTAGGAGCACCCCATGACGAATCTCGAATCCGATATGACCTTCCCGACCTACGACGGTGAGGTCAAGCCCGCGACCGGCGCGACCCTGTTTGCGCTCGGCTCGTGGCTGCGTCGCGGCAAGGCGTCCGCCGACGCGCGCCAGCTCTTCCTCGAGGGCGGCCGCGACGGCGACTCCTTCTACCGCGACCGCTGGAGCTACGACAAGATCGTGCGCTCCACCCACGGTGTGAACTGCACGGGCTCCTGCTCGTGGAAGATCTACGTCAAGGACGGCGTCATCACCTGGGAAACCCAGCAGACTGACTACCCGTCGACCGGCGCTGACATGCCCGAGTACGAGCCCCGTGGCTGCCCGCGTGGCGCGGCGTTCTCGTGGTACGAGTACTCGCCGACCCGCATCAAGTACCCCTACGTGCGCGGCGTCCTCCTCGACATGTTCCGCGAGGCCAAGAAGCGCCTCGGGGATCCCGTCGACGCGTGGGCCGCGGTCGTTGAAGACCCGGAGAAGGCGCGCGCCTACAAGTCGCAGCGCGGTCGCGGCGGCATGGTCCGCGTGTCCTGGGAAGAGGCGATGGAGATCGTCGCCTCCGCCTACGTGCACACGATCAAGCAGTACGGTCCCGACCGCATCGCCGGCTTCTCGGTCATCCCCGCCATGTCGATGATCTCCTACGGCGCGGGTGCCCGCTTCCACGAACTCATCGGCGCGACCATGCTGTCCTTCTACGACTGGTACGCGGACCTGCCCCCGGCCTCGCCTCAGGTGTTCGGTGACCAGACCGACGTGCCCGAGGCCGGCGACTGGTTCAACTCTCAGTACCTCATCATGTGGGGCACGAACCTGCCGCTGACCCGTACCCCCGACGCGCACTTCATGGCCGAGGCCCGCTACCACGGCCAGAAGGTCGTCGTCGTGTCCCCGGACTTCGCGGACAACACGAAGTTTGCGGACGACTGGTTGCGCGTCCAGCCCGGCACGGACGGTGCCCTGGCGCAGGCCATGGGTCACGTCATCCTCAAGGAATTCCACGTCGGCAAGCGCGAACCCATGTTCCTCGATTACATGACGCGCTACACTGACGGCCCGTTCCTCGTGGAGATCGGCGAGGTCGGCGAGGGCGCCCACGAGGGCATCGAGGCGACGACGCTGGTCCCCGGCAAGTTCCTCACGGCCGCGAAGATGCCCGCAGGCACGACCGAGCGCACCGAGAACAACGAGTTCCGTCCCCTCGTCATCGAGTCCGACGGCACGGTCAAGGACCCGGGCGGCACGCTCGCTGATCGCTTCGGCGAGGAGGGTGCCGGCCACTGGAACCTCAACCTCGATGGCGTCGAGCCGGTCCTGTCCATCATGGACACGAACGAGTGGGAGCCTGTCGAGATCGCCCTGCCGCGCTTCGACCTGCCGGCAGCCGACGGTCAGGCCTCGGTCGGCGGCGGCTACGTCCTGCGTGGCGTCCCCGCGCGCCGCGTCAACGGTCGCCTCGTGACGACCGTGTATGACATCATGCTGGCTCACTACGCGGTTGAGCGCGAGGGTCTGCCGGGCCAGTGGCCCACCGACTACATGGATGCCTCCACGCCGGGCACCCCCGCGTGGCAGGAGGAGTTCACGTCGGTTCCCGCCGGAGCTGCCATCAAGATCGGTCGCGAGTTCGCGCAGAACGCGGTCGAGACGCAGGGCCGTTCCATGATCCTCATGGGTGCCGGCACGAACCACTACTACCACTCCGACCAGATGTACCGGACGTTCCTGGCGCTCACGGAAATGTGTGGCACCCAGGGCCGCAACGGTGGCGGCTGGGCCCACTACGTGGGTCAGGAGAAGGTCCGCCCGATCATGGGCTGGGGTTCCTTCACCTTCGCCCTGGACTGGGCGCGCCCGCCGCGCCAGATGATCTCCACCGGCTGGTACTACATGACCACCGACCAGTGGCGCTACGACGGTGCCCCGGCCTCGGCCATGGCGAACCCGATCAAGTCCTCGCACCTGGACGGCAAGCAGCTGGTCGATACGCTCGTCGAGTCCGTCCAGCGCGGCTGGATGCCCTGCTACCCGACGTTCTCCAAGGGTTCGACCCAGCTGGGTCGCGAGGCCGCTGAGGCGGGCATTGCCCCGGCGCAGTACGTGTCTCGGGAGCTGCGTGAGGGTCGCCTGCAGTTCGCGATCGAGGACCCGGACGCTCACCACAACGTCCCGAAGATCCTCGCGAACTGGCGTACGAACCTGCTTGGTTCGTCCGCGAAGGGCACCGAGTTCTTCCTGCGCCACATGCTGGGTACCGGCAACGAGGTGAATGCAGAAGAGCTGCCCGAGGGTTCCCGTCCCGCGACCGTCAACTGGCGCGACGCGCACCCCGGCAAGCTCGACCTCATGTGGGTCGCGGACTTCCGTAACACCTCGACGACGCTGCACTCCGACGTCGTGCTGCCCGCCGCCACGTGGTACGAGAAGCACGACCTGTCCTCCACGGACATGCACCCCTTCATGCACTGCTTCGACGAGGCCGTGAACCCGCCGTGGGAGGCACGTACCGACTTCGAGGTGTTCCAGACGCTGGCACACCTCGTGGGACGCCTGGCCGCCGACCACCTGGGGACGCAGACGGACGTCGTCGCGGTCCCGCTGGGTCACGACTCCCCGGACGCCATGACCATGGCGAGCGGCGTCGTTCCCGAGCAGACGTGGACGCCCGGCAAGACTATGCCGAAGCTGGTTCCGATCGAGCGTGACTACACGCAGGTCGGCTACAAGTTCGACCGCATGGGCCCGCTCCTGGAAAAGGCTGGCCTGGCTGCCAAGGGCGTTGCGTTCAACGTCCAGGAGGCTTTCGAGGAACTCGGCGACCTCAACGGCCGCGCCCCCATGGACGGCAACGCCGGAGAGGGTGCGCCCCTGTGTGACACCGCGATCAAGGCGGCGAACATGGCGATGCGTTTCTCGGGCACCACGAACGGCTCGCTGGCCGTTCAGGGCTTCCGCACGCTCGAAAAGCGCGTCGGTAACCCCATGGCATTCCTGGCTGAGGGTGACGAGGAAAAGAAGATCACCTACCAGGACACCGTCCTGCAGCCGCGCAGCGTCATCACCAGCCCGGAGTGGTCGGGTTCCGAGCACGGTGGTCGCCGCTACAGCGCCTTCGTGCAGAACGTCGAGTGCCGCAAGCCGTGGCACACGCTCACGGGTCGCCCGCAGTTCTACGTCGACCACGACTGGATGATGGACATGGGCGAGTCCCTGCCGATCTTCCGTCCGCCGCTCGACCTGGCGCACATCTACGGTGAGCGCCCGGTGGGCGACCACCGTCCCGGTCAGCCGGGCCAGGCCGAGGTCGCGGTGCGCTACCTGACGATCCACAACAAGTGGGCCATCCACTCCCAGTACTACGACAACCCGTACATGCTGACGCTGGGTAGTGGTGGCCAGACGGTGTGGATGAGCCCGCAGGACGCTGAGAAGATCGGCGTGCGCGACAACGAGTGGATCGAGGCGAAGAACCGTAACGGTACCGTGTCGGCTCGCGCTGTTGTCTCCCACCGCATCCCGGAGGGCACGGTGTTCATGCACCACGCCCAGGATCGCCAGATCAACACCCCGCTGAACGAGGAATCCGGCAAGCGCGGCGGTACGCACAACTCGCTGACACGAATCTTTATTAAGCCGACCCACCTGGCCGGCGGATACGCGCAGTTCGCCTACGCGTTCAACTACTACGGTCCCACCGGCAATAACCGCGACGAAGTCACGGTTATCCGCCGCCGCTCCCAGGAGGTGCAGTTCTGATGAAGGTCATGGCTCAGATCGCGATGGTGATGAACCTCGACAAGTGCATCGGCTGCCACACCTGTTCCGTCACCTGTAAGCAGGTGTGGACGAACCGTGAGGGCACCGAATACATCTGGTTCAACAACGTCGAAACCCGTCCCGGCGTGGGCTACCCCCGCGGCTGGGAGGACCAGAAGAAGTGGAAGGGCGGCTGGAAGCGTACCGCCACGGGCCGCCTCGTTCCCCGTCAGGGTGGACGCGTCGCCTCGCTCGCGAAGATCTTCGCGAACCCGACGCAGCCGACCATGAAGGACTACTACGAGCCGTGGACGTACGAGTACGACAAGCTGCTCCAGGCGCCCGCGAACTCCCGCGCGATCCCGACGGCCCGCGCGAAGTCCGCAATCACGGGCGAGCACATCGACAAGCCCGAGTGGGGCCCGAACTGGGACGATGACCTCGGCGGCTCCATGGAGACCCTGGATCAGGACCCGGTCCTGCACCAGATGAACCTCCAGGTCGCGAAGACCATCGAGGACGCGTACATGTTCTACCTGCCTCGCATCTGCGAGCACTGCCTGAACCCGACCTGCGTGTCGGCGTGCCCCTCGGGCGCGATGTATAAGCGCACTGAGGACGGCATCGTCCTGGTCGACCAGGATCAGTGCCGCGGCTGGCGTATGTGCGTGTCGGCCTGCCCCTACAAGAAGGTCTACTTCAACCACAACACGGGCAAGGCCGAGAAGTGCACGCTGTGCTACCCGCGCCTCGAGGTCGGCCAGCCGACCATCTGCTCGGAGACCTGCGTGGGCCGCCTGCGCTACATGGGCGTGCTGCTCTACGACGCGGACCGCGTCACCTGGGCCGCATCCCAGGAGGACGAGCGTGACCTGTACCGCGCCCAGCGCGAGATCCTGCTCGACCCGAACGACCCGCAGGTGGTCGCCCAGGCCCAGGCCAACGGCGTTCCCCACTCGTGGATTAAGGCCGCCCAGCAGTCCCCGATCTGGAAGCTCATCACCGAGTACGAGGTCGCCCTGCCGCTGCACCCCGAGTTCCGCACCCTGCCGATGGTCTGGTACGTGCCGCCGCTCTCTCCGGTCGTCGACCAGGTGACCGCGTCCGGCAGTGACGGCGAGGACCACAAGGTCCTGCTGTCCGCCATCTCGCAGATGCGCATCCCGCTGGAGTACCTGGCTGGCCTGTTCACGGCCGGAGATACGGCTCCCGTGGAGCTGGCGCTGCGTCGCCTCGCCGCGATGCGTTCCTACATGCGCGACGTCTTCGTCGACAACCCGACGAACGAGGAGATCCCGGCCTCCGTGGGCATGACCCCGGAGAAGGTCAAGGAGATGTACCGACTGCTGTCGATCGCCAAGTACGACGACCGCTTCGTCATCCCGACCGCCCACCCCGAGATGCCGCGCGGCATCAAGGAGCTTGAGGGCTGCCCGGTGTCCTACGACGTCGAGGCCTTCCACGGCCTGGCCCCCGCCACGTCGAACCGCCCGATGGGTGGCTCGTCGCCGGAGGGACGCCAGATGCTCCCCCTTGAGGTCGTTCGATGAGTACTTTCGTCGGCATTCCGCGCATTCCTACGGCCGCTCCGGAAACGGAGATGGACCCGCAGGACGCGCGCGGCGTGCGCATGGCGGTCTCGGTCCTCCTGGACTACCCGGGGGATGACTTTGGTACCAAGCTGGACGCCGTCGAGGAGGCTCTGGCGGACCTGCCGGAGCCGGCCTCGTCGGCCCTGGCCTCGTTCGTGAGCTACGCGCGCACTGCGGGCCTGCGTACCATGCAGACCACCTACGTCGAGACATTCGACCAGCGCCGCCGCTGCGCGCTCGGCCTGACGTACTACACGCACGGCGACACCCGCGGACGCGGCCAGGCAATTCTCGCGTTTAAGGAGGTCCTGCGCCGAGCCGGCTTCGAGATGGACCGCGAGGAGCTGCCCGATCACCTGCCCGTGGTCCTGGAGTTCGCGGCCTTCGACGAGACGGGTACGGCCGAGGGCCTGCTGCGCTCGAACCGCGAGGGCATCGAGGTGATCCGCACGGCGCTGCGCGCCGCGGACTCCCCGTACGCGCCGCTGCTGGATGCGCTGGTCGCGACGCTGCCCGAGCCGGACGAAAAGACCATTGAGGGCTTCCGTAAGCTCATTAGCCAGGGGCCGCCCACCGAGCTGGTGGGCGTGGGCGATCTGTCTGCCACGCCCTCCCCGACTTCCGATTCAACGATGGGACGGTAACGTTCATGGAATCCGCACTTTTGCATGCCGCGTCCGCACCCGAGACGCAGTCGCTGTCCTTCCTGGACATTGCCCTGTGGGTGGTCCTGCCCTACGTGTCCTTCGCGATCCTCATCGTGGGTCTCGCGTGGCGCTACAAGACGGACCAGTACGGCTGGACGTCTCGTTCCTCGCAGTGGAATGAGCCGACCATTCTGCGCTGGGCATCGCCGCTGTTCCACTTCGGTGTTCTCTTCGTGTTCATGGGCCACATCCTCGGCCTCGTGGTCCCGAAGACCTGGACCGAGGCGGCAGGCGTACCCCAGCACGTTTACCACCTGATGGCCACCATCCCCGGCACGATCGCCGGAATCATGACGATCCTCGGCCTCGCGATGCTGATCTACCGTCGAGTGGTGTACAAGTCGGTGCGCGTGGCGACGACCCGCATGGACATCGTTACCTATGTCATGCTCTGTATCCCGGTGCTCCTGGGTGGCGCGGCGACGCTGCTGAACCAGGTGCTCGGCGGGCACGAGGGCTATGACTACCGCGAGACGATCTCCGTCTGGTTCCGCTCGATCTTCTACCTCCACCCGCAGGCGCACCTGATGGTTGACGTGCCCCTGAGCTTCAAGCTGCACATCGTCGCCGGCCTGCTGCTCTTCTGCGTGTGGCCGTTCACCCGCCTCGTGCACGCGGTGAGTGTGCCGGTCGGCTACGTGGCGCGTCCCCCGGTGGTCTACCGTGCGCGCGACGAACGCCGCACGCACGCGATCACGCGTGGCGGTATGTCGGACTGAGTTCGCGCTTTCCTACCGTGGCCTCGAATGACGAGGCCGCGGCGGGTCAGGCGGTAGCGTGGGGCGGGCGATGGCTCGCCCCACGCTGTATATCGCGGGCGTCGGTGCCCGCAAGCCAATTGTGTGCAAGGAACCCTTCAAATGGTCCCGTTCATTGGAATTGACCGTGCGGATACGGCGACAAGCTGGGTAAAATTACTTCCAGTTTGTAAGTAATGTAATGCCGCTAATGCCGTACGGAGATTCACGCAGAGCGGATTTCCGCTGATTAAAAGGGAGAGAGAGGATAGGCATGACTGACACCTCCCATTCTCGGACGCTGGCAGAAACGCTTGAGGCGATGGCTGCCCTGACGCCCGCCCAGCACGCGCTGTTGGAGCGCATTTCGCAGCACGCGGCACCCGTGACTGTCGCCGAGCTAGCTCAGGAGGCCGGCCTGCACGTGTCGAGTGTGCGCGAAACCCTGGAGGGCTTGTTTGGCGTGGGCCTTGTGGAGAAGCGGCAGCTTCCCTCGTCGGGGCGCGGTCGTCCGGCGCTCGGCTATTCGACGACGACCCCCGCCGACCCGTCGTTTGCGGCGCAGATGCTCCACCAGCTGACTTCATCGCTGCTGGCGTGGTTGCGCGCGGACGCTGTGGATCCGGCGGCTTCGGTGCGCGAAATCGGCGCGCGCTGGGCGGACGCCGCACTGGAGACCATGTCGGTGCCGGATCATAGCCATGCTACCCGCCGCGTCGCGCGCGACACCTTCAACATCGCGGGACACCTGGGTAAGGTGCGTCTGTTCATGAACGCGATGGGTTTTGCGTCGGTGCCGCACGAGAGCGATCCAATGGCGGTCGTGTTGACGGCCTGCCCGTTCACGGAACCCGGTGCCCCCGATGATCTGGCCCTCGAGCTGCGCCGTGGCATCGTCGAGCGCATTTTTGAGCGCACGGCGACGGGTGTGGCGAGCTGGTCGGTGGAGGTTGACCCGATGAACCCGCTGCGTCTGACGGTGTATCTCCGTCCGGTCAATGAGCCGAATCCGAAACCACTGTCGACGACCGTGCACTTCTTCGGTGGCGCGGCGGAGGCCGCTGGCGGCTATATGTGCGAGCTACCCGCCACAGAGACGCCTGCGACGCTCGGTGAGCTGATCGCGCACCTCGGCGAGGAGAACCCGGCTCTGGGCCGCATCCTCGATGTGTCGAGCTTCCTGGTGAACGAGCGTTCGGCTCGTTTGGATACCGAACTCATGCCCGGAGTGCGCGTCGACGTGCTGCCGCCTTTTGCCGGTGGGTGAGAGTTTCGAGTCATTTGTGTGGATCGGCCAGGAGTTTTATAAAGTCCTGGCCGATTCTGTGTAAAATAAAAGTAACTATCTCCCGTTTTTGGAGGATCTCATGTCAGCAGAGATTGCAACAGGTATTACTGATGACCCTCTCGACTCGAGTTCACTGATCGATAGCGCGCGCCGCGACACGTGCGGCGCGGTGGCGTCTTTTATCGGCGTCGTGCGCAACCACGACGGGGGAGAGAGTGTGGAAGCGATCGAGTATTCGTCGCATCCGTCGTCGCCTCAGATTTTGCGCGAGATTGTCTCCGAGTTCGCGGATCGCCCCGGGGTGCATCGCATTGTTGCGTGGCACCGTGTCGGTCACCTCGAAATTGGCGAGGATGCGATGGTCGTGGCGGTGGCCGCCGAGCACCGCGCGCAGGCCTTCCGTGCGGTGGAGGGCATTGTCGAGGACGTCAAGGCGAAGCTGCCGATCTGGAAGAAGCAGGAGCTCAGTGACGGTTCTCATAATTGGTCGGGTTTGTAAGCGATGACGATCGGTGATCCGTACGCGCGTGATGCTGCGGTCTCGGGGCGTTCTGTCGCGGTTCCGCTGCACTGTGCGCCTGTGAGGTACGAGGCCGGGGATCCGGCACTGGAACGTTTCCGGCGTAATTGGCTGGTATCAGGTATCGGCGAGGCGGGCCAGGCGCGCTTGGCCGCTTCTCGTGTGCTTGTCGTGGGTGCGGGAGGCCTGGGTTCGCCCGTCCTGCTGTATCTGACGGCGGCGGGCATCGGTACGATTGGCATCTGTGACTCCGACGTCGTCGAGGTGTCGAACCTGCAGCGTCAGCTGTTGCATGGCGAGGGTGACGTGGGGGTTCCGAAGCCGAATTCAGCCGTGCGTCATCTCAGTGGACTCAACTCGTCGGTTCAATTCGAGCGCTTTGGGCATGTGACGCGTCAGTGGCTGGACGAGCATGGCCACGAGTGGGATTTGATCGTGGAGTGCACGGATAATTTCGACGCGAAGTATCTGGTGGCGGACTACTGCGCGGATTCGGGCGTGCCCCTCGTGTGGGGGACGGTCGTGCGCATGGCCTATCAGGTTAGCGTCTTCTGGTCCGCGGCTCCTGCTCCCGTGCCGTCCCTGACGCTGCGGAGCCTGCACCCGGTGCAGCCTGCCCCGGGAACGACCCCGGCCTCGACTCAGGTGGGTGTTCTGGGGCCGGTCGTCGGCCAGGCGGGCACCGCCATGGCGACCGAGGCCATCAAGATGCTGGTGGGCTTCGGTGAGCCTCTCATCGGTCGCGTCCTGATGGTGGACGCGACGACGCAGCGCACGGACGTGCTGACCTTCGCGCCGTGGGAGTGAGTGGCGTAGGTTCGTCGTGTGGCGTGGGCGTGCCGCGAACGCGTCTGGCGGCGATGGTTGTTGGCGGTGGGGGCGGTGAGCGCCTGGGAGGCGTCTCGAAGCCGGACCTTGTGTTCGGTGGAGTGCGACTCGTCGACCGCGTGTGCTGTGCTCTGGGTGAAGTTGCTGGCGCTGGCGTTGTTGCTATCGTTCCGCCTTCTGTGCGCGTCCCCACTGGTGTGACGCGCGCCTTTGAGGATCCACCGGGCGGTGGTCCTCTGGCGGGGATCGACGCGGGCCTAGCAGCGCTGTCCGTGGGTGCGGATTGCTGGGTGATCGTCGTGTCCGTGGACTGCCCCGGCATTGCGGACATTCTGAGCTGCCTCCTGGCCGAACCCCTGGGTATCGCGTGCGACGGGCGCATCCTGCGCGGCGGCGATCCCGAGCCATTCGACCAGTACCTCATGGGTGTCTACCGTGTCGGGGCGCTGCGCCGCGCTATCGACGAGGCCGTGGCGCGTCATGGGAGCGTTCGCGGTATGGGGGTGCGCCGGGTTTTGCGCGCCCTGGCGCTCGAGCGGGTGGATGTGAGCGCCGACGTCTGCCGGGACGTCGATACGCCCGAGGACCTGGCTTGGTGGGAGTCTCGCCTCAGCTGATGATTTGTTAGTAACGCCTGAGTGGGTATAGGTTTAGAGAGTAAGTGTCAAGGTCTCTCATCCCATCCAGGTGCGCTCATGAATCTTCGCCACGGTCATCTGTGGCAGCGACTCGGACTGACCGTAGTGTCAGGAATCGTTGCCACTTTTCTTGCCCCGGCCGCCCTCGCGGCCCCTGTCGACGAGCAGGGGGCGCAGAGCGGCTCCAGCATTACCGACTCGCAGGTGTCAAGATCCGAAGAGGAAGCCCAGAGTGGCTCTGCTGCCGTAGACCAGGCGAGCGCCCGCGACGCTGATTCTGCTGAGGAGGCCACGGCCTCGTCCGAGGAGAGGGCGGAGGAAAGGGGGAGTGCTCAGGTCCTGACGTTCCCCGGCACGAGCGGGCCGACACGCATTCATATCCTCTCAACGGCGGGGGCAGCGGATGCGATCCTCCTCGAATCGCGCGGCGTCTTCGCCATGATCGACGGCGGCGAAGGCGTCGGTGCGCCCGACGGCTCCGACCCGCGCTACCCGTGGCGGGACGGAATCGAAGGCGCGGCCAAGGGCGACACCGACTGGGTCCTCGGCTATCTGAGGCGCAACGGCGTCACCTCATCAAACCTGGCGTTCTACCTGGGCACGCACGCGCACTCCGACCATATCGACAACGCAGACGACATCATCTACGCGTTTCATCCCCAGGCGATCCTAACCCCCGAATACTCCGATGACTGGATCACCGACAAGTCACGTCTGTGGGACAACCAGTGGTGCTACGACAACATGATGACCGCCGCGCGGTGGGCCGCATCCGCGTACGGTGCAACCATCATTCAGCACGTCAACGACGACGACACGCACATCCAGCTGGGCGACATGGATGTCCAACTGATCCCCGTGGACCCGGACGAAAACTACAAGAAAGTCGGCGTCCGCGACGCAAATCTGATCGCCTACACCGCGAAGGTGACCGCGTTCGGTCACTCCGCGTACCTGGCTGCGGACCTCGAGGCTCGCGGCGGCTATGAGGACCGCATCGCCCCCATCGTCGGGCACGTTGACCTGCTGAAAGCCGGGCACCATGGAATGGCGAGTTCGAACTTCCCGCCATTCATGGAGGCACTCAGCCCCTCCATGATCGTCCAGACGGGTCCCAAGTGGTTCACTCCCGACAGCCTCACGGACAGCGTTATTCATGGGGATGCGTCGTGGGCACCGACCCTGGATCTGTGGTCGGCGGGTTCTATCCCCGCTATCGTCGCCACCTTCACCTCCTCCGGAATTTCCTACAACGACCTCTCTGCCGCGTCCTGGGGGCATGAATATGGCGGGGTCACTCCGCGCGCCTGGTGGTTCAAGGGGGCGCGCCCCTCGGCGACGACCGGATGGTGGCAAGGGCGCTCCGGATACTGGTACTACTTCGCAGGCAAACCCTCTGCCGAAGCTTCGGCGTGGGTGTACGACCGTGGTTCCTGGTACTGGATGGGTGTCACTGGCGCGATGGCAAGCTCCGAGTGGATTCATGACGGAACTGACTGGTACTACATTGAGGCTTCCGGCCATCTCGCCGGAAGCGGCTGGATGTGGAAATCCGGCTCCTGGTACTACCTGAGCAACGGACGAATGACCGCCGGATGGCTGCTCGATCACGGCACCTGGTATTACATGGATCCGCACACGGGCGCGATGCGCACGGGCTGGGTTTGCATCGATGATCGCTGGTACTACCTTGGATCCTCCGGAGCCATGTCCACCGGGTGGCTGCACAGTGACGGGGCCTGGTACTACCTGTCAGGCAGTGGAGCTATGGTAACGGGGTGGCTGCGTAGCGGCGGAGACTGGTACTACCTCTCTAGCAACGGCGCAATGACCACCGGATGGTTCCAGGATGGCTCCTCCTGGTACTTCTCCTCCGCCTCGGGTGTCATGCACACCGGCTGGTTGAACTCCGGAAGTAACTGGTACTACATGGGTAGAAACGGTGCGATGAGCACCGGCTGGGTCAACGAAAGCGGCGGCTGGTACTACATGGACGCAACTGGCGCCATGGTGACTGGCACGGTGCCCGTCGATGGGCGCGCCTCGATGTTCTCCTCCTCGGGTCGCTGGATCGGATACGCCTCGTAATTCTGCCGAAAACTCATTGCAAGCACACTGACTGAGCGCTGCCCGTCCGTACCTGGAAGCGGTCGGGCAGCGCTGTCATGCAACCAATGATTTGTCAGTAATGTACCAACGGGTGTAGATTGAGGTGGTCAACTTTTGGTCTAAACACGTCTTCAAGGTGTGCGCGTGAACATTTATCACCGCAAATTGCAGCGTTTTATCGGCATGACCGCCCTGTCAGGACTTGTTGCAGCAAGCCTCGCCCCGGCCTCGTTCGCGGCCCCCAGCGACTCTCAGGACACAAAATCCGAAACCCAGGTCAGTGCCGCGATCCTCAGCTACCCCGGCAGTGACGGCCCCACCCGTATCCACTTCATTACCACGACGGGCACGGCTGACGCGATCCTTCTTGAATCGCGCGGCGTCTTCGGCATGATCGACGGCGGCGAAGGCGTTGGTGCCCCCAATGGATCCGACCCGCGCTACCCGAAGCGCCTCGGAATTACCCCGGCTGAGCAGGGTGACACCGACTGGGTCCTCGGATATATGGCGGACCACGGCGTCACCTCCTCAAACCTGGCGTTCTACCTGGGCACGCACGCTCACTCCGACCACATCGACAACGCCGACGACATCATCAAAAAGTTCCACCCCAAGGTGATCCTCAGCCCCGAATACTCCGACAAGTGGATCACGAACCCGAACGGGCTGTGGGATAACCAGTGGATCTACGACAACATGATCAACGCCGCGAAGTGGGCGCACAATACCTACGGAGCGCAGCTCATCCAGCACGCCGACGGCTATAACACGCACGTGCAACTGGGTGACATGGATGTCCAGATCATCCCCTTCGACCCCGAAGAGAATTACAAGAAGAAGGGAACCACGGACGCGAACCTCATGGGGTGGGGCGCGAAGGTCAGCGCCTACGGGCACAGCGCGTTCCTGGCCTCGGACCTGATGGACACCGAGGCCGACTGGGTGACGCACAACGGCTTCGAGGGGCGCGTTGCCAGCGCCGTTGGCCACGTCGACCTGCTTAAGGCCGGCCACCACGGCCAGCGCAGCTCCAACTTCGCCCCCTTCATGGAGGCGCTGAGTCCCTCCATGATCGTGCAGACCGGATCGGAAAAACTGAGTCCCGACAGCCTCACCGATCCCGTCATCCACGGCTCGGCGACCTGGGTCCCCATGGAGGAACTGTGGCTGAGCGCGCGCATCCCCTCCCTGATGACGACCTTCGACCCGACCGGCATCTCCTCCAATGACGTGTCCACCGCCCAGTGGGGGCACGAGTACGACGCGCAGACCCCGCGCGCCCGGTGGTTCAAGGGCGGTCGCCCCGCAGCGACAACCGGCTGGTGGCAGGGGCGAACCGGTGCCTGGTACTACTTCGCGGACGCGCCCATCGCCGAGGCCTCGGCGTGGGTCAGCAGTAGCGGCCAATGGTACTGGGTGGATCAGACTGGCGCGATGGTCACCGACGGTTGGGTGAATAGCGGCGGCAGCTGGTATCGGGTCGGCGCGACCGGTGAGATGGTCACCGGCTGGGTCCAGGTCGACGGCAGCTGGTACTACATGGGCACCAGCGGTCAGATGGTTACCGGCTGGGTTCAGATCGATGGCAGTTGGTACTACATGGACGCCAACGGCGCGATGGCCACCGGCTGGCTGCGCTTGGGTAGCTCCTGGTACTACATGGGTGGCTCCGGTGCCATGGTGACTGGCACGCAGGTTGTCGACGGGCGTCGCTCGACCTTCGATTCCTCGGGCCGCTGGGTCGGCTATGCTTCCTGACGAGTGAGGGACTCTTCGCGAATATCCTGCCTGGGTGCCGCCCGGCCGCACATGGA
>NZ_ALCA01000093.1 GCF_000278725.1 Actinomyces sp. ICM47 | reverse complement strand
CGCCTCAGCGAGCATCACTTACGCCGCGCGCATCACGCCTGCGACGCGTTCTTCTCCACGACGAGGCCCAGCTCGTCGAAGGTACCCATGGCCTCAAGGCGACGAATCAGCTCAGGCCAGTGAGCAATGAAGTCCAGAGCCTCCACCGTGTAGCGCTTCGTCAGGCGCTTGGGTTCGTGCGCGATGCGCCACGCCCAGCCCAGGCGAGCGTTGTGGACCCAGTCGGGGAAGTAGTCATCGGCTGCCTTTGCATACTGGTCGATCCAGCCGCCAGCAGTACACACAGACGCCTGGGGAACGAGGTCCCGCGCGACGGAAGCGACGACTTCCTGCAGACCAGCTCCGAGTCCGACAATTACCAGACGAGGATCGAAAGACGAGAGCAAACTCGGGTTCACCTTGAAGCGGCGGAGGCCGTCGTATCCATCGATAACCTGGACGTCAAAGCGACTGAGGCGCTCAGCTGCAGCACGCCCGGCCTCAGGAACGGCACCGATCAGAGTGATGCGGGTTCCATCATCGAGGCGGGAAAAGACGTGGGGCAGAACAAGGTCGGCGGAGGTGCGTTCGATCTCGTGCCCGGCACCGCGCAAACGCATTTGCAGGAGGGTCCCATCGAAGCCGACAGTGTCCATGCGCGCGAGCGCGCGGAAGTCGGCGTGTAGCAGGGACCAGTGATTGAGCCAGGTGGTCGCGTGCCCACGGCTGAGCACGCGCTGGGCCATAGCAATGAAAGCAGGGTCGGACGTGTTGGCACCGACCGCGCTGGCGGCCTCGTTCGTGTCGAGACCGCCAGCGACGAGCGACTTGTCAGTCATAGTCCTACCTTAGCAGGCTTGCCTTCAGGTCGAAGGAAACTGAGACGGCACCAGCGTAGTTGGCGTGCTCTTCGACCGCGATGCGGTTAACACCGTCCTTGAGAACATCACGCGGGACGGACACCGTGGCAAGATTCTTCTTGGCTGCGCCGAGGGACACGTTGGACTTGGCGTTGGTGTTGTTCGTGACGGTACCTTCCGGCATGTTCACGCGCTTTACTTCGGTTCCGTTGACGTAGATGACGGCGCCGTCGTCGACGCGAACGTCGAGGGTAAGCTCGAAGTCAGCGCTGATGGTGCCCAGGTTCACGTCACGGGCGAAGTAGGTTGTGATGGGTCGCTCGGAGGCGGCGAGCACGAAGGGGGTAGCGGCGTCGCGGTCGCCCCAGCCCAGCGGGCTGGCTCCGTGCTTCCACTTTGACAGGTCGGCAGTAGAGTTCCACGCGGCGTCGGGAGCGTCCTTGGAGTTCCAGTAGTTCCAGTACTGTCCGGTGGGCAGGAACTCACCGAAGTTCACGCCGGATACGTCGAGTACCTCGAGGGGCTGATCGGGATCCGGGGTGATTGGCTTGTCCGGGTCGGGCTGCGGCGCGGGTTCCGGCTCGGGTTCGGGCTGCGGCTCGGGTTCGGGCACATCAGCCTTTGCCACGACCTGGACGGTGCCGTCGATGGTCATCGAGGAGCTGGACCGGTAGTTGAGGTGTGTCTCGACGGCCAGGGTGTTGGTTCCAGCGACGAGCTGGGACGCGGGGACGAAGACCAGCTGACGGTCGGCGCGCGCGGAGGCGGTCGTCACGGAGGCGGACGCGTAGGTTCCGGCGGTGACGGCACCATCGTTCATGCGCTGGCGTACGATCACGGTGCCGTTGACGTAGACCACGGCACCGTCGTCGGCCGTCACCGCAACGTTCACGCCGCCGATGGCAGTGGGGTCAGCGACAGTGAAGGTGGTGCGCGCGTAGGTGGTCAGCGGGCGGGTCTTGGGTGTGCCGGGCTTGAGCGTGGTGCCCAGGTCGGCTGCGCCGTAGCCGATGGGTGCGGTGCCGCGGCTCCACGAGGAGTCGTCGTACGAGGTCTGGGCCCAGTCTGCGGGCACGGCGTCGGTCGACCAGTGGTACGCCCAGGTGGCGTCGTCCTCAACGAGGATGGTCGAGTCGTCGGGCTGGGTCGGCTGGCCGTTGGCGTCGACTGTGTAGGCGTGGGTCGAGGCACCTCGCAGGCCGTCGGAGGCGACGGCGCGCACGAAGAAGCGGTTATTGCCTCCCAGGGGCACGGTGATGGAGGTCGAGGTCGTGGTGGCGATTGTGCGATCATCGCGCAGGATGTCGTAGGACTCGGCACCGGGCACGGACGACCACTTGAGGGTTACTTCCTTCGCGTTGCCGTCGGAGGCGCGCAGATTGGCGGGCACGGCGGGGGCGGTGGCGCTGCGTGCGGGCATGCGCACCCAGCCGCCGGACCACTGGCCGGCCGTCTTGGAAGTGTAGGAGAAGTTGAAGTCACCGCCGGCCCACAGGGCTCCGTCATCACCCATTTCGAGGGCCCAGGCACCAGTGGAGCGCAGAGAGGACAGACGGTAGGGCGTCCAGCCGATCTGGCGACCGGTGGCCTGGTCCCATCCGCCGACCCACTGGATCTCGTCGGCGCGCGTCCATGTGTCGCCGAGGGCGAGGTACTGGTAGGCGTCCTGGAAAGCGTAGTCGGAGCAGTGGCAGGAGCCGTAGACGACGCCGGTCGCAGAGGCAGTGGTCGCCTGCAGGTCGCCGCCGTTCTGCATGGTGATGGAACCGGAGGTACGGGTCATGTCGGAGGTGTTGTAGCCGAACAGCGAGTGCTGGGAGCCACCGAAGTAGACACGCCCATTACCGACGGTGACAGCCTGCTGGTACTTGCCGATGAAGTAGGAGTGGCGGAAGGACCAGGACTGGTCGAGATCGGCTCCGGCCCCGGTGCCCAGACGGGCAGCATTTTCGGCAACGAGGTCGTGTGCACGAGTGAAGTGGCCCGCGGCGTAGTAATAGGAGTCGTTCTCGTCCACGTCGATGTCGATGACACTGCCGTTGAACTCGGGGTTCCAGGAGCGGTCAGGCTTGCCGGACAGGTCCAGGCGGGCACCGTTGCGGGCGTACACGGAGGAGGAGCCGTTACCCGTCAGGTGCGTGAACGCGCCGCCCAGGTAGATATGCTGGCCGATGACCTTTGCAGCCTTAACGGTCACGACGGACGCGTTGCCGTTGCGGATCTGCAGGTCCCACGAGGGATCAATCTGGCCGGTGGCAGCGTCGATCAGGACGGTTCCGACGTGGGTTTCACCGTTGACCTTGGTGAAGTCACCGACTGCCAGCAGCTTACCGCCGGGCAGCTCGACGAGGTCCTTCACCTGGTTGTTGAAGTCGAAGGTCTGACCGTTCCAGTCACCGGTGGTGGCATCGAAGGCTGCCAGGCCACGGCTGGTGGTCTCCGAGCCGTTCTTGCCCTTCTGCACGCCGGTGAAGTTACCGCCGACGTACATGGTCGAGCCGACCTGTTCGAAGGCCTGGACCTGAATGCTTCCCTCTTGGATGGAGCCGTTGAGGTTACCGGTCACGCCCCACGTCGTGGGGGTCGCATATTCGGAGACCGATGCCTTCTGGGTCTCTGCGGCAGTGCCGCCGTCACCGATGGCGCGGAAAGAGGAGTCCGTGGAGCTCAGCTCGGGACGGATGTAAACCTCCGCGTAGGGATTGATGATGGAGCCGTTGCGGTGGAAGAACGACGTCGAGGAGGAGGTGTCGTACCAGGAGGACGCGAGGGGACCATAGCCGAAGCCCATCGTGTACTGGTTCTGAGGAGAAGCGTTCAGGTTGACGTAGCCCCAGCTGGTGTTCGTGCCGAAGCCTGACCACACGATGCCGCCGTTGACCCACCACTCGCGGTTGAACTTGACGTTGACGGGGTGGGCGCTCTTGAAGGGCCAGATGAAGTCACGCATCTTGGGGAACTGCATGCGCACGGTCTGGTAGGCGCTGCCTCGGTGGTTCCAGGCACGCTGGACCATGACTCCGTCCGGGAGGTCAGAAACTTTGGTGCCTCCGAGCAGTCCGTTGACGGTCTCGTGGGACGCCTGGACGACCTCGAAGTCGCCGGGAGTGCGCGGGCGGGTCTGGAGGCGAGTCTGGTCGCCATTGCCCTGGCTCCAGGTTTCCCAGCCTTCACGGCCGCGACCGATCATGACCCAGCCGCCGCCATCCGTCGTCTGGTCGCAGAAGAACTGGCCGGGGGCATCCATTGTGGCCGTCTGGAGCCAGTAGGTGCCGTCCGACGAGCGTGGGTTGTTCTGTTTAATCTCCCAGCATGAGGCCGCAGCAGTTGCTTCGGAGAGGCCATCGTGGAGGGGGTCAACCGCCGCCTGAGCTGCGACGGGGCTGAGTGCAAGCACTCCGAAACCGGTTATTGATGCTAGGCCGAGGGCCAAGCAGCGGCGGATAGTCTTCATCGGATCCTCACTGGTATCGCATTAATGGTTACCCCTATAGTGTCACGAAAACCCATCACGCTCAACCATGTGGTTAGCCAAAAACGAGAGTGTTCTACCACATACGAAGGAGCCCTCGCCAGAACGGCGAGGGCTCCCCCTGTCAACAGGAATATATGAGGTAGGTCAAACTACTCAAACTAGTCACGACATCACCTCAACCTGCATGAAGCGACACGACGTTCGCTCTATTTGGCCATTGTTGCGGACAAATCAAAGGACATGGACGGCGTGCCCTTGTAGTTGATATGTTCCTCAACGCCGATGCGATTCACCCCAGATGTCAAGTAGCTGGCAGGAATCTTCACCTCGAGCAGATCGGAGGCCGCCTGGGGGGCAGTAACCGCCGCATTCGCGTACGTGTCGTGGCTAATGTTGCCAGGCGACATACGCTTCGTGTCCACGACCTGTCCGTTGATGCGCAGGACGACGCCGTCGTCTGCACGCACCTTGAAGGTGAGGCTGGTATTGGGGGTGATGGTGCCCAGGTCGATGTCACGCGCGAAGTAGTACGTGACAGGGCGATCCTTCTTGGCGATGTCCAGGCGAGTGACCGCGTCCGAGTCTCCCCATCCGATGGGGCCTGCACCGCGCGACCAGTCCGCCAGGGATGCGGTCGTTGCCCAGTCAGTGGCGGGAGCTGCCATGGCGGTCCAGTAGTTCCACTGGGTGGAAGCCGAAGGGATGATCTCGCCATTCGTCATGGCGCTCACGTCGATGGCCTTGGTGGCGTCCTCAAGGTTTGCGGGCGCTGAGGGTTCAGTGTGGGGAACCGGGTCCGGCTCGGGTGCGGGCTGTGGCTGCGGCTTCACATCGTCGTCCCCGGAAGCCGAATCGGGTGTTCCGTCGACGCGGGTCACGGAGGCCCACATGCCCACGGTCGCACTGCGCGTGTAGTTCACGTGCGTTTCGACTGCGATGACGTTGTCGCCGGTGGTGAGCAGTGAGGCCGGTACGAAGACCTCGGACAGGGAGTTCGAGGCCGCGCTGTAGCTCGGTGCGGCGTTGGCTCGCGTCGTGTAGCTCACGGCACCTGCGTCGATGCGTGTACGGTCGACCTCGGTGCCATTGACGTAGACCACGGCACCGTCATCAGCCAGGTACTTCACGGTGACACCCTTGAGCGCCTTGGCGTCGGCGACCGTGAAGTGCGAGCGGAAGTAGGAGGTCACGGGGCGCGCGATGTTCGACTGCAGGACGGTCGCGATGCTCGGGTCGCCGTAGCCGAGCGGGGCGGTACCGGTGGACCACTGGGAGTCGTCGAACGAGGTCTGTGTCCAGTTCTCGGGGGCGGCGCTGTTGAGTGCGCGGTAGCTCCAGGTGGCACCAGTTTCCAGCAGAACGGGGTTGGCGGGATCGACCTCGCCGTCGGCCGGGGGCACGTAGACGGCGGTGGTGGCGGAGCGGTTGCCCGCAGCGTCAACGGCGCGCACGAAGAAGCGGTTGTCGCCGCCGCGCGGGACCTCAACACTGGCCGAGGTCGTGGAGGCGATCGGGCGATCGTCGCGCAGGATCTCGTAGGAGACGGCGTCGGAAACGCCTTCCCAGGCCAGGGTGACGGACGAGGCCGTGGAAGCGGTCGTACGCACCAGCGTCGGGGTCTCGGGGGCTACATTGTCGCGGTTATCGTAGCGGGCGAAGCCACCGTTCCACTGAGTCCGCGAAGCGTCGATATGCGACAGGTCGAAGTCGCCGCCAACCCACAGGTTGCCGTTGGTATCGGTCGTGAGCGCCCACGCACCGGTCTTGCGCTTGGAGGAGAGCTCGAAGGGGGTCCAGTGCAGGTTTTCACCAGTGGTGGCGTCCCACGCACCCACCCACTTGATCTCGTCGATACGAGACCAGCGGTCGGACACGGCCCAGTCGTACTTGTCCTGGTAGGCCCCGTCAGAGCAGTGGCAGGAGCCGTAAATGACGTTCTTGGAGGAGATGGTGCTGGCCTGCATGTCGCCGCCCATGCTCATGGTGACGGTGCCGGAGGTGCGCGAGTTCGTGCCGGTGTCGTAGCCGAACAGGGAGTGCTCGGAGCCGCCGATGAAGACGCGGTTACCGCCGGTGGCGATGGTCTGCTGGTACTTGCCGGCGCTCACGGTGGAAGGTTCGAAATTGAATTCGAAGTCCTGGGCGGCACCGGGCTGGGTCGAGAACTTCGCCGCGTACCATGCACGCTCGGAGCCGTGTGCACGGGTGAAGTGTCCGCCGGCGTAGAAGGCACCGTTAGCCTCGCTGACGCCCACGGCCTGAACGGAGCCGCTGAGTTCCGGGTTCCAGCTGCGGTCGGGGCGCCCGTCGAGGGACACGCGGGCAGCGTTGCGCCCGTAGACCTTTGAGGAGCCGCCGCCACTCAGGTGCGTGAAGACACCGCCCAGGTAGACGTTGCCGTCGTAGTAGTCGAGCGCGCGCACGCTCACCTGGCCGCCGTTCAGCGCGTTAGTGATCGACAGGTCCCACGAGGGGTCGATCTGGCCGGTGGAGGGGTTGATGACGACGGTGCCGATGTGAGTCTCGCCGTTGACGCGCGTGAAGTCGCCGGCCACGAGGAGGCGACCATCGGGCAGCGGCAGGAGGGCCTTGACCTGATTGTTGAAGTCGAAGGCCTGGCCGGTCCAGTCGCCGGTGTTGACGTCGAAGGCCGCCAGGCCGCGCGACGGGTTCTCGGAACCGTTCTCGCCCTGCTTGACGCCGGTGAAGTTACCACCCACGTACATGGTGGAGCCGACCTGCTTGAGGGCCTGGACTTGAATGGATCCTTCCGCGTAGGAGCCGTTGATGTTACCGGTGACGCCCCACGAGGTTGTGGCCGCGTAGTTGGAGACGGCGCGGCTCACGGTGGAACCAGCCTCGCCCTCGTCCGGGATGCGGGTGAAGGCCGAGGAGTCGGAGGCAACGCGCGGACGCACGTAGGCCTCAGAGTAGGCGAAGACCGTCTGGCCGTTCTTGTGGAAGAAGGAAGACGCAGAACTCAGGTCGCCACCCCAGTTTCCGGCACCGATGCCGTATCCCCAGCCGACAGTCCAGCCGGTGCGCGCCGACGGGTAGACCTGGAGGGCGTTCCACCCCTGGTCGTAGCCGAGGGTATTCCACAGGAGGCCGGAGACGGGGCTGGCACCGTCCATCGAGATGCTCACCGGGTGAGCCATCTTGAAGGGCCACACGAAGTCCGTCATCTTGGAGAACTTCATGTCCAGCTTCTGGTAGGAGCGGCCCGAGGCGCTCCACGAGCGCAGGACGCGCACGCCGTCCGGCTGGTCCTTGACGTCCTCATTGTTGAGCAGGCCGTTGACAGCGTCGTTGGAGAGCTGAACGACGTCGAAGGCCGACTGGTTACGCTCGCGCGTTGCGAGCTTGGCCGGATCGCCCTTGCCGCCACTCCACGGCTCCCAGCCTTCGCGGCCACGACCGATCATGACCCAGCCGCCGCCATCTGTGGTCTGATCACAGAAGAACTGAGCGGGGGCGTCCATCGCGGGGGTCTGGAGCCAGTAGGTGCCGTCCTGAGAGTTGGGATCGCGCTGCTTGATGTCCCAGCACGAGGCCGCCGCGGTGGCGGCGCTCAAACCGTCATGAAGGACGGTTTGACCAGGAGAAACGGGAGGTGGATTGCCATCATCTGCGTGCGCCATCGGGGCGAACGCAAGCGATGCACACGCGATAATCGGTGCAGATGCAAGGGTTACAAGGCGCGAAAGTGCGGAAGCCATGACACGGCCTTTCAGCGGGACAATAATCTTGTTGCACTAATGATTACACAACAAGGAATAGTCCATCAACCGGCCGGTCAAGTCAAACCTTCACAGGTGCCTCATACACCCCTTCCTTACCCCCGTTTTTTCTTTGCCAAGGACCCAAGTCCCGAGAGATGGAGCCGATCCCGAAAAGCCCAACAAACACAAGCGAAAACGAGGACCGAGAGGGCCGACCCAGCGACCATCCCGACGAAAGAATCGCGCCCGCACAACCATGCTATACAACCACCAGGAATTGCGGCAGATGCGCCCACAACAAGGATCGGCTTGACCACTTCAGAGATTTTCGGTGTCACACCGATGAAGCGCGACACCTGAACGGTCGCCATCACAGCGTCAAGCACCATGCAAAACGCCCAAACCGCCGCAGCTGCGACCATACCTCCACGAGGAATGAAAATGACGTTGCCCACAACGTTCAGCGTCAGCACCACAACCTTGTTCACGGCCGCCCACCCAGAGCGCCCACTCATGATGAGCAGCGAGTGAATGTTGCCCGCCATGAAGGTCACGATAGAGCCGATGCACAGGACAACGAGCACGTTCGCGCCCGGCGCGAAACCATCACCGAGGATCCTCATGAGAGCCGGAGCGTAGATCGCCATGAGCGCGTAGATCGGCGCGGCGAAAAGCACCAGCCAGATAGAGGCCGTGCCGTAGAGGTCGCGCAGCTCCTTGATGCGCTCCTGGTGCAGGAGCTTGGAGAACTGCGGAGAGACGACGACGCGCAGGGCCGTATCGACGACCATGCCCGCCTGAATGAAACGGATCGCACCGCCGTAGATACCCGAGGCAGCATCGCCCGCGAGCAGGCCGACCAGCAGGACGTCCAGCCACTGCAGGGCCTGCTCGAGACCGGCAGTCAGGGTGCGAGGCAGCGCGAAGGAGACGACCTGACGACGACGCTGCACACTCGGCCAGCGCCCCTCAGAGTCCGCCACCGACGGCATGTGCCGCAGCAACAGCCACCAAGATGCCACCAGCACCACGACGAAGGGCAGGGCCCACGCGACTGAGACGAGCGCCAGAGAACCCGTCAGCGCGGCCGCCAGGGCCACCAGAAGGGGACGCAGGCCCGGCAGCAGCAGGTTCTGGACGAGCACGTACTCACGCATGTTACCCAGCGCCCGCAGCGCGGCGGACGCCACGAGCGTGAGTGCACCGATCGGGACGAACCAGAGGACAGCGCGGGTCGCACCCGACACCTCAGCATTCCAGATCAACGGGGCCACGGCCTCGAGAACGAGGACGCACACGGTGGACACGCCCACCGTCATCGTCGCCATAAACGACAGGGTTGCGCGGATCTCCTGGGGCGCATCCAGGGACAGGCGAGGCATCAGGTAGATGGCCGTGGAGTCCAGGCCAACCTTCGCCAAGGCCATGACGATGGCGAACACGCCCGTCGCCTGCGTGACGACGCCCGCGCCGGTCGCGCCCAACATGCGCGAGAGAATGATCGTGAAAGCGAAACCCAGGATGGCCGAGGCCATGGCTCCGACGAACCCGACGATGCCCCCGCGAGCGAGGGACCGCCTGGCTTGATTTGCCTCACTCATGATTAACCTTCCCGCTACCACGCGGTAGCCTTTCCCTATAACCGATCGATGGGAAACACATGAACTTCATCAACTCTCTCTCCCCCACCCGCAAGAAGGGCCTCGTGGCAGCAGCGATCCTCCTGGTCATCGCGCTCGTCATCGTCGTGGTACTGCGCCTGACGGGTTCTTCCGACACTGAGACCACCGCAGCCTCCGGCGTGCAGAGCGTGGGTCCCGGCCAATCCGACGCCCCGCAATCCATCGCCAAGACCATCACGCCGCAGTCGGCGGGTCCCGCCAACGCAAACGGCGCGATGGAGACGGCCACCGAGGCTGGCGACCAGGCCTCGTACATCCTGACAACCCTGTACGACGCGTACACCGATCCCGAGCAGGCCCAGGCGACCGACCTGTCTTCCGTGCTCACCGAGTCCGCGCTCGAAGAATTCGATGCGCAGGCTGTCGAATGGGCGAAGGAAGGCCTGCACTCCGAGGGCACGCCAACTGTCGAAAACCCGCAGGTCATCGCCGATGACGGTGCCGGAAACCTCACCGTGTCGGCCTGTGTGGACTCCTCCTCCGTGCGCATCCTCAACGACGCGGGGACGTCTTTGACGGACGACACGACCATGACCCGCGCCCTCACATACTTTCAGTTTGTGAAGGATGGTCAGAACTGGAAGCTCTCCGGTGTCTCCTTCCCCGACGACCCGACCTGTTGAGTCGTTCGAGCATCCGAGTGGAGAAAGCCCCGTCGTTCGCGGCGGGGCTTCCCCATTCGCCCAGACGCACGGGAGCCGCGGCGCGGACCGTACCAGCAACGGAACCGGGCGTGGGTGTACCGGCTTGTACGGCGGCCACGCGCAGCGGGTCGTTCTCTTCTTCCAGGTGACGCGACAGCAAGGCGGCAGCGACGACCGAGAGCATCAGGCCCGTGTTCATGCCGTAGTAGAACTGCTCGACCAGGGTGGCCAGCATGATGCCGCCCAGGATCGAACCGTAGACATCCTTGGCCCGCCAGATGCGCGGGAACATGCGCAGGAAGAACAGGATGAACAGGAAAATGCCGACGAGGCCGTAGGAGAAGATGACGGTCCAGAACTGGCCCTGGGTGCCCAAGGCTGGCAGCCAGGACGACGCCGAGGGGCGAGGAGCACCAAATCCCAGGAACGGCGATTCAGCAAGCTCGTCGAGGGTCTCCAGGTAGTTCGACGCACGGTCCGCGGTTGAGGAGGATTCCTGGAGACGGTCGAACAGGGACTTCGAGGCGGGCGTGGATAGCCAGGCCACCACAGCGACGACGAGGGCCCCAATGATGCCCACAACGGTGCGCCACGCCCCGGCGCGCAGGCGCTGGAAACCGACCCACGTCACGATGACGATGAGGCCGATATACATGCCGCGGTTGAGCGTTGCTGCCGCCGGGATGATCGACAGCGCGCACACGCCAACAACGATGAAACGATATGTCGAGCGCTCGCGCCACAGCACGTACGCAAAAATCAGCGCGAGCGGGAAGATCATCGAGTACACGTTGCCGTACGTATTCGCGTAGATGAACGGCGCGGAGGGACGCGGGTCGGACAGAATCCACGACGACGGGTTCCACTGGGTAGTGGCGCGCTTCGTGAACTCCTTGACGAAGTCGTTGGCATGCAGGGGCTTCGGCACCAGGTAGTACATGAGCGTCTTGAAGCGCAGCTCGGGCCACGCCATGGCGATGAAGCCACCAATCGTGGTCGACAGGAGAAAACCCCACATCGTGCCCACGATGACGCGCACGCTCAGCGTCTTACGCGCGTTGTACGCGTAGACCGCGAAGATACCGGGAGCGAGCTGGAGCAGGAAGCGGTAGAACGCGCCAATGACGCGCCCGCCCGAGTCGAGCATCGACATAGACGCCAACACCCACGCCAGGAAAAACATCCAGATGATCGTTCCGGGCGGGAAACGCAGACCGCTTCGGCCAAGCATCAGCACGAGCATGATGATCCCGAAGAACGGCCACATCAGGTCGCCGGAGCCCAGGACCCACCACAGCAGGTACATCGAGTAGGCCGCGACGAAGGGCCACGCCGGCAGGTCCTGCGCGTCCTCCCGCAGCGGCCCGATGCGCGCCGGTGGCGGCTTCCTCCAGATTCCGCGGCCCCAACTCACGCGCTCGTGTTCCCTTCAGGAGTGCCACGTTCCTCGGACGAGGCCGGGGCTGCGTCAGCGTTGTTCTGCGCGGTCGCGTCGGCCGCCGGCTCGTCAGCCGGGTGGAGCGGGGCGAGCCTGTTGCGCTTGCGCGAAGACAGGTAGAGGAAGGGGCCCTCCAGGAAGCCCTTGATTTCGGACCTGGTGAGCGAACCGGGCGTATCGTCATCACGGCCGGCCACGCGGGCACCGCCGGGCTTGATGCGCTTAAGGATTCCGGGAATGCGTCCCACGAGGGTGCACAGGACCGAGGGCTTCTCGATGATGGCCTTCGTCAGCAGAGCGGCCATGCCGGAGCCGTTGCCGCGAATCTGCTTATCCAGGCCGGCCTCGTCGACGCGGTGACGATGGTGCACGAGAGCGTCAGGCGTGTGGATGATGACGTCGCCTGTGGCCAAGATGCGCGCGAACATGTCGAGGTCCTCGCCGCCTCGCGTCGAGGTGCCAGCGCCGAGCGCGGGGTCGAAGGGGCCGACCTCCATGAGGACGTCGCGACGCATGGCCATGCAGACGCCGGCCCCCACGCGAGCCGTCGTGATCGGGAAGAGCGGGCCTCCTTCACCCTTTTCACCCAGCACCTCCAGGCCCTCGGGCATGTCGCCCGCGCACCACACGCGGGGCTTCATGTCCTTGGGGAAGCCACCGCGCGATTCGAACCAGCGCTGAGGCTTGTAGCGTTCCTCCAGCGGCAGGGCGATGCCGGTGGTGGCAGCTACGTACGGCGATGCCGTGAAGGGGTCGATCATCGCGGTCAGCCAGTTGGGGTCGACGATCGCGTCGTCGTCGGTGAAGACGATGACCTCGCCGCGGGCGGCCAGCACGCCGCGGTTGCGGGCGCGCGACAGGCCGGGACGCGAGGCGGACACGATGGTCATGCGTGTGTCGTCGATACTCGCGAGCTTCTCGCGTGTCTGGCCGGTCTCGGGGGCGTTATCCACGACGACCAGGGTGAAGCGATGATGCTTTTGGGCCAGAATCGCGCGCACCGCAGCCTCGAGCATGTCGCAGGAGCCGACCGTGCACATGATGACCGTGGCGTCGACCTTCGCGCCGGCACCTTCTTCCCATCCGCGCGGGGACGCAGCTTCGACTGCGGCGACGCGCGCCGAGTACTCGGGGTGAGCCGTCCCCTCGATCTCAATGAAGTCGGAGTTACGCCCATTGTCGCGCACGAGAACGAGCGCGCGGGGGTCCTTCGGGTCACCCGAAATCAGCTGGGTGACGCGGGCGGTGCGGTCAACGTGCCAGATGGACGCTGCCTGATCGTCGACCACCAGGGTCTCCTCGGCACTCATTTCTTATCCTTCGAATCGGTGGAGTCGTTCTTCTTGGACGCCTTGTTGTCCGACGTCTTCTTGGGGGTCGGCTCGGAGCTGACTTCTACCTTGCGCAGGATAGCCGTCTCCTCCGGGGACGGGTCCGCCACGACCTCGTCCGTGGGTTCGATCACCTGAGCGACGGGCGCAGGCTCAGCCAGGTCCTCGGCCCCGGCCGTCACCGTGCCATCCAGGTAGAGCATGCCGTTCACCTCGCGGTTGATGATGGCCAGCTCGTTGAGGAGGGCGTGCAGCTCCTTGAGGTCGTGGCCCTTACGCACGGCGATGAGCACGTGGCGGGAAGGACGGACCTCGTCAAGCAGGGAGGCCAGGGGCTGGTAGATGTCGATCAGGCGAGGCGTCGGCACACGAGTCTCGGCGAGCGAACGCGACAGGACGCGGTGCAGCTGACGGGACTCCGCGTCGGAGGCGTCAGTAATGAGGTCGACCCAGTGGTCGCGATCAATCGCCATCGCGAGCATACGGGTGGGAGCAAGCCACGGTTCGGGCGCGCCTTCCTCGGCGCTCCACACGGGCAGAGCCGTCAAGTCAGCCAGCTGCGTGGGCGAATCGAGGGTACGAGCGCGCGTCTCACGCAGAAGCATCAGCACCAGGCCAGCGAACAGACCGACGACCGTGAAAATGAGGATCAGGCGGGACTTCGCGGGCTCAACCGTGTCAGTCGAAGCATCGCCACTCGTGATGACGAGGCCGGCGGTGGCGTGGTAGGGCTCCAGCGTCGCGGCCTGTTCCTTCAGCTTGTTGATGTCTTCGGTCAGCTCCTTGGCGCGCGGGTTAGTGCTCACGACGTCGCCGTCCTCATCCACGACGGGGTTCAGGCTTTTGAGTTCGGCCTCCAAGGTGGCAATCTGCTCGTTCACGGCGGAGGCCATCTCGTTCGCGCGCTGCTCGACGAGGGCCGTACGTTCCTTGAGATAGGCGTCCGAGATCGCGTCAGCGGCCTTGACGGCCTCGGCGCGGGTAGGCGCGGAGTACTCGATCTTGACGATCGTGCCATTCGTGTCGCCCGACACCTCCATGTTCTCGCGCAGCTCGTCAGCGGTCGCCCCGCCGCCGATGGTCGCGGCCGCGGCGTCCAGGACGGCGGCGGACTTCGCGATTCCCTGCTCAGTCACCATGTCCGTCGTGTTCGACAGCGACGCACGAATCGCGGGCGCAGGCGTGAGCGTCGGCGACGTCACAGTCATCGACACCGTCGCGGAATGCGTGACAGGTATCACGAAGGCGGCGCCAACACCAAGAAGCATGCCAAACACAGTCCCCGCAGCGATCGTCCTCCAGCGACGCCCCAGGGCGTGACGCAGGATCTGCTGGCCGCCAGTCGGCGGAGGGGTGAGGATCATGAGTGTTCTCCTTGAAGGTTCGAGCGCACCCACGCGGCGCGCGCATTCAGCCGACGTTCGAGGACGCGGCGGGACGTTGCGGGTCGAGATGCAACCCCCTGAGTGTAGACCTGCACGAAGCGCTCAAGCTCACGCTCGGCCTTGTCACGAGGAAGAGAAACGAGGGAGACGAGGCGCGGCAGCTCCTGGCCCGTCAGATGCGCCGACAGCTCGGCGAAAGCCTGGGCCTGATCCGGATTCTTCCACGAGTCCGAGCGCCACGCCTTATTTCCCGTCACCTGCCCGGGGTGGATCCGATACAGCAAGCCCCAGGCGGCCAGGCGACGAATACGACCACCCGCGGACGCAACGCGCATCCACAGGTCATAGTCTTCAGCGGGAACAGCGCGGTAACCGCCGACACGGTCAATGATCTCGCGCGTCGCCAGCATGGTCGGGTGGCACACAGGGTTGGTGAGCAGCAGATGCCAGCCCATATCCTCGGGCGTGATCTCATAGGGCATGCGCGGCACCGGACGAGAGCCGCGCAATTCGATCATCTGCGTGAAGACCATGTCATCGCCACGTTCAATGGCGTGCATCGTGCGCTTGAAGCGCCCCTTCAGGGAGACATCATCGGCGTCCATGCGGCCAACCAGGCGCGAATCGGTGCGCTCCATCAGCTGAGTGAGGACGCGCGAGACGCCGCCCTCACCCGGGGTAATGTCTTCGATACGCAGGCGAGGATCGACCACTCCCCCGCGCGACGCGCCGCGGATGGCTTCGCCGACCGTCGAATCCGACGACGAATCATTGCCGACGACCAACTCCGAGTCCGTCGGCATGGCCGCCAGGGTCGAAGCCACGGCGCGCGCAATCGTGCCCGCAGCGTTACGCGCGGGCAGAATGACGGAAAGCTCAGGCACGACCGTCCCCCTGCTTCGCCGCGGCATCCAGGGCACGCAGGTCGCGGTAACGGCGACGCAGCGACATCGACGAGTGCGCGACGGCGACCACAGCCAGGAAAGTGTAAAGCACCATGAAAGGCGCGCCGAGGCCCCACAGCGCGAACGTCCAGCACACGACGCCCGGGTCGGTGGGCAGCAGGATGAACGAACGCAGATTGCCACCACGGGTCTGCTTGCGCCCGGCGGCACGCACGAACTGCTCGGCGAGGATCTGGCTCATGAACTGACCCGACGTCACCCACCCGTAAACGAGGGCAACAATAGCGAGCCACCAGGACTCGGGGCGATACACCATAACGGCGGCCGCCGTGCAGAAGTGAATCGCCGGGGAACGGAACGCATCCGCCACGTGGTCCACCCACTCCCCCGTCTTCGACGACGCACCGGTCACGCGCGACACCTGACCGTCCGCCGAGTCAAACATGAAACCGACCGCCAGGGACGTGCCCACGATCAGACCCGTCCACCACGCAGGTTCGAGCGCGACAAGGACGATGAGACCGAGCGTCGAGAAGCACACGGAGATGAAACTGACGAAATTCGGAGTCCAGCCGAAAGCTGCGCACGCCGCAGCGGCCACGCGCGCAGCCCCACGGTTCACCCAGCGCATGTACGCGGGAACACCCGCGCCCGGCTTCTGCGCAGCTGCCAAGGCCGCACGATACGTCGTGAAGCGAGTACCCCACGAAGCACCCGGCTCAAGCACCACTGGGAGGCTCACTGCTGCTCCCCTTCCGTCGCCTTGTCAGACTTGTCAGCCGAGGCCTCGTCACTAAAGTCCTCAGGCGCGATAAAGCGGCGCAGCTTCGTCGACGACGTCGACGGCGTGTACGGCAGATAGACGACGCGCGCGCCGACCTCCGCCATCTCCGCCTCAAGCTGAGCGCCCTTAGGAGTGCCCTTCCAATCATCGCCCTTGAAGAGCACGTCGAAAGGCTGGAGCCGCCACGCCAGGCGCTTATCCTGATCCAGGTCCACGACCACCGCATCCACGAAACGCAGCGACGACACGAGGTCACAGCGCTCCTTCAGCGGAATAACGGGCGCACGGCCCTTCATGCGGATCAGCGCCTCGTCAGAGGTCACGCCGACGACCAGACGATCGCAGCGCTCGCGGGCGGCGCGCAGGATGTTGAGGTGTCCCTGATGGAACATGTCAAAACCACCGGGAACGTAGCCGGTGACAGGAGCGTGTTGCTGAGTCGTTTCGTCCACGTAACAAGTGTGCCATTTATCAGACGGTCAACGCGACGCTTACCCGCTAAATGACCGAAAGATCACGTCTCAGCGTTGCAGGCAAAGTGACAAACGCATTCGCGGAAGCGCATGATCATAGGCAAATATGACCGCCTGGCCGCACATTTTCTTGTTACAGGACGCGACACGCCGGGAGGCCCTCACGCGACACTTTCACGGCGCTGCGACTGACATACGCGCAGATAGAGGGTGCCCACCGCGAGAGCCAGCCGCGGCCTCGTCGGTGGGCACCACACCTCAGCGGAGCACCGTGCCAGTGTTTGACACCACGCGTACCCGACGTCAGCGAGAGAAGACGACCGTGCGGTTGCCGTTCATGAGGACGCGCCGCTCCGCGTGGAAGCGGACGGCCTGGGCGAGGACGCGGCGCTCCACGTCCTGGCCGAGCGCCACCATGTCCGGCGTGGAGTCTGCGTGGGAGACGCGGGTGACGTCCTGCTCGATGATCGGCCCCTCGTCCAGGTCGGCGGTCACGTAGTGCGCGGTCGCACCGATCAGCTTGACGCCGCGATCGTGGGCCTGCGCGTAGGGGCGCGCGCCCTTGAAGGACGGCAGGAACGAGTGGTGGATGTTGATGACGCGGCCCTGCATGGCGCGGCAGACCTGGTCGGAGAGGATCTGCATGTAGCGGGCCAGGACGACAAGTTCCACCTTTTCGGAGGCGATCAGGTCGAGGAGCTGGCGCTCCGCCTGGGCCTTCGTGTCCTTCGTGACGGGGATGTTCAGGAAGGGGACGCCGTAGAACTGGGCGACGGGCGCCAGGTCCGGATGATTGCCGACGACCGCGATCACGTCAATGGGCAGGCCCTGCGTCTGCTGGCGGTACAGGAGGTCAGTCAGGCAGTGGCCTTCGCGCGACACCATGATGATGGTGCGCAGCTTGCGGCCCAGGTCGTCGACGCGGTAGGTTGCGCCGAATTCTTCGGCGACGCGGGCCAAGCCATCGTCGATGGGCGCGCGACCCTTCGGGGAGTCCACCTCAACGCGCATGAAGAACGTGCCCGTGTCAGGGTCGCCGAACTGCTGGGACTGGATGACGTTGCCGCCGGACTCGCCGATCACGCCGGTCACGGCGTGCACGATCCCGGGGCGGTCCGGGCAGGACAGGGTCACAACAAGCTGCGCGTTTTCAGTCATAGGGGCCAGTCTAGCCAGGTTCATACCCACGAACGAGGCCGGGGCAGGGTTTGCGGGAGATGCCACGGGGTTGCGGGGTGGGGTGGGATTGTTGCGGGGTGAGGCTGCATCGTTGTGGGCGTTGTTGCGGTCGGGGTTGTTGCTGGGCGGGGTTGCATTGTTGCGGTCGGGGTTGCGTTGTTGCTTGGTGGGCTACTGCCTGAGCGGGCACCGCCACGGTTTCACACACGTTTTACGAACAGCCAGGGCTAACGGCTAATTTCACGCGTCGGCGGTAGCCTTGCCCTTCAATCCGCACGTTAACCCGCTATTCCGAGCGTGGGCAGCCTCGCCCACGTACCGAACAGAGGGTTAGGCTGCGGAACAGCGGGTTGGCGCTCCGGGTGACAGGCCCAGGGCAGCACCCATCGGGCCCAGTTGCCACACACCACGCCATAGGACTGCGATGCCGCAGACCCCAACAGGGCATTCGCTTGACACCCCTGCTGCCTGAGCGTTCGTTGTGGGGCCAACTGCCTAGACAGGCTGCTACGATGCGAAGCAGTGAACCCAGAGCAAAGGAACCAGCATGGTCCCCGCCGACGATGAGCGAACGAGCGCCAACGAGCCCGAGGACAACACCTCGAGACAAAAGAACTTCCTCGAGAAATTGAAGTTCTGGAAGCGCTGCAAACAGGAAGACGACGAACCTGCACGACTAACCGCTATGCCCCCATGCCTAATGAAGTGGTGGACTCCACTGCTCATAGCGTTTGTCCTGTTTGTGCTGAGTTTTATCAGCGCATTGGGCTGGGGATGGCAATGGCATTGGCCATCATCTAACGCAATGAAGCTCTGTATGACGATCACCGGCGCAGGATTCGCATTCTCAGCCTGGCAGCAGAGGAACAGCGACAATGCGACTCGCGAACTAGAAAGAGCTACTGAGACTCTCTGGCACATGCGCAATACCGCGCACGAACTCCTCTCCGCAAATTCATATTATGATCAATACGAAGGAATCTGCAGATACTTCGAACTCGCAGACCAACTTAATAAAAGTATACAAAAAGAATCGAACACGACACGAATATTAAACAGCGCCATCCTCAGCGCACTTTGCGCACACAT
The DNA here is from genome assembly GCF_000278725.1 of Actinomyces sp. ICM47. Lineage (GTDB taxonomy): Bacteria > Actinomycetota > Actinomycetes > Actinomycetales > Actinomycetaceae > Pauljensenia. Next base: position 2,288 of record NZ_ALCA01000093.1, on the reverse strand, counting down.
AAGATACTTAGGAGACCCCCTTCCCAACAATTTTGAAAATGAAAACGAGAGGGGAGAATTGCAGAACCTAATACTGAACAACATCCTTGAACGAATCAACACCAACCTCAAAGGCTACTGGGACGGAATGTCAATCAACTTAACAGACACCATATTCCTCACCCCCATTTCAATCACCAATTTTACAAGTAGTTCAATGATTCACTTCAATCATTCAACTTTCAACCATAAGGTAAATTTGGAGATTTTTCAAAAGGCGACATTGCTATGGAAATATGCCACCTTCCATTCCCAGCTCACAGTAACAGGGCAACCGAAGGGCACTAATAACGAGAAACCAGTATTACACCAAGACAACTTCCCAAGCGAAGTAAAACTTTGGCACTTTGAGAATATTGCACTCTGCATTTTAGAGGATCTACAACACCAAATAGCCCCAGGCGGGCCACTTCCTAACCAAGACTTTCCATTATTTAAAGAATGTAATTTCCTGCGACCAAAAGCAACACAACAACATCCAACTGATGTGTCAGCAGATGCAGATACCGATTTTTTTGATGAGCCAGAAACCCCAACTCCCCCAGATAATTACATTTGGGCGACAATCTCCTTTAATTTCGATCTATTGGATGAGAACGTCGACACCACTCTCTATTTCAAAAAATGCATATTTGGAAGACTAAGCACCTCAAACACATCGCACCTCTCGAAAACATATTTCACTCAATGTAAAATTACACAAGATAATGAGACAGACGCCAACAACATAGCTCCAGAGCACTTCAAATTCACTGACTGCGAATATTTTGGCCCATCCGACCGTTAGAATCTCTACAACTACCATATAGAAACCTGATAGTTCAGCGCATGATCAACCATTGAGTCAATCTCATATACTTATGCAAAATATTACATCTCCAAGGGCATTCAATGACAGGTTGCGACCTCAGGATATCTAGAGCTGTCATGCAGATTCGAATCGCATCTCCTGACGACCTCAAGTTCATCGAGGGCGCGTATGCGCATGCTCGGGCGTTCATGCAGGCAAATGGGAATGCGACTCAGTGGCCCGACGGGTACCCGGGCCGCATTGACGCTGAGGAAGACATCGCACTCGGACACTGCTTCCTCGTGTCCGACGACGAGGGGCCGCTCGCCGTCTTTTCTTTCGCTCCCGGGCCAGACGAGACCTACTCTAAGATTGTCGGCGCATGGCATTCCGAGGCTGAGTACCACGTCATCCACCGCGTGGCGGCGGTTCGCGGACGCGGTGTCGCTCGGGCGATCTTCAACTTCGCGGCCGCCCGCTCCGATCACCTGCGCTGCGGCACCCACGAGGACAACGCACCGATGCGACATGCACTTGAGTCCTTCGGATTCCGCGAGTACGGCACAATCATTGTCGCTAACGGCACGGAGCGCGTCGCCTACGACTGGCTCAAGGACGCCCCGGCGAGCACAGTAACACGCTAGGCTCGCCCCTTAAGCACTTGCCCAATAATCTCGCACGTAATTCCTAGACACCACAAATTTGCGGAACCCCAGAAAGCGCAGAATTTCAACGTTCCGATTTCAAATTCTGAAGAACGCTGAATAGAATTACGTGCGAAATTCATGAAGGCCGCACCCGTTAGGGAGCATTGCACCCGATCAGAGCGGGTGCAATGCCCACTGATGGGGTGCACGCCCTGATCGCAACACGCGATAGCGCGGATACACTTCAGGTCAGCGCGACCCCCGCCAACAGGTCCGACACTACGCACCATTTCACTGACCCGTGGCCGCTCACATGGTTCTCACCAAGGCGTAGTAGACATCAGGCCACAATAACGCTTGTTCCTAAGTGGTGTTACACCACTTAGCGGGGTATTACACTAGCTCGGAGCTAGTGCAATGCTCCCTAACTGGTGTAATGCCCCCTAACTGGTGCAGGGCTGCCCGGCATGGCTCGGCTGGAACCTTGTTGGAGCAGCTATGGGGCAAGCCTTGCCGCACGCAGGCTCGTTGCTCAGTAGCGTTGCACTACTTAGCGCAGAATTGCACTAGGTAGTAAGCAGTGCAATGCTCTGCTATCTAGTGCATTGCTGCAGCATCTAGTGAATCGCTCCATGACGCGGGGCTGCCGCGTGTCGCCAAAGCGCCACGGCCTCGCGGTTTCGCACGCGTTTGACGCGCGACAAGCCGACCCCTCCAGAACACCCCACCCCCGCACCGCCGGAACCGCGCCACACTCGCTGACGAATCTCCGCGCCCACCCCAAGCCACGACCCCATGGCCACCCGCCGCAC